>DASTZS010000043.1:0-85690 GCA_035764165.1 Gaiellaceae bacterium | reverse complement strand
CGCGCTCCTCCCTTTCAGGCCGATGGTCATCGGCTACCGAAGGTACGAGCGCGCCTCCTCACGCGATAGGTGGGAACCCCGTGACTTTGAGCCCGGAGCGCCGCTACTTTTGCTTGGCGGCAAGGTGCCGCACGAGTTCGGTGCGTGAGCGGACCCCGAGCTTCGTGTAGACGCGAGAGAGCGTGCCCTCGACAGTGCGTGGTGCCACGTAGAGCGCCGCCGCGACTTCCTTGTTCGTCCGTCCTTCGGCGACGAGCTCGGCGACGCGCCGCTCCGTCGGCGTCAACTCTCCCCGCGATGCAGGGCGGCCGCTGATCCGCCTGAGCTCTCGTCGCGACCGCTCCGCCCAGAGCATCGCGCCGAGCTCGTCGAAGGCGGTTAGGGCCTCCTCGAGCGTTTTCCGTGCAACCTTCCGCTGCTTCCCCCTCCGCTGGGCGGCGCCCAGCGCCAGCAGCGTCCGCCCCCGCTCGAAGGGCAGCGGAAGCGCCGCGTACGACTCGAGCGCTTCGCCGAACAAGGCCAGGGCGCCATCGAGATCGCCCTCGGCGGCAGCGAGGAGGCCGCGGCAGCGGGCGCTTGCCGCGAGCGCCGAATGTCGCCCGAGCCGCCGCGCCCGTTCGTCGAGCCCGGCAAGGATCGAGCGCGCACGGTCGAGCTCGCCGAGCGCGACGAGCGCCTCAACCTCGTCGGGCAGGAAGCGCGCGGCACCGGGCTCGGCGATCCCCTCCGTTTCATAGTGCGTCACGAGCGGCTCGAGCGCATCATGTGCCGCCTGCGGATTCTCGAGCGACAGCTCCAGCAGGGCAAGCGCGGCTCTGCTCGTGCCGCTGCCGTAGGCGCCGCGTGAATGCTCAAGCGCGAGCGCCCCTTCCACCTCCGCCCGCGTCCGCTCCTCGAGTCCGAGGTGCGCGTCGACGAGGGCTCGCGCGGCGAGTGCGTAGGCTTGCTGCGGCGGCTGCCCCGTCTGGACCGCCGCGTCGTAGCTCTCGTCCGCCCGCCTGGCCGCCTCCACCCAGGAGCCGAGGAGACAGTCGATCGCGCTGAGGTGGGCCAGCAGCAGTGGCAACGTACTCTCGTCGCCGCGCTCGAGCGCACGCTGACTGAGGGCTTCGAGCCGATCGCGTGCACCCTCCAGGTCGTCCGACCACATCAGGTACACGCCATGCGCGTAGCTTGGACGGCGCAGCACGCGGAGGTCCTCAGTCGCCTCTTCGAGAGCGAGCGCCTCGTCGAAAGTCCTTCCGGCGGTCGCGCGGCCGAGCAGCCCGTCCACGAGTCCCTGTGCCGCCAGCGCCTCGGCGAGCGCGCGCGGCCTGTCCAGCGCCCGGGCCGCCTCCACCGCCGACCGGGCGTGCGCTGCAGCCGCGACCAGGTTCTCGCGGTTGAAGTAGTACGAAACGGCTAGGCCCTCCTCGAGCTCGGATCGGATCTCGAGGTCGTCACCCACCTCCGCGAGAGCGCGCCGGAAGAGCTCGATGGATGCGCCGCGGTTGCCTTCGAAAAGGTAGACGCGCGCGAGGCGCCCGAGCGCCTCAGCACGACGCGGTCCCGGCGCAGCCGCGTCGCCGGACTCTGCGAATAGCTGACGCGCCCGGAGCATGTCTCCGCTCTCGAAATGCGCGCCAGCCGCATCAAGTCTGCGCCGGAGCAGGGCATCGACGTCCTCCGCCGGCGTGAGCCTCAGCGCCTGCTCGGCCAGTTGCGCAGCTGCCTGCGGAGCGCCCCGACGTAGCGCCGCCCGCGCGGCGGCCTCGAGCGCCGCGGCGACCTCGGCGTCAGGCGGTGTCGCAGACAGGGCGAGATGGCGCGCCCGCTGCTCAGGATCGGAGACGGCCGCGGCAAGCCGCCGGTGCAGGTCGCGCCGCAGCTCCTCCCCCGCCCCGAAGTACACCGCCGAGGCGAGCAGGGGGTGCGCGAAACGGACCCGCTCCCCGTCGAGCTCGAGCAGCTCTGCTGCCGCCGCCGCTTGATTTAAGGCGGCGACCGCGCCCGCTCCCGCTACGGCGCCGACGAGGGCGAGGGTCGGCGATGAGAGAGAGGCAACCACGAGCAGCGGCTCCTCCGCCTCGGGCGGCAGAGCAGCGAGGCGCGCGCGCAGCAGCTCCCGGAGCTCCCCCGGCACGGGAAGCGGTTCGCCCGCCCGCACCTCGGCACCCCGCTGGTGCAGCGCGCGGGCGAGCTCGAGCGCGAAGAACGGATTGCCGCCTGATGTCTCGTGCACCCGCTGCAGTGTCGGCCGCGAAAACACCACCCCGAGCCGCGTCTGAAGGAGATGGTGTAGCGCGCCGAGGCTAAGCGGACCGAGGCGGATTTGCCGCACGCTCCCCTCGCCGAGCCGGCGTTCGAGCCCGAGCGAGGGCCGTTCGAACGGCTCGCTGCGGAACGCGAGCAGGAAGCCGACCGCCTCTTGACGCAGACGCCCGGCCACGAAGGTGAGCGCGAACAGCGACGGCGGGTCGAGCCACTGCAAGTCGTCAACGGCGACGGCGACCGGAGCGGTCTCGGTCGCCACGCGCAGCGCTCCCATCACGGCGAACGCGATCGCGGCTTGATCCGGCGGACCTCCTTCGGGCTCGGCGCGGTGCAGCGCAACCTCGAGCGCGCGCCGCTGCGGCGACGGGAGCGCCGTCAGAGCTTCGTCGAGGACCGGGTCGAGGATGTCGGCGAGACCCGCGTACGAGAGCTGACTCTCGGTCTCGGCCGGGCGGGTGGACAGGACGCGAACACCGCCCGCGGCGAGCTCGGCGAGTGCGGCTCGCCAGATGCTCGTCTTGCCGATACCTGCCTCGCCCTCGAGGACGACGGCCGCCGGCAGGTGGTCGAGCGTGGCGAGTACCTGCGCCAACTCCTCGTCACGACCAACCAGCTCCGTGGCCATCAGACGGGTCCATAGCACCCACCGCGCGCAAACGAAAGGCCCCGTTCGTCACGGCCTCACGACAGAGCCGGGGCAAGATTTGAGCCTGCGACGTCCAGTTACGCCATCTGATGTTCGTGAACCGTGTAACGGTCGAGCATGTAATGAGCGACGCGCCGCTCGTCAGGCTGGCTGGGTGCAAGTCTCCTGGAAGGTCGCGTCACGGTCTGTAGTCGCCCGGGTCACGTGCCGGCGCACCCGGCGCGTTCATCGCAGCAATCATCTACTTCATCATCTTCATGGCGGTCATCTACCTCGCCATCGTTGTTCCTTATCGGTCGCACCAGCGGCGGCGCGGTGTCACGGTCTTCGGCGAACCGCTGCCGGCGAAGACCTGCCCGGCGTGCCTCTCAGACGATCTGCCGGTAGCCGCGACGAAGTGCCGCTATTGCGGCAGCAGCATCTGACGGCTGCTCGGGCCGATCAATGTGAGAAGGGCGTCGGGAACCAGGGCGGGTGCGCGAACGCGACAGCCGACAGCGCGAGCAGCGCGACGCCCAGGACGGGCGTCAGCGTCCGCCCGTAGCGCCCTGTCTTCTCGTAGACCATCACGGCGGTGAGCCCCGCCATCCACCAGAGCACCGCGACGCCCGCGGCGAACATCACGAGCATCAGCGCCCAGCAGCAGCCCAGACAGAAGAGGCCGTGTCCGGAGCCAAGCCTGAACGCGCTGCTGGCGCCGCGCCGGTAATGCGCGAGCAGGTACGGGCCGGGCAGGCGGCATTTCGAGAGACACTGCTCCTTCAAGTCGGAGAACTGGAACGCTCCTGCGAGGGCGAGCACGCTCCCGCCGATCAGCCACGGACGCTCGTGGAGCCACGCCACGGAATCGACCGTGTGATGAACGCCTGCGTCGCCGAGGAACGCGAGTGCGCCGAAGCCCGTCCAGACGACTGCATACCCCCCGAGGAACGCGGCGCGGGCTCGACGCGGTCTCTCCTGGCGCGCGCTCACGGACTCGAACATCCGGATGAGCGGCAGGCTCGACGGCAGCATCATCGCCGCCACCATCGCCTGCCACGCGACGAGGAAGAGCAGGAGGGCCGCCCAGAGCGGCGGACCCTCCTCGATGAGCGCGTCGTGGTGGAGCGACCCGGCAGTGCCGGTGAGCTCCGCCACGAGGGCGATGGCCCAGCCGACGGCGATCGCGAGGATCACGAGGCCGGGCGCGCCGCGGCGCCTCCCTTCCAGGACGGAAACGGCCGCCGTCACGCGGCGTGCTCGATCGACCACTCCGACTGGATCGCGTTCCGACCGGAGTACTCCCAGGTCATGCCGTACTGCTCGAGGTCCACGCGGTTGATGCTCGCCTTGGCGATCCAGGCCGGTGAGCCGGGGACCGTCGAAAAGACGGAGTTCTGGAGCGTGGTGACGCTCCCGTCAGGACCGCGGTAGGGCTCCATCTCCGTCTCGACGACGTCACCCACACGAAGGACTCCGGCGCCGCCTTCGACCTGATGGCTGATGGGAACGAACTCGACTCCCTTGACCTCGCCGATCAGCGCCTCCCAGAGGTCGCCGAGCGGCCCGCCGAGCTTGCCCGTGAAGGCCTCGAGCAGCGCGTTCCGCTGCTCCTCCGTCCCCTTCTCGTCGACGAGCGCCACGATCTGCCAGTTGCCGGCGAGGACGTTGCCGGGGATGTTGCAGATGAGGACGAGGTTGAGCCCCGAGACGTCGACGTCGCGGATGCGGCCGCGCTCGATCCCGTAGGCGACGATCGCGTAGCAGTAGCCGAGATCCGGATCCTCGCCGATCCAGCACGGACAGTTGACGTTGCAGGAGCACGCCTCGATCAGTGTGCCCTCGAGAGAGTAGACGGCTTCAGCCATGGCGACTCCTTCCTTCGTGGATGGGCTTCACTGAAAAGGCGTGAACCGCTACGGAACAGTTGTGACGCACTCAGTCTCGTCGCGTCACAGCAACCACTCGGGCGGAGCGGCGCCGGGTGTGGCGTACGAGCAGAACCGTCCCGTCTGAACGCACGTGTCCAGGTGCGCTGCGAGGCTTGGCGAGTGCTTGTCGATGAGCTTGATCGCGGTCTTGATGGCTTTCGTGACGCTGACGCGCGCCCGCTCCTGCGGCGACGCGAACGTGCGGTCGCGGCCGTGCAATCCGACGGCCGAACGGAGCTCGCGCGTGAGGAACTCGAGCTCGCCGGCGAGCCGGGCCGCACGATCGTCGTCGCCCGATCGGCGCGCCTCGTCGATCTCGTCCTCGAGCTCGTCAAGCCTGCGGCCGTACTCCCTCTTCGCCTGCTCGTCCAGCAGCGGCGCGAAGTCGGACGACCACGGGGCGCCGACCGCGTCCGCCGCCAGCGCCGCCCGTCCGCCGACAGGATCTGAAGCGTTCACGAGCTCGAGTACGTGGGCCTGCCTACCCGGGCTGGCGAGTAGGGTCGCGATGTAGCCGAGCCCCTTCACGTCCCGGAGGCGGAAGGTCTCATCCTCGTAGACGATCGTCCAGACGTCGCCCTCTCGCCGGAACACGCTTGCGGGGGGTGCGGAAAACCGCTCTTGGAGCGCTTCGACGCGCGCCCGGAGAGCGGGTATGGCGAGCTCGTCACAGAGCTGGGCCGCTTCGTCGAGATTGGCCTCGAGACGACCGAGATCGGCCGGCTCGCCGCGCGTCGCCAGCGCGCTGGCTTGCTCGAGTAGAACTCGAGCACGGATGGCGCGCGCGCCGAGGAGTTCGCACCGGGCGAGCGCGGTCGCGAAGTGGCGGTCCGCCTCCTGCCAGCGCCCCAGGAGAGCGGCGATCTGGCCGAGCCGAAGAGCGACCGGGCCGAAGGGCTGCTGCGTGTACGAGACGGCGTTGTCCTCGGCATGCGGCAGGAGGAGCTCGTAGAGCTCGGCCGCGCGCACCAAGTCGCCGACGAGGACGGCCGCCTCGGCGAGCGAGACCAGGTGCAAAATCCAGAGGCCGTCGCGGGGAAGGTCGACGAAGCCGCGGGAGCCCTGACGGTCGAGCTCGCGGCGAGCCATTTCCTCGTCGCCGAGCTCGGCGGCGGCTAACGGCTCTCGCCAGCGCGGGATCCAGGGATACCGCTCGGCATGATCGTGGATCTCGGGCCAGTGCTCGGAGAGGCGTCCCTGCGCCCACCGGAGCGCGAGCATTTGCGCGTAGCGGAACACGTAGGCCGCGTACTCGCTCTGGCGCACCCGGCCGAGCTCGAGCGCATCCTGCGCCAGCCGCTCCGCGTCGGCAAAGCGACCGTCGAGTGTCGCGCGCAGCGTGCGCAGGCAGATCGTGTGCCAGCGGTAGAACGGTTGCCGCAGTCGGTCGGCGAGCTCCGTCATCGCCTGGCTTTCCGCGTCCATCCCGCGCCGGTCACAGAGCTCGAGGAAGCAGTGGAAGCGCGCGTTGTGCGCCAGGAACTCGACCTCAGCGTTCATCGTCTCCTTGGCGACGCGGAGCATCTCCCCGGTGTGGGAGAGCCGTTCGAGCGCCATTCCCGGGGTCGTCAGCACCCAGTGCCGAGCATGGAGAGCGGTCACGAGCGCCTCGGAGTCGCCGAGGCGCCGGGCCATCTCGATCGCCTCCTCGCTGACGGCGACCCGCTCCTCTACGGGCTCGTGACCGGACCACATTTCGAGCGCCAGGTGCGCGAGGAGGTGCGCACGCAGCGAGCTGTCCCCTGCCGGCAGCGACGCGAGCGCCTCCTGGAGGAGGCCGACGCCCGTTCCGCCCACCTCGAAGCGCGCATAGAGGAGGAAGCCGCCGAGCGCAGTGACATAACCCAGGGTCGCTCGGGCCAGTAACCCGCCGTTACCGAGGAGGCGGCTTTCCTCGATCGCGCTCTCGAACGTCGTCCGCGCACCGGTCCCGTTGCCCGAGCGCCACTGGGCGTCGCCCAGACGCAGCTCGAGCTCGGTTCGCCGCTCGCCGGAGACGTCCGCGCTCGGTAGCAGCTCGAGCGCCCGCCCGTAGTGGACGACTGCCTCTTCGTACGCGAAGAGGGCCGCGGCGCGCTCGCCCGCCCGGACGAGGTAGTCGAGAGCGTCGAGAGCCTCCCCGAGCGGCGCGGCGAGATACAGGTGCCGTGCGACCTCCGAGATGTGCCTGTCGAGATCATCTGCGTAGACGGTCTCGAGCAGCCGCCCTACGTCCCTGTGCAGCTCGAGCCTGCGCCCCGGCGGTACGTCGTCGTAGAGCGTCTCCCGCACGAGCTCGTGGGCGAATGAGTACCGGCGGCGGAACTGCGGAACCTCGGTGATGACGCCGGCGTCGACGGCCTCGCCGAGCGCTTCCATGAGCCGGCCGGGAGAGAGTCGGGTCGCGTGCTGGAGCAGGTGGAGGTCGAACTCACGGCCGAGGACGGCGGCGATCCGCAGCGGACCGACGGCCTCAGGCGGCAGCGTCGCCACGCGGCGCCGGATGAGCGCCCTAACCTCCTCCGGGATGCGAAGCAGTGGGTTCGTGATGGCTGCGTCTCGTACCTCGTCGGCCGCGAGCAGGCGGACGACCTCGCCGACGAAGAAGGGGTTGCCGCCGGTGATCTCGTGCAGCCGCTCGACGACGTCTCTCGTCGGCGCCGCACCTGTGGCCGCGCCGACGTAGGTCTCCAACGCGGCCCAGGTCAGCCCACGAAGCGGGACGCGTTCCCCCACGCGGACGAGCTCGCCGAACACCTCGGCCAGCTCCCGTACGCGCCGCTCCCCGTCCCGGTAGGAGGCGGCGACGAGGATGCGCGCCTCGCCGAGCGTCTCGCCGACGTAGCGCAGGAGCAGCAGCGAGGGCTCGTCCGCTGCGTGGATGTCGTCCACGGTGACGAGAAGGGGACGATCAGACGACGCGGCTGCGAGGACGCGGCACACCTCGTCGAAGAGCCGGAGCCGCTCGCCCTCGGGCATCACGCCCCCGGGCGCGCGCGAGCGCGCGGCGTCCGAGCCCGCGGCGAGACGCTCGAGATCTCCGCCGATCGAGCGAAGCACCTGGATCCAGGGCCAGTACGGGGGCGCTCCTCCCTCTTCCCAGCAACGTCCGGAGGCGACCGTGAAGCCTGCCTCGCGGGCGACCCGGCCGAGCTCACTCAGGAGGCGCGTCTTCCCGATCCCGGGCTCGCCGGTCAGGAGAATGAGCGAGCCGCGGCCGGACCCAGCCCCTTCGAGGAGGGAGATCAGATCGGCGAGCTCCTGCTCTCGACCCACGAAGGGGCGTGCAGACGATCGGCGTAGAGATGCTGCGCCTCCTCGGACGGCGACCTCCTCCATGGGGAGCAGTCTCCAACTCGGAGCGCCGAGTGTCTAGCAGCCGGGAATCGCACCACTACGAAAGCGTTGCCAAGTCAGCCGACGCGAGACCCCGCACAATGACTCGCGCTCGAGATATCAGCCGCTTCGCCAGTTCGCGATGACGAACTGCTCGGTGAAGCCGGCGCGGAGGATGTTCCGATAGGAGTGTGAGGGCTGGTCTGGGCGCGTCTCGCCGGTCTCGGTCGCGACCCAGCGGCAGCCGAGCTCGCGCGCTTGCCGGATTCGCGCTGCGAGCAGCGCGCTCTGCGCGCCTCTGCGTCGATGCTCGGGAAGCGAGCCTGCGAAGCTGAGGTACGCGCCGTCGCCGTCTGCGAACAGCGCGGCGGCAGCGGCGGGCGTGTCGTCGGCAAGCGCAAGCCACGCCCGCCAGCCCGTGTCGGTGATCCCGGCGAGAAACGGCTCGACCTCGATCGGCAGCGCGTATGCGACCCTCACGACGTGCGCGAACGCCGGTGCCGTGCTCCGGTCGACCTGGATCAACTCGAGCTCGGTCGTTGCGCGCGGCACGTCCTTAACACCGCGCCGAAACTGCATCCACCCCACGCCGGGCTCGAGGCCGCGCGCCTCAAGCCAGCTCGTGAGCTCCCGCGGCCGCGCGCTGGGCATGACCGCAACGTAGTGCGTCGTTCCTGCCAGCGCCTGAAGGCCAGCATCGACGACGGCCTCGCTCGCAGGCTCCTCGACTCCCAGTCCCACGACTCGGTTGAGCATCGGCGCGCCGGGCGCCTCGTTCACCCGGAAAGCAACAGCGCCTCCGCCGAGCGAGACCGCCCGCTCACCATAGAAAGCTTGATACGCGGCAAGGGAGAACCGCTCGAGGCGACTCACGTAACGACGCTACCAGCCCCGACGCGCGGCCGCGACATCTTTCCATCAGCGGAGACTGCGAGGCGAGAGGTCGACACCTGGAGCCGCCAGTTCACGAAAGGCTTCCGCTCGCAACTCCGGCCGCCCGCAGGTTTTTCATCACTACCGGGATCGTCTCACCAAGGATCTCCGTGGGGCTGAACTCGACGATCTCCGCCCCCGCGTAGTGAACCGGCGTATGACCCGGCGGGACATAGTAGGCGTCGCCCGCCTCGTAGGTCTCCTCGCGATCGGAGAACCGGAAGCCGACCTTCCCCTTGATCACGTAGCCCCAGCGGGGAAGCTGGGCGCGGTCGTCGGGCAGGCCGCGGAACAAATCCGCGAGGTCGGCGTCGGCCGTGTGCGACTCGAAGCAGACCGAGTAGCCTCCGTCGAGGTGCTCGAGCCGTACGTCGATCCCCTCGAACGCGACCTGCTCGGACGCTGTCTCCCTCGAAACGTTGGGCATCTCTCGCCTCCTTAGTCGTGAATGACTCCAGCAACTGAGCGACGCCCGACACCGTGGACGTTGCCTCCCTCCTGCCACACGTCACTTCTTTCTCCCGACGCCGATGTTGACCGCGTTGGTGAGGACGGCTCGCCCGTTCGCTCCGGCGCGCTCGCGCACCATGCCGTCAAGGACTTGGCGCAGTCGCAACTGTTGGTCCTGGGTGAGGTCGTCGATCAGCATCCCTGGGATCGGGTTGCCGCACAGCACCCAGTCCCACATCTCGTGGCCCGAGGCGAACGCCGGCCGCTCGGCCGTCCGCTCGACCTGGACGTCCTCCAATCCCACGTCGGTCAGCCGCCGGCGGAGGACGCCCGGGTCGGACATCTGGAACTCGAGCGGCGGCGGATCGTCGGGGAGACCCGGGAACTCGGGCGCGACCGCCTTCAGCGCGCCGACGAAGAGCTGGAGGAACTCAAGCTCGGGGGGGAAGCCGTAGGCGATCACGAGTACACGCCCGCCGGGCTTCGTTACCCGGACCATCTCGCGCAGCGCTCCAGTCTGGTCGGGCACGAGCATTACGCCGAACAACGACCCAGTGGCGTCGAAGCTGTCGTCCGGCAGATCGAGCACGTGGCAGTCCATCACGCGCCCTTCTGCGTCGCTCAGCCCCTCCTCGCGGACGCGGGCCTCGAAGCGCTCGATCATCGCCGGCGACCAGTCGATGGCGAGCACCGCTGCCCCGAGGCGCGCGGCCGGCAGGCTCAGACCGCCAGGCCCGGCCGCGACGTCAAGGAACCGCTCGCCTCGCTCGAGCCCGATCAGACCGAGCGCCTCGTTCGCTAGATCGACCTCCTGCGGGGCCACGTACCGGTCGTAGCCCTCCGCAATCGCGTCCCAGGCCTCGGGGCGCGCAGCGCGCTCCTCCGCGACCGTTGCTTCGCCTTGGCTCCTGCTCATCGCCTCCTCCTTGTCGCGTGGATCCGCACCTAACCGTGAAGGGCAAGCAGTGCTCCGACTTCGGGCGAAACACCCAATTCCGGGGCAGGCGACGTGGGTAGTTCTGTGTAGTGGCGGCTACCGAACGAGGCCCTGCTTGTAGGCGTATGCGGTTGCCTCGGCCCGGGACGAGAGCCCCAACTTCGTGAAGATGTTGCTGACGTGCCGCGCGACCGTCTTCTCGCTGATGAAGAGCTCGGAGGCGATCGCGCGGTTGGTCTTGCCCGCGGCTACGAGCGTGAGCACCTCGCTCTCACGCCGGCTCAGCCCTCCCGGCCTCGGTGATTCCGCGAGGCGAGCGAGGCGCTCCAGATCGGGGCGGGCGCCCAGCTGCTCGAGCACGGCGCGGGCCGCCTCGAACTCGAGCTCGGCGTTCGCACCATCCCCGAGCTCACGACAGGCCGCCCCGATCAGCACGCGGACGCGCGCGGCCTGGTGCGGGGTATCCAGATCGCGCCACACACGATGCGCCGTACGAAGCTCCGTCAGCGCTGCCCGTGGATCACCTTCCGCCAACAGAACGGCACCCGACGCCTCAGCGGCGAGTCCGGTCACGTACGCGGCGCCGAGCTGCGCGGCGATCCGGGCAAGCTCGTCAGCCGCCGCCCGCGCGCTCGCGACGTCCTCGACCGCGAGCAGGACGTCGACACAAGCGGGTAGCAACCGTGACCGAGCGATCGGATCCTGCGCCTCGTCGAGCGCGCGCCGCAAGGCGGGCGCAGCAACGTCGGCTCGCCCCTGGGCCAAGCGAAGCAAGGACATGCCAGGCTCTGGGTCCCGCCCCGCCAGACTCGCCCGGCGGTAGGACTCCTCTGCCTCCGCGAGCTCGCCGCGCAGCCGCTGAATCTCGGCCAGCTGGTAATGGGCCGATCCGAGCGCGTCCCACATTGGCGGCCCGGCGAGCCACTCGCACGCTCGACGGGCGGATTCCAAGGCGTCAGTCCAGGCGCCCTGCAACTGGAAGATCTCGCAGCGATGAACGAGACAGTTGCCCCGGAACGGGACAAGGTCTGGCTGCGCATCGCACCAACGGGTGAGCGCCTCGGTCCACTCCCTGGCGCGACGGAGGTCGAACACCGCCTGACACAGCGCGATCACCTGGCAGTAGGCGATCCCCGCGAGCATCGGCGACAGCTCGTCTGCGGTGACCGAGACCATCACCTCGTCCAGCAGCACCATGCCCTCGGCGGCCCGTCCCGCGAAGATCAGCGCATACCCGCGACAGAGCCGCGCGAACATCGCCGCGTCGGCATCGGCGAAGCGCTCCGCGATCTCCCCCGCCTCGACAAAGCTTGCATACACGTCCGCGTCTCCCTCGAACAGACGCGGCAAGGCGTTGAGCATCCGCAGCCACGCCTGCTCGACGCAGTCCCGGCGGCTCTCCTCCAAGAGCCGCCCGCCCCGGGCGACCCAGCCCATTGCCGGGGCCAGGTCACCCCGAAAGAAGAGGCCGAGCGCCTGCCCGAATGCACAGCGCGCCGCGCGCGCCTCGTCGCCTGAGCGCAACCACGCATGGTGCGCGGCCGTCCAAGCCTCTCCGCACGCGGCGTCGTTCCCGACCATGTAGGCGGCAACCGCGAGGTGCTCAAGATCCCCCACGTCCAACTGCCCCTCGCGATGAGCCGCCGACAGCTCAGCGAACGCGACGCCCCACACTCGACGCTCGAACGAACCACGAGCTTGCTCTACTCGGTTGGCCACAACGATCTGCTCGACCATATGCCTTGCCCAGACGTGCCGCTCGTCATGGCTCAGCTCTCGCAAAACGGTGTCGCAAACGGTGCTGAACCTCGTCGTTTGCAGGGCCACACAGACCGAGCGTCTTCAATCCGGACACCGATCGCATCCCCCGCAGATCCCGCAGGACGCCGCCGGAAGCTCCCGCCGAGCCTGCTCACGACGGAGATTCCACCTACTCCCGCTGAGCGCACAAGTGCCAAGACTGGCCTGTCACGCCGGAGGTCGCGGGTTCGGACGACCCGACGACGCTCAACCCGCTGCTCTTGCAGGTCCGGGAGACGTTCAAGCGGCTCGAAGCGACACCTTGGCTACAGCGAGCCGCTGCAGTCCAGATCAACACCCTGCACGAGATCCCTGCCTAATGTCTTACCGCCTGCTGTGCGGAGCAACGCGGATCAGCAGCTGCTTCTTCTGACCAGACAACAGCCTCGGACGTCCCTCCCGCGTTCAGTGCTGGTGGCTGTGCTCGTGCGGGTCGGCGTGGAGCGCCTCGTAGAGCGAGTGTGCCCAGACCTCAAGGCCGAGCATCGCCTCGACGTAGCTGCGTCTAGTGGTCAGGTCCCCGTTGGCGTGCGCCTTGCGGTGCATGACGTGCTCGAAGCGCTCGCGTACGGCTTCCTCGACCATCTCGGTCAAGAGCTCGACGAGTTCGTCCGCTGTGCCGGTCTCGATGGCGCGTTCGGCAACTGGCACGACCGGGCCGTGGCCGAGCCCGGCCGGCTTGAGCCCGGTGTAGGGCGCGCCTTCGCCGGCGCGGTGGATGCGGACGACGTTCTCGAAGAACCACTCGTCGGCGAGATGCTTCGCCTCGCGCGCGAGCGGCTCGACCTGCAGCGTCTGCTCGAACGCGCGCCTCACCTCCGCCTCGCCCTCGGCGGGCACATAGGGCAGCACGAGCTCAACGTTGCGCGCTTGGAGCGCGGTTGCAGCGGCCTTGACGACAGGGCCGTCGAGGGAGTCGCAGTGCGGGGGCATGGTCTCTCCTTTCCTCATGGGTGGCGACGAACCAGCACATCGGCCCGTCAGAACAACTCCGGAATGAACGCACCGATCAGCCAGCCGATTGCCGCGGAGGTTCCGCCGATGAGCAGGACCTGCATCCCGCTCCTCAGCAACGCCATGCCGACAACACGACCCTTGATCAATCCGAGCCCGAAAAGGGCGAGCCCGGTGGCGAGAAGCGAGATGACGAGCGCTGTGCTCACGCTCCAGAAGAAGTAGGGCCAGAGCGGGATCACGGAAGCGAGCAGGTACATCCCGCCCGTGACGACGGCGTCTCGGCGCGCGCTCTCGGGCTCGCCGTAGGGCAGCCCGAGCTCCTTCTCGACCTTCGTCTTCGCGTGCGCCTGCGGCGAGCGCGCGATGATCTCGGCCGCGGCACGAGCGTCGTTCTCGCCGAGTCCTTCCTCCTTGAGCAAGATCTCGAGTTCGCGCAGCTCCACCTCGGGGTGGTCCGCGAGCTCGTGCTCCTCGTCGGCGATCTCGTTTGCGAACAGCTGGTTCTCGGCCTGGCTGGCCAGGAAGGCGCCCGTCCCCATCGCGACGGCACCGGCAGCGGCTTCCGCCAGACCACCCACGACGACCGTCGACGACGCCACCTCTGCGCCCGCCAGCCCGGTGACGACCGCGAGCGGCACCAGCAAGCCGTCCTGGAACCCGAGGACGAACTCGCGCACCCGAGACGTCGCCGCGATCCGCTCGCGCTCGGCGAGCACCCGCCGCCGGAGCAGCTCGCCGCCCGTTGGATGCGGCCCACGCGCACGCCTGCGCGCTGGTAGCCGCGCAGCCGGGATCGAATCGGTCACACCACAGTTATCCTCCCGCGGGCCACTCAGCGCATCCGCGGCATCGCGTAAGCGCACTGCCACAATTCCGCAACCTCACCCAGGTCGTGGGATACACCAAGACGCCCGACGCGTGGGCTGGACGAGATGCAGGAGCGACCAGAGCAGCACGAGCAAGCGACGTATGTGAAGGCGGCGCGCTTCGACTGGCTGACGCCGGTCTATGACCTGCTCGTGGTCGCGCTCGCGCGCGAGCGACAGTGGAAGCCGGCGCTGGTCGCGCAGATCGAACTCGAGCCCGGGATGCGCGTCCTCGACCTCGGCTGCGGAACCGGCACGCTCGCGATCGCGATCGCCCGCGCCGAACCCGGAGCCAGCGTGGCCGGACTCGACGGCGACCCGAGGATCCTCTCCCGCGCTCGCCGCAAGGCAGCCAACGCGAACGTCGACATCACGTTCGTCCACGGACTGGCGCAGGATCCGCCGCTGCCACCCGAATCGTTCGATGCCGTCGTCTCGAGTCTCCTCTTCCACCGCCTTCGGCCGGAGGCGAAAGAGCTCGTCTTGGCCAAGGCGTGTGGGCTCCTCCGCCCCGGCGGACGTATCCACATCGCCGACTGCGGACGACCGCAAGACCCGCTGATGCGGCTGCTCTCGCTCTCCGTCCGCCTTCTCGACGGTCCTGCCTCGACTCACGACAGCCTTGCCGGCTGCCTCCCGTCGGTCGTCGTGCGCGCCGGGTTCCGCGACGTCATCGAGACGGGTGTCTGGCGGACGGCCGTCGGAACATTGCGTCTGCTGCACGCCACGGCGGAAGCCCGCTAGCTGGCACTGATGAAGCGCGAGTTCGCGACTGCGCGCGAGCTACACGGCGGCGTCTTCCTGGTATCAGCGCAAACGCTGTTCGAGCGGACGCACTCGGCGCCGATGGGATCCGACGCCGACATCTACGACCGCATCCTGCGCGGACTCAGGGAAACTGTGGGCGACGAGCATCTCGAAGCCCTGGCAGAGGACGAGCGACACAGGCAAGAGAATGGCACCGACTGAACTGCGGAGCGCAGCGAGCACGAAGCGGCCGGCCTGCTGACTCTGCTCGCCACTGCATCGACACATGCGAGCTCAGCGAGCACGCTTTCAAGGCTCTTGCTTTCTCCCGCGCTTGAATCACGACGGGGATAAAGCGCGGGTTCGAGTCCCGTCACACCCGTAAAGCCCTGCAAATTGGCAACTTCGAGCGCGCCTAGCCCCGCGCCGAGCCCGCGGAAGGTCGTGCCGTGGTCGGGGACCCAGGGGCGATGAACCGCGTCGGACGGCCCGCTCCGCTTGTCGTCAGGCGACCGGCGCGGCAGCATGGCGGCGAGGATCGATGATCGGCATAGTCGACGAGCTCGTCGGGCGAGAGCTGGAACTGGAAAGGCTCGATCGCTTTGTCGCGGGGATCGCTGAGCGCCCGTGCTCGCTGCTGCTGCAGGGTGAGGCGGGCATCGGCAAGACCGTGCTGATCGAGCACGCGCTGCTCGAGGCGCGGGCGCGCGGCTACGAGGTCGTCTCCGCCAAGCCGACGAGCGCCGAGCGGTCGCTGTCGTTCCTCGGGCTGACGGATCTGTTGTCGGAATCGCACGAGCTTCTTCGCGAGCTGCCGTTGCCGCAGCGACGCGCGCTCGAGGCCGCGCTGCTGCTCGAGGAGCCCGGCGAGGCCACTCCGGACGCACGGGCGATCGCGCTCGGCGTTCTCGGCGTTCTGCGCAGCCTTGCTGCGCCCCGTCCGGTCCTCGTCAGCATCGACGACCTGCAGTGGCTCGACGATCCATCCGCAGCGGCGCTGGTCTTTGCACTTCGGCGTCTCAAGAGCGAGCCGGTCGGCGTGCTGGCAGCGATTCGGAAGGACGCCGAGTCAGCGGCTTCGGAGATCACGCTCGCCATGCGCGGCGAGAGCGTGGAGATCGGGCCGTTGAGCATCGGCGCAATCTACGCGCTGCTCACCGAGCGCCTGCAGCTGTCGGTTCCGCGTGCGCTGTTGCTGCGGGTCTACGAGGCATGCCGCGGCATCCCGCTCTTCGCGCTCGAGATCGGGCGCGCGCTGAAGGAGCGTGGGCTACCCGAGCCCGGACAGCCGTTCGAGATTCCCGCCGACGCCGAGACGCTCTTCACGGCGCGACTCGAGCAGCTCTCGGAAAAGACCCTCGATGCGCTCGCGGTCGCAGCGAGCATCGCGTCTCCGACGCGCCTCCTCGTGAGGGCGGTGTCGTCTGGTGCGCTCGGGCCGGCGATCGCCGCGGACATCATTCGGATCGAAGGCGAACGGATCCGTTTCAGCCACCCGCTGCTGGCGTCCGCGGCCTACGCAAGGCTGAGCGGTGCGGGCCGGCGCCGGCTGCACCGTCGCATCGCAACGGCGGTCGGGGACCAGGAGGAACGGGCGCGCCACCTCGCGCGCGCCGCGAACGCACCCGACCCCGAGGTCGCGGCGGCGCTCGACGAGGCGGCCGAACATGCGGCCCGCCGCGGCGCGCCCGCCGCGGCCGCGGAACTGGCGCAGCTCGCAGTGAAGCTGACGCCGACTGAGGATGCCGGCCGTCTCGGCACGAGGAGACGTGTCGCAGCGGAGTTGCATTTCCTCGCCGGCGACACGGCCCGCTCGCGCCGGATGCTCGAGCGGCTGGTCGACGAACTGCCGGCCGGCCCCGAGCGCGCACGTGCACTGCTCCTTCTCGGCGAGCCGCGCAGCGGCGACTTACGCGTGAAGATGGCACTCTACGAGCGGGCGGTCGGCGAGGCGGCCGGGGACGATCGGGTGCTCGCCGAGGCTCTGCACCTCTCCGCGCGCGTCTTGTTCGTCAGCGGGAACGTGGAGCCGAGTCTCCGTCGGGCACGGGAGGCGCTCGCCGCAGCCGAGCGTACCGGCGATGTGCGCCTTCTCACCGCCTCCCTGTCCGTCGCTGCTTGGCTCGAGATGTGGAACGGGCACATCACTCCCGGCGTCCTGGAGCGGGCGCTCGCGCTCGAGCCGGACGCAGGCTACCTGCGCTTTTACGAGAGTCCCTCGACGGTCGAGGGCCTCCGGCTGATGGTGCTGGAGGACGACCTCGACGGAGCGCGCGCTCGGCTGCTTGCCGCCGAGGCGATCGCGGGAGACCACGGCGACGACGAATGCCGCACGCTTCTCCTCGCGCAGTTGGCGCCGCTCGAGTGTCGCGCGGGCCGCCTCGGCTCAGCCGAGCGCTGCGCAACCGAGTCCTACGACCTCAGGCAGCAGTTTGGGCTCGGGCCAGGCGCGCACCTCTACCTGCTCGCGCTCGTCAAGGCGCACCAAGGCCGGAGCGAGCAGGCGCAGGCGGCGGCCGAGAGCGCGCGGACGTTGTGCGAGGAGGCCGGCAACGAGATCTTCACGGTGCGGTCTCTCTGGGTGCTTGGGCTCGTCGCACTCTCGAGTGGCGACCATTCGAAGGCGGCGCGGATCCTGGCGCCGCTGCCCGAGCGGCTCGCCCGCTCTGGCTACGGGCGAATGAACATGCTCGAGGTCCTCCCGGACGCGATCGAAGCGTTGATCGGCGTCGGGAATCTCGATCGCGCCGGAGCCCAGCTGGAAGAGCTCGACGCAATCGCTCGGCTCGGCAGCGCAAGGGCACGCGCGCAGGCGGCGAGGTGTCGTGGTTTGCTCGGAGCCGCCGAGCGCAACCACGCGGCGGCGCTCGCCGCCTTCGACGAGGCCGTCACCGCCCACGGACGGCTACCCGACCCGATCGAGCGGGGACGAACATTCCTCGCCCTGGGGCAGACGCAACGCCGCGCCGGGCGCAGGCGCGCCGCGCGCGGGGCGCTCGCGCAGGCGCTGACGATCTTCGAGGAGGTCGGCGCGGCGCTCTGGGCCGAACAGGCGCGCACCGAGCTCGAGCGGCTGGGCGGCAGAGCCTCGTCCGCGGGTGCGCTGACTGGCGCCGAGCAGCGCGTCGCGCACCTGGTCGCGGAAGGTAGGACGAACCGCGAGGTGGCGGCAGCGCTGTTCGTCACCGAGCGGACGGTCGAGACCCATCTCACGAGCATCTACCGCAAGCTCGACGTTCGCTCGCGCACCGAGCTCGCCGGCCGTCTCGCCGCGCGCACTTCGTAGGCCCGACAGGCAAACACCGTGGATCTCCACGAGGCCGCGCGGCGGTCCTAGTCGTAGCGTCGAGCGCGTGCCGACATTCCTGGTCGAGTCATACGTACCGCGAGCCGAGTCGGAAGCAGCTCTGACCGTCGCTTCGCTTGTCGCGGCCGGAGCGGATGCTCGTCTCCGATGGTCGATCGTCTTGCCGGTCGAGGACATCTGCCTGCACGTGTTCGACGGTCCGTCGGCGGAGGTCGTCCGTGAGGCGACCGTCCGCGCGGCCCTGCACTGCCAGCGCGTCAGCGAGGTCGTCCTGATTTCGGCCGCGGACATCAATAGCCCGGAGAGCTCAGTTGGAGGGAAGCCGACGACATGAAGGCCATTCTCAGTCTCGCCTGCGGCGGGCTGACCCACGCCGCGAACAACGAGGGAGATCCCATGACGCTCATTCGCCGCTCCGCCCGCATCCTGATCGTTTCGCTGCTGTTCTCCACCCTCTCCGCTGGCGGGGCGCTGGGAGCGACGACCGCCGACGGAACAAGGCCCGCGACCTACATCCTCGTCGCCGCCGACAACTCCTTGCCGACACGCCTTGCGCAGGAAGTCGAGGCACGCGGAGGGTCGATCACATACGAGTTGCCCGAGATCGGCGTCGCGATCGCAAGCTCGGCCGACGCCGCCTTCGCGACGAGCGCGTCGTCGATCGCCGGGCTCCAGGACGTGGTCCCGGACGTCGCCGCTTCCCTCGACACGCAAGGCTTCGCGAACCCCCCGACCAGCACCGAGGACGACCGCTTCTTCAACATGCAGTGGGCGCTCGACGCGATCGACGCACCGGAGGCCTGGTCGACGGGCGCGCACGGGGCGGGCGCGCGCGTCTTCGTGCTCGACAGCGGCATCGACACCGACCACCCCGATCTCAGCGCAAACCTGAATCTCGCACTGAGCACCTCGTTCATCCCCGGCACGCCGGTTGCCGCCGCACCCGCCGGCCCGTCGTTCAGCGCGCCACCGCACCACGGCACGTGGGTCGCGGGCATCATCGCCGCCGCCGACAACGGGATCGGAACGATCGGCGTCGCTCCCCAAGCGGAGATCGTTGCCGTCCGGATCTGCCCTGACAGCGGCCGTGGCTGCCCGGACTCAGCACTGCTCGCGGGGCTGGTCTACGCTGCACAGAACGGCGCAGACGTGATCAACCTGAGCGTCGATTTCGTGCTCTCGCGGCGCGGGTTCACCGACGCACAAGGGCACGAAGTGACGGCAGCGGACGTCGCCACGCTGCTCGTCGCGTGGACGCGGGCGATTGATCTTGCCCACAGTCGTGGAGCCACGATCGTCGGAGTCGCGGGGAATCAGGCGCGCGATCTCGACGCCGACACCGACGTCGTCCATCTCGCGCAACTGCCGCACGTGATCGCGACTGCGGCGACGGGCCCGCGCGGGTGGGCCGTCAACCCGGCGACTGATCTCGACCTCCCCGCGTGCTACAGCAACTACGGAACGTCCGTCGTCGACCTGGCGGCGCCCGGCGGGAACATCGACGGCGCCTGCACGTTCCCGCCGCCGCCTCCGTGGTCGTTCTGCAGGGTCGTCGTCACGCTGCCGTGCTTTGCGTTCGACGCCGTCGTCGGTCCCACGGTTGACGGCTGGTCGGTCAACGTCGGCACCAGCGCCGCCGCACCCCACGTCGCCGGGGTCGCCGCACTCGTCGTCGGCGCGCACGGCGGGACGATGGATCCGAACGTCGTCGAAGCCGTCCTACGCGCGTCCGCCGACGACCTCGGCAAACCCGGCGTCGACGACTTCTACGGGCAAGGCCGCGTCAATGCCGCGCGGGCGGTCGGCTTGCCGTGAACGTGCGTGGTACGTACGGAGGCGACCGCCGTGCGGCCGCCTCCGTACTCGTCGTCGCTGCCTCGTTCAGCCAATCGCCGGGTTCTCGTCGTCCGCACCTGGTGCCACGCCACCCGTAGTCCGGTGGCCACGGACGTGGAGCACTCGGCGGTCGCCTGCGTCTGCGAGCGCCTCTGTCAGCAGGCGCGTCTTGCCGCCGCCGGCATCGCCGGTGACGACGGCCGCCCTTCCGGCGCCACGCACTCGGCCGAGGACGGCGCGAAGCGTCGCGAGCTCGTCGGCCCGGCCGATAAATGCCGCAGGCACGCTCACAGCGTAGGTCAGTTGGCCGAGATTCTCATCCTTCGCGCACACGTGGGACAGAGCGCCCGCCGGTGCCTCCCCCGCAGCTTGGACGCAGCGAGCGTCCTGCCCGAAGAGCCAGCGCCCTGAGCGCACCACGAGGACGCCCTATGGCACGAGCACGAGTTTTCCGACGGACGCGGACTGCTCCAGCAGCTCGTGCGCCCGGCGCGCATCGGCGAGCGGCAGGCGCTCCGCCACGACCGGGTGGATCTCGCGACGACGGAGCAGCTCGAGCAGTACGAGGAAGTCCTGCCGGAACCATTCCGGGTCGCGGGGACCTCCACCCACGAGAAGCGCTCGGCGACCTCGACTGACGGGAACCCACTGGTGGCCCTCGCGCAGCTTCTGGATCCGGTAGGCAGACACCCGCCGGCGGGGCGAGAGCAGGCCCCAGAGCGCGACGGCGGCGGTCGCCGCGTACCACTCGATCCACGCTCGCCGGTTCTTGCGCCCGTGCGAGAGCGTGGCGTAGTGGCCGTAGACGACAAGCCGTCCACCGGGCCGTAGCGCGCGGAAGGAGCGGAGCGACGTCTTGCCGCCGAGCCCGTCGAGCACGACGTCGACACCTCTCGCGGGGAGCTCGTGCACGCGCGCCAGAAAGTCCTCGTTCCGGTAGTCGATCGCCACGGCACCGAGCCGCTCGACCGCAGTACGGTCGCGAGCGGCGCAGGTCCCATACAGGCGAAGCCCGGCCACCGCTCCGAGCTCGAGCACGGCTGTGCCCACTCTGCCGGCGGCACCGTGCACGAGCACGGTCTCGCCGCGCTTGACCTTCGCCGTGCGGTGCAGCAGCTGGTAGGCGGTCATGTAGGTGAAGACGAGGCTCACGACCTCGGCCGGATCGAGGTCCTCGGGCACCTCCACCGCGTTCACTTCCGGGACGCAGACGCGCTCCGCGTCGGCGCCCCACACCGTCAGCGCGCCGACGCGATCTCCCACTTTCAGCCTCGAGCAGCCCGGGCCGAGCTCCTCGACGACGCCGACGAGCTCGGAGCCGGGCGTGAACGGCGGCTTGGGCACGCCGAGATACGTGCCGGCGCGCAGCTGGGCATCGGTGAACGACACGCCGGCCGCCAGAACCCTGACGCGGACCTCGCCCGGCCCCGGCCGGGGAACGTCGTCCTCGACCACGTTCAGGACCTCCGGGCCACCGAAGTGATCGACGACGACCCGCTTCATCGTCTCGTGTTCGTCTGCTGAAACGGTCATGACGCTCCTCTACGTGGCTGAGCCGGCAGGCTCGAGTCGGCAAGGCGGGGGCTTGTCAACTCCTTTCAGCCGCATGAGGTGGGCTTCGTCAGGCCGCATAGGCGAAGGGGTGGTAGAAGACGTCGAGGGCGCGGTCAGGGGCGGCCGCGAGCTGGAAGCGGTTGCCGACACGCGTGTCCTCGACGGAGACGGTCACGGCGTCGTCGCGCGGGTCCCAGAGCAGGAGGACGAGAAGGCCAGCGCTTTCGCGGGCAGCGAGTTCTCGAGTCGCGGCTGTTCGAGAGGTGACCGCTCCTCCTTCCGACTGGGTCACTGCGGCGGTCATGGGATCTCGACCTCGCTGACACGGCTGACGGTCGTGCGCTCGGCGACGTAGTAGGGGAGCAGCCCGAGCGCCTCCTCTTCAGTGTCTGCGTCAACCGTCCACCAGATCGTGTGCCCACCGGAGCGGCACGATGCGAGCGTGGGTCGGTGACGGAGCGGGCTCGCGTGTCCCTTGAACGAGGCGAAAACGACGCCGCACTCCCGCGGCTCGTGGCGATGCTGGAGCAGATAACGAGACATGGGTCGAGCATGCCTCGAAGCGGCTGCGCCGACATCGGGGCGCCACCCTGAACCTGCACCCTGATTTCTCGACCCGCGACCCTCATCAGTTCCCTAGGCGCAGGCATCGAAGCCCCCGCCGCGGCTATTGGTATCCCGTCATGACTCCACCGACGCTCGTACCGGCGAGGGGTCGGGTTCGGCCTCGAAAGAGGTGATGGTGTCGGCGATGAGCTGCACGAAGTTGGTTGTTGCATCGAAGGGGGCCGCGTGGCCGGCCCCTTCGATGCGATACGTGCTGGCAGTGGGGATGGCAGCGGCGAGCGATCGGACGAGCCGGAACATGGCGTCGGGGCTCCGTGCGCCGTAGCTGCACACGACGGGGACTTCGACCGTCGCGAGATCCGTCGCTGACGGATAGCTGCCGATCGAGTTGCGGAAGTCCGCCAAGGCTGGCCTGGCGTTGTCCCTCCCAGCCCGCCGCCATTCCTCGGGGAACGCATCCCACGCGGTTCCACCGTCACGGTACGTGTAGGCGGAGCGCAACAGCGTTTCGGCGGCGTCACCTTGTCGGCCGCTCAGGACGAGCGACCCGATCTTGGTCAGCGCCACGAGCTGTGTGACGGTTGGAAGGTGACGAGTGAACCGCCATGGGAACTCATGGGCTATCACCACGCGCACGAGGTCCGGACGACGCACCGCGAGGTCAACAGCGATCGCGGCCCCGGCGCTTGTACCGACCACGACGGCGGGCTGAACCCGCAAGGACTCCAGAATCGCTGCGGCGTCGGCCGTATGTGTGGAGATCGAGGGCGCCGGCGCGCCGGTGGACCGGGCGTAACCCCTGCGGTCGTAGGCAACCACCCGACCGATCCGGGCGAGCTCCTCGGTCGCGCAGCCCCAGGTCGAGGCCGTCGCCCCGGCAGGGTGAACCAGAAGGATCGGTACACCCTCGCCCAGCTCCTCGTAGTAGAGGTCGCATCGGTCTGACCTCACGGAACCCGTGACCGGCCTCGTCCGAGACGTCATGGGATCTCGACCTGACCGAGGCGGCTGACGGTCGTGCGCGCGGCGGACATAGCTCGAGCTTGCCGCGCAGAGGCCGGCGCGACATCGGGGCGTCACCCTGAACGCACACCCTGATTCTCGCTGCGGCGACCCTGATGCGTCACGCACCCAAGCAAGGGGGACATCGCCTGGTCGCCGCGGGCCTCGTTGGGCGTGCTGACGAGCCGATCCGTAGAAAACACTGACCGCAGACAGTGCTTGCACCGATGACGCATGCGCTCGCGTAGTGGACACGTGCCTGAACCGGTCGAAGGAGGAGCGGTGGCGCCGCGACAAGCGCACGAGCATGACCCCCTCGTGGGGCGCGCTGACGAGCTGGGCTCCCTCGGGCGCGTCCTCGACGAGCTCGATGCAGGCCAGCCCGGCGCGATCGAGCTGGTGGGTGAGCTTGGTATCGGCAAGACGCGGCTGCTAGTGGAACTCGCCACTCGTGCGGAACTGCGTCGGCACCTCGTTCTCGCCGGGTCGGCGTCGGAGTTCGAGCGCGACCTGCCACTATCCGTCTTCGTCGATGCGCTGGACGAGTACGTCGAGGGCCTCGACCCTAGCGAGCTCGCCGCCTTGGACGAGGACGTGCAGGCAGAGCTCGCACACGTCCTGCCGTCGCTGTCTGCCCTCGGACGCGGACGAGAGGTAGCGCTCCAGCAGGAGCGGTACCGCAGCCACCGCGCCGTGCGAGCGCTGCTCGAGCAGCTCGCGCAGACGAGGCCACTCGTACTCGTGCTCGACGACTTCCACTGGGCCGACTCCGGATCGGTCGAGCTCCTCGGCGCGCTGCTACGCCGGCCGCCCGCTGCGCCTGTGCTGACGGCGGTGGCGCTCCGCCCCCGCCAAACTCCGGGCCGCCTCTCTGCCGCGCTCGAGCGGGCGCATCGTGCGGCGAAGCTGAATCGGATCGAGCTCGGCGCCCTAACCCCGGAAGAGGCTCGGGAGCTCCTCGGCGAGGCGGTCGACTCCGCCGGCGCAGACGTCCTCTACCGAGAGAGCGGCGGCAACCCCTTCTACCTCGAGCAGCTCTCCCGCGCACTCGAGCGCGCGGGCGGAGCCACCTCCGCTCCCGACATCTCACTGACCGGTCTCGAGGTCCCACGGGCGGTCGCCGCCTCGCTGAGCGAAGAACTTGCCCTGCTGTCGGCCGGCGGGCGGCTGGTCCTCGAAGGAGCGGCAGTGGCAGGCGATCCGTTCGAGCCCGAGCTGGCGGCAGCCGCGGCGGCGACGTCCGAGGCCGCGGCGATGGACGCAGTCGACGAGCTCTTGCAGCTCGATCTCATTCGCAGCACCGACGTGCCCCGACGCTTCCGCTTCCGACATCCGCTTGTCTGGCGCGCCGTGTACGAGGCCACCGCGGGCGGCTGGCGGCTCGGCGCCCACGAGCGGTGCGCGGAAGCGCTCACGGGGATGGGAGTGACAGCGGCGGGGCGCGCTCACCACGTCGAGCGATCGGCGCACAAGGGCGACCTCGCCGCTGTCGGCGTCCTCCGCGAAGCCGGCGAGGCGACCGCGCGGCTGGCGCCGTCGAGCGCCGTACGCTGGTTCGGCGCCGCGCTTCGACTCCTACCTGAGACGGCGCCGAGCGAAGAGCGCGTCGTCCTGCTGCTGGCACGAGCAAGCAGCCTCGCCGCCACCGGTCGATTCGCCGAAAGCCATGCCGATCTGCTCACCTGTATCGAGATCGCGCCGCGGGACTGGCGGGTACGCGTCACGACCGCGTGCGCCACCGTCGAGCGCCTGCTCGGCCTCCAGACAGAGGCGCACAGCCACCTCACGACCGCACTTGCCGATCTCAGAGGCGCAGAGTCCGCGGAGGCGGTCGAATTGATGATCGAGCTCACCGTCGATGCGCTGTTCGGCGGCGATGTCGACGCGATGCGCAGCTGGGCCGCGCGCGCGGTCGCCGCAGCGACGCCCCTAGGTGAGCGCGCCCTGCTCGCGGCGGCCCTGGCCGTGCGCGCGTGGGCCGGAGCGTTTGTCGGCGAGGGCGACCAAGCGCAGGCTCACTGCGACGAGGCGACGGAACTCGTCGATGAGCTCTCGTACGAGGAGCTGGCCCAGCGACTGGACACGCTCGTGCATCTCGCGAGCGCCGATCTCTACCTCGACCGGTTCGCGGCTGCCACCCGTCACGCACAGCGCGCCCTCGACATCGGCCGTGCAACCGGCCGGGGCGATCTGTTCCCGCCCGTCGTGGCGATGCTCGGAGGGTCGCTCTGGGTCCAGGGCAAGCCGCTCGAAGCCGAGGAGCTGTTCGACGGCGCCGTAGAGGCGGCGCGACTCGCGGGCAACGTCCACAGCCTGGCCTGGACCCTCTTCAACCGCAGCATCGCCGCACTCGTGGCCGGAAAACTCGACGTGGCGCTCGCGACCGCGGAAGAGAGCTTTGAGCTCGCAGAAGACATGGAGCCGGGACTCATTTCCGCCCTGGCGGCCGCCGTGCTCGCATCCGCTCTGTTCGAGACGGGGCAGCCGGACAGGTGCATCGACCTGCTGCTCACGAGGGCCGGAGGCGAGGAACTCCAACTTATCGGCGGCGGCTGGCGGGCGCGATTCCTCGAGGTGCTCACCCGCGCTCTGCTTGCAACCGGCAGACAAGCTGAGGCCGAGCGTGCCGCGGCGTCGGCGCAGGCCTGCGCCGACGCGGTGGCTCTGCCGAGCGCGGCCGCGATGGCGAGCCTTGCGGCGGCCGCACTCGCCCTGGACGCCGGCCGGCCGGCGGCGGCCGCCGAGCGGGCGCTCGCGGCGGCCGCCGCGCTCGAATCGGTCGCGGCACTCTTCGACGCGGCGCGCGCGCGGGAGCTCGCGGGACGAGCACTCGCTCAGGCAGGCGATCGCGACCGTGCGGCGCTCGAGCTCGAGCTGGCCGCAGCGTCGTTCGACTCCTTCGGCTCGCTCCGATACCGCAACCAGGCAGAGCGCGAGCTGCGAAAGCTCGGTCGCCACGTCCATCGCCGGACACGCCCGGGCACGCCCCGCGCGCGGGATGTCACGGCGCTCACGGCACGCGAGTTCGAGATTGCGCAGCTCGTCGTCGACCGCAAGACCAATCCCCAGATCGCCGCGGAGCTGTTCCTCAGCCAGAAGACGGTCGAGACGCACCTGCGCAACATCTTCCGCAAGATCGACGTCTCGACACGCATCGAGCTCGCGCGCGTAGTGGAGCACGCCGACGGCGGCGCGCGCGCAACCTCGCGCGACTCGCGCTCGGCGCTCGCGTAGATCAGGGCCGGCTGTTCGAGAAATCAGGGTGCGGGATCAGGGTGATGCCCCGATGTCGCGGCGGCGCGGCAGCGGCAAGCTGGGCCCCAATGCAATCGGAAGAGAAGGAGGCACGACGCCATGTTCGAGGTGACTGCGCGAATCAAGATTCGCGACGGCGAGCTTGACGGCTTCAAGCAGCAGGCCGCCGAGATCATGAGGGAGGTGAAGGAGAAGGACACGAAGACGCTCCGCTACGACTGGTTCATCAGCGAGGACGGAAACCAGTGCGAGGTCCGGGAGGGCTACGTGGACGCCGATGGCCTGCTCGAGCATGCCCGACACATCGGGGAGGCCAGGGCCAAGCTCTTCCGCGACTTCGCCTACGACCACGACATGACGCTCTACGGCGAACCGTCGCCGGCACTCGCCGCCGCGTTCGAGGCGCTGGGGAGTGCCGTCACCTACACGAAGTACTCGTTCTTCCAGGGGCTGGAAGCCGAGGTGCGCGAAGAGGTCCCGGCTTAGGCAGCCGCGCGAAAGGGGTGATACCGGTGACCCAGAGCCATGTCTCATCAACCGCGTTGCGGCCGCAGGCCGCTGCTCACGGCTCGGGCTGGACCGCAGGCCGCATTACCGCGCTCGTGATCGGGGTGCTGCTGTTCCTGGTCGGGTTGGCCCTGCTGGGCGCTGGAGGAACGGCGCTCTGGGCCGACCGCACCCAGCGCGACGGGGGCTATGCCACGACCGACGTCCACGAGTTCTCCACCGCCGGGTCAGCACTGGCGACCGTGTCGACCGAGCTCGGATCGGCCGGGGTCGGCTGGCTCTACTCCCCGGGCCTGCTCGACGAGGTTCGAGTCCGCGTCACGCCGGCCAGCTCCAGCGCGCCGCTGTTCGTGGGGATCGGCCCCTCCACGGAGGTCGATCGCTACCTCGCCGGCGTGAACCACACCGTCATTACCGAGTTCTGGGACGAGAAGGTGGAAACCGTCGCCGGCGGACAGCCCAGATCTGCTCCCGCGTCGCAGGACTTCTGGGTCGCCTCCGACACGGGCCGTGGGGCGCGGACCCTGGAATGGGATCCGACCGACGGATCCTGGACCGTCGTCGTGATGAATGCGGACGGGCACCCCGGGATCGACGTTGGAGCGGACCTGGGAGCCCGCATCTCGGCCCTGCTGTGGATCGCCATCGGCGTGCTCGCGGGAGGGGCGGTCCTCATCGCCGGCGGCGCGCTCCTGATCGCCGGAGCGATCCGCCGCCGCCGCGGCAGTCAAACGAGCACTGCGTGAGCAGAAAGGAGGCGCATCATGCAGCCGATCAAAGAAGCCGCATCCGAGTTCTTGACCAAGAAGCGGGTGGCGGTCACGGGGGTGTCCCGAACGCCCAAGACGCACGGGAGCAACAACGTGTACCGGCGACTGCGCGAGCGTGGCTATGACGTCTTCGCCGTCAATCCGAACGCCCAGGAGGTCGAAGGGGATCGGTCCTACCCAGATCTGAAGTCGATCCCCGGCGGGGTCGAGGCGGTGGTGATCGGAACTCGGCCCGAGATCGCCGAGCAGACGATGCACGAGTGCGCCGAGCTCGGCGTCAAGCACGTCTGGATGCACCGGGGCCCCGGCGCGGGCAGCGTCTCAGCGGCCGCCACCGACTACGGCCGACAGCACGGCATCACCGTGATTGACGGAGGCTGTCCGCTCATGTTCGAGCCCACCGCCGACTTCGGCCACAAGATCATGCGCCGCGTGTACGCCGGCAAGGTGCCCAAGCAGGTCTAGACCAGAGAGGAAAAGGACAATGAGCGCCAACAAGAAACTCCTGGATCGCTACGTCGAGCGGTACAACGCGGGCGATCTCGACGGGGTCATGGACCTGTATGCCGAAGACGCCGAGCAGAACATGCCGGACGGCACCTTCGTGGGCCGGGACGCGATCCGCGACCGCCTCGCCCAGGAGTTGATCGCGTTCCCGGACGTCAACCACGTGGTGCGCAGCTTCGTCGAGCAGGGCGACGCGTTCTGCGACGAGTGGACCTTCGCCGGGACGCACACCGGTTCGCTGCTGCTGCCGGACGGGCGCGAGCTCGCTCCAACGGGCCAGCGGATCGAGGTCAGGGGCATGGAGTACTGCCGAGTGAACGACGACGGAAAGCTCACCCTCGACACCCTCTACTACGACAACGTCGACGTCATGGTGCAGCTCGGGCTCCTCCCGGAGGCCGTGCCCGCGTAGGTGCCGGCGGTGAGCAGCGAACCCGCTGTGGCGGCGGCCGCCACAGCGGCGCGGAAGGGAGCAGCAATGTCGATCGAGATGTTCCGCATGTCGAAGCAGAAGGCGACGCGGCTCTTCGTCGGTGGGCTCGTCGCGGTCGGCGCAGGGCTCGTCCTCGGCTTCGTTGCCTTGTGGACGGCCCTGGCGAGCGATGCAATCGACCTCGGTGGCAGCGATGTCATCGACGTGAACGGTGGTTCCGGCGCATGGACCGCGGTGGGGCTCGTCATCGTCGGGTCGCTGGCGGTCCTGGGTGGAAGCATCGCAGCGGTGGTGTCGTGGATCGGCGCCCTGCTCAACACCTGGCAGCTAGGAGACAAGATCTGGTTCGCGTCGCTGCTTGCCCTCGGGCTGCTCGGCTTCGGAGTCGTCGCGATGATCGCCTACGTGCTCGCCGGGCCCGACGGCAGAAAGCAGAGCGCGGCACCTCCAGGCATCCCGGATGCTGCCCGCACCTGAAGACCGCCGGCAAGAAGCAGCAGTCACGAGCACCTCGGCGAGACGAGAACGAAAGCAGCAGCGTGAATGACGTGCCACGCTTCGGCGTGCGAATGCCCTATCCGGTCGCCTTCGACGTCGAGCGCCCGCCGGTCTTCCAGCGTGCTCACGTCTTCCTCCGCGTGGCCTTGCTTGTCGTCATCGGCTGGATCGCTCACCCGATCGGGCTGCTGTGGCTGGGCATTCCCGTAGTTGCCGCGATCCTGGTTTCGCAGAAAGGCGGACAGCGCTACCTGGACGAGGACGCGGCGATCGTGAGCCGGGTCCTCGCTTGGATCGTGGCCCTGATCGCCTACCTGGCCCTCCTGACCGATCGCCTGCCCGGCGGAGGTGAGCATCCGGTTCGCCTCCAGGTCGACCGGTCGGGCGCGCCGACGGTGGGCTCGGCGCTGCTCCGCATCCTCTACGCGATCCCAAGCCTGATCGTGCTCGCGATCCTTGCCTTCGTCGGCGCAAGCGTCTGGGTGATCGCCGTCGTCTTCGTGCTCGTCAACGAGAGCTACCCCGACAGCTTGTGGCGATTCCTGCGCGGGATCGTCCGCTGGGAAGCGTGCCTGTTCGCCTATCTCGCTTCGCTCGTCGACCGCTACCCCCCGTTCAGGCTCGAGACAAGCTCCCCGTCTCCTGCCGCGCCCGCAAGCTAGAAGCGCCGCGGGTACCGAAGTCCCGACGCCCGGAGCATGACAAATCAGGGTGCCGGATCAGGGTGGCGCCCCGATGTCGGCGCAGCTGCGCAGCGGCAAGCTGGGGCCAACGCGATCACAAAAAGAGAAGAGGCGAGATCCATGTCGACGCCCAGCATCACCACGCCGGCAGCGCATGTGCTTCCGGCTCAAGAGCAAGAAGCCGATCGGTACCAAGCCGTGAGCCAGTACTCCCTCGCCCAGATCCTCGCGCTATGGGCGGCCGCGACCGGCCCGATGGCCATCCTCGCCTGGATCGTCGCTCCCTGGCTGAGCGATCGACTTGGGGGCCGTGAGCCGCTCGCTGAAGCCCTTCTGATCGTCTTCAACGCCGGGCTCGTCTGGATCCTCGTATTGACCCTGATCCTCGTTAGGCGTGAGCAGGGGACCCTCGCATGGTCACGTGTGCGCGACGCATTGTGGCTGCGCCCGCCGCAGGATCCGAACAGCAGACGCGTCGGCGGCAAGCTCTGGTGGTGGGTGCTGCCCTTCGCTCTCCTTGGAGCAGCCCTGGAGGCGCTACCCATCAATCCAGCAGGGCCGATCCCGAGGGACCTGCCCAAGTTCATTGACACCGACCGGGCCGAGCAGTTCTACAGAGGGGCGTGGGGCTGGTTTGCGCTGACCGTGATGGTCGCCCTGTTGGCCCCGTTGGTTGAGGAGCTCTTCTTCCGCGGGCTCCTCCTACCGCGAATGCGCACTACCTTCGGACGCGGCGATTGGGGAGCCAACGGTGTCCTCCACACCGTGTTCCACCTGCACCAGCCATGGAGCATGCCGGCCACTCTGCTCGACAGCACCTTCGCTGCGGCCTACCCCACGAAGCGGTTCCGAAGCATCTGGATCGCGGTCGTTTCTCACACGCTTCCGAGCTTCGTGATCATCGGGGTCATCCTCAGCCTCGTGCTCAAGTAGCCATTCTGTTGCCGCAAATGAGCACGTTCAAAAGCGTTGCGCGCACACATCCCCCTCGTGGAATCTTCCGGTCGCTCCCGCTTTTTCCCTCTTTCGCACAGGTTGACGCGCCGCCCCAGACCTCGGAGAATCAGCGCCTCCCACTCCCGAAGGAGGAACCATGGCCTGGAAGCTCAGGGGCAGTTACGCGGAGACGTGTTCTTGTGACCTGATTTGTCCGTGCAACGCGACGTTCGACCACGGCGCGACGTACGACTACTGCAGGGTGGTGCTCGCGTTCAAGATCCACGAAGGCGAGATCGACGGCACTGACATCGCCGGGCTGAAGATCGCCGTGATCGCCGACACACCGAAGGTCATGACCGACGGGAACTGGCGGCTGGGGGTGTTCGTCGATGAGAACGCCTCCGAGGACCAGGCCGACAAGCTCGTCAAGGTGTTCACCGGCCAGCTCGGTGGTCCGATGGCCGGCCTCGCCCCGCTGGTGGGCGAGATGCTCGGCGTCGAGCGGGCCTCGATCGACCTCGAGGACGACGGCGTCCGCCACACCGTGCGCATCGGAGACGCGATCGACTTCGAAATCGAGGACATCGTTCCGTTCGGCGTCGAGACGGGTGAGCCGATCCGGTTCCACGGCATGTTCCACCCCGTCGGACCGGATCTCACGATCGCGGAGGCGAAGCGATCGCGGATCAACGCATTCGGAATCGAGTACGAGGGCAAGTCGGGGATGTCGACCGCCGAGTTCTCCTGGGCCGCCTGAACACTTGATCGCGGCAGCGGACGAGCAGCGTCGGGAAGGCCTCGCCGGGCTCGCGCCCGCCCTGGCGGCAGCGCGGGCGCGGCTCGGGCTCGTCGCCTTGCTCTTCGCTCTCGCCGGGATCGGATGGTGGTGGACGCTCGACCGGATGCGCGGCATGGACGACGGTCCCTGGACCAGCCTCGGGACGCCCGGCTGGTTCATCGGCGTCTGGGTCGTGATGATGGCCGCGATGATGTTCCCGTCGGTCTCGCCGACCGTCGCGTTGTACTCGCGCATGACGAAAGCGCGCTCGACCTTCCAACCGGTGCTGTTCGCGACGGGCTACCTCGTCACGTGGGCTGCCGCCGGTGCTCTCGCCTTCGCAATCGCGTTCACCGGCGGTCGGTTGGCCGGCGACCTGTTCGCCTGGGAGCGGGCCGGCCGATGGGTCGCCGCTGCCACGCTCGTCGCCGCCGCCGTCTACGAGCTGACACCGCTCAAGGACGTCTGCCTCGGCAAGTGCCGCAGCCCGCTCGGAATGTTGCTCGGCTCGTGGCGCGACGGGTGGACGGGCGCGCTGCGCATGGGCATGAGGAACGGCGCCTGGTGTGTCGGGTGCTGCTGGGCGCTGATGGCCTCGTTCTTCGCGCTCGGAATCATGAGCGTCGTCTGGATGGCGGTCGTCGCGGGTCTGATCGCGATCGAGAAGACTCTTCCCTGGCGGCGAGTCGCGACGTACGCGACGACGGCGGCGCTGCTGGCGCTGGGCGTGCTCGTGCTCGCCGCGCCGTCCACCGTGCCCGGATTGAAGATTCCGAGCGACCGCTCGATGTTGCCGATGAACCAGATGAGCCCGTAGCAGAGCTCGTGCGGCGTGACCGCCGCGGCAGCCGCTGCGTTGCGCCACAACAGGCGGCGCAGATCACGGGCGAAGCGTAGGGCCGTGAAGAGGTGGACCTCTCGTGCGGTCTTTCCGTCCTTCGGCGTTCCTACGTGCCGGCGGTCACTTCGGGCACCAGTTCCGTGCGCTCCTCGATCGGCGCAAACGGGCGCTCGCCGGGCCCGGTGTAGATCTGCCGGGGGCGCGCGATCTTCTGTTCTGGATCCTGGATGCCTTCCAGCCACTGGGCGAGCCATCCGGCCGTTCGCGGGATCGCGAACATCACCGGGAACATCGCCACCGGTAGGCCAAGCGCCTGGTAGATGAGCCCTGAGTAGAAGTCGACGTTCGGGTAGAGCTTGCGGCTGACGAAGTACTCGTCCTCGAGCGCGATCTTCTCGAGCTCGAGCGCGATGTCGAGGAGCGCGCTCCGACCCGTGACCTCGAAGACGTCGTCGGCGACCTGCTTGATGATCTTCGCGCGCGGGTCGTAGTTCTTGTAGATCCGGTGACCGAAGCCCATGAGCTTCACCTCGCCGGCCTTCACGCGCGCGATCAGGTCGGGCACACGCTTCACGTCGCCGATCTCGGTGAGCATGCGCAGGACTGCCTCGTTCGCGCCGCCGTGGAGCGGTCCGTAAAGCGCCGCCGCAGCACCCGCGAACGCCGAGTATGGATCGACCCTGCTCGACCCGATCGAGCGCATCGCGTTCGCCGAGCAGTTCTGCTCGTGGTCGGCGTGAAGGATGAAGAGGACTTCGAGCGCCCGCTCCAGCGCCGGCTCGGCCAGATACTTGGGCTCCGCGATCCGGAACAGCATCGCGAGGAAGTTCGACACGAAGCCGAGGTCGTTCTCCGGGTAGACGTACGGCAGGCCACGGCTGTGCCGGTACGACCACGCGGCGATCGTCGGCACCTTGGCGATCAACCGGACGGCCTGCTGCATCCTGACTTCCGGATCGTCGACCTTCGACGCCTCCGGGTAGAACGTCGACAGCGCGGCGACGACGCTGATGAGCATCCCCATCGGATGAGCGTCATAGCGGAACCCCTGCATCAGGCTCTTGACGTTCTCGTGCAGGAACGTGTGGTGCGTGACCTCGTCCGACCACCGCGCGAGCTCGGCGTTCGTCGGCAGCTCGCCGAACACGAGCAGGTACGCCGTCTCCAGGTAGGTGCTCCGCTCGGCCAGCTCCTCGATCGGGTAGCCGCGGTAGCGCAGGATGCCGCGGTCGCCGTCGATGAAAGTGATCGCGCTGCGCACGGAGGCCGTGTTCAGGAACGCCGGGTCGTAGCTCATGAGGCCGAAGTCGTCCTCCGCAACCTTCGCCTCCCTCAGGTGCGTCGCCCGGATCGTCCCGTCTTCGATCGGGACGTCGAAGGATCGTCCGGTGCGGTTGTCGGTGATCGTCACTGTCGCGGGCATGATCGGGCCTCCTCGTAGCGATGGTGGCCGGATCTTCGTCCGCCTCCGTCCGCCCCGGAATCGGGTCTGACGCGGATTTGGCTTCGGCGAATTACGGAACCGTCAGTCCTTGGCCCCTGCTGCCCAGCCGAGACGGTCGGCCGGCCCTCCGGATTTCTGACCCGGAAACAACGCCGCTCGGACCCGCTGTGCCAACTTTTCGAGCCCCTCGGCATCAAGCACACGATGGAGCTCTGGCTCGTCGACCGGGGCCGGATCGTCGGCGGCTTCGGCTTCGACTCCTCGGGCCGGGACTTCGCCTCGCGTGACAAGCTCGTACTCGAAACGCTCGTGCCGCATTTCGCCCACCTCCACCGGGCCGCGCGCGCACGAGCAGCCCGCGACGGCGAGACCGACGCACCTCGACAACGTCTTTGCGAAGCTCGGTGTCAGCAACCGCGCGGCCGCCGTCTCCCTCCTCGTAGGACGCGCCGCGCACTGACATCCCGGCTGCGTTGCGCTGACAGATCTCGAGCTGCAGAACCTCGCTCCCCCTCCCCGCGCCGCCGCAACGGGCTCGGATAGGGTGCCGCCGTGGTCGCGAACCGCGTAGCGCTCCACGGGACGACTGCGGACCGGATCGGGGCGCTGCTGTCGGCGCGCCAGTTCGTGCAGCCGCAGATCGCCGACGGGCGCCTCTACTTCATGTCCAACCTCGGCGGCGCGCTCAGCCTGTACGCGATGGACGCCGAAGGTGGGGTCCCCGAGCCGCTGCTCCCACCGCAGATCGCCCTCCAGAACCCCGAGCTCATCGGCGGCCAGTCGTTCTCCGTCATGCCGGCGCTCGAGCGCATCCTCGTGATGCTCGACCACGACGGAGACGAGAACTACGAGCCGTACCTGGTGCCGCTCGACGGCGGCTTTCCCGAGCCCCTGAACGCCGAGGGGTTCGCCGGGCGCCGCACGCATCTGGCAGAGGTGGATCGCGACGCGCTGATCGCGTACTTCGCCGCCGAGTCCCGCGACGAGGCGCTCATCTACGCGATGCGGTGCGACCTGCGCACTGGAGCGGTCGAGACGTTGCACGCGAGCACGTACGGCGCCGTGCCCGTCGCGTGGACCAGTGACCACTCGCGGGTCATCCTTGCGGATGAGTACCGCCAGGGCGACACCCTGCTCTACGAGGTCGTCGACGGCGAGCGGAGGATCCTGCACGGGACGCCGCTCGAAGAGCGCGAGGAGGGTCGCGAGTATCCGCGTCCGGCATTCAGGTCTTTCCGGGTCACGACGAGTGAGGACGGCATCCTTCTCCTCACCGCGCTGTTCGAGGACAGCGGAACGCCGGGCTACCTTCCGCTCGACGGCGGGGAGGTCGAGCCGGTCGCCGTCACCGGTGTCGCGCACCAGGGGAGCGGCGAGCTGGAGCGGCTGCAGCACCTCGACGGCGACCGCTTCGCCGCGATCTACAACATCGACGGCTGCTCGTGGGCCTACGAGGCGCGATTCGACGAGCAAACGCGCACGGTCGTGCTCGGCCGGGTGCTGGTCGGGCAGGGCGAGCTGGCCGGCGGGATGATGCACGGCATCGACTGCGACCCGGCGACGGGCGAGTTCGCGGCCTCGTTCTGCACGGCGACGATGCCGACGCAGCTCTACGTCTTCGGCCCCGACGAAGACGCCGTCGCTCGACGGACGCGTGAGCGCGCGCTCGGGTTGCCGCCTGAGCTCCTGTCGCCGGGCGAGGACGCCTCGTTCGAGTCCCACGACGGGCTACGTGTCTCCGCACGTCTCTATCTGCCCTCGCCCGAGCTCGGCTACGACGGCCCGCGACCACTCGTGTACTACATCCACGGGGGTCCGCAGGGACAGGAGCGCCCGGACTTTGCGTGGTTCTCGATGCCGCTGATCCAGATCCTCGCGCTCGAGGGCTTTGCGGTCTTCGTCCCGAACGTCCGTGGCTCGACCGGCTACGGCCTCGACTACATGCAGCGCGTCGACCGCGACTGGGGCGGCCAGGACCGGCTCGACCATGTGCACGCGATGACCGAGGTCCTGCCGAGAGATAGCCGCCTCGCCGTCGACCACGCCGGGGTGATCGGCCGCTCGTACGGCGGCTACATGACGCTCACGCTGGCAGGGCGCCATCCAGAGCTCTGGCGCGCGGCCGTCGACATGTTCGGCCCGTACGACCTGTTCACGTTCGTGGAGCGGCTGCCCGAGACCTGGAAGCCGTACTTCGCCCTCATCCTCGGCGACCCCGAGCAGGACCGGGACTTCATCGTCGAGCGATCGCCGAAGACGTACATCGGCAACATCGAGTGCCCGCTGCTCGTCATTCAGGGGCAGAACGACCCGCGCGTCGTCGAGCAGGAGTCGCGCGACGTCGTCGACGAGCTGCGTGGACGGGGGAAGGACGTCGAGTACCTCGTCTTCGAGGACGAGGGCCACGACGTGCTGAAGCTGAAGAACCGTGTCCGTTGCTACGACGCGATCACGACGTTCTTCAGCGAACGGCTCAACGTGGACTGAGTCTCCGAAGCGTGTCGAAGGTGCGCCGGAACACCGGCGGACACTTTCGCCCGCCGTCGCTTCGATCTATCACGGAGAGACATTCGTCCCCCGACCGATCGGAGCTCACATGTCACGAGCCCTGCTGCTCGCACTCCTCGCCGTCCTGCTTCTCTTCCCCACCGCAGCCGGCGCCAGCCGGTCCGGCGTGGTGGTGAGCCAGCTCTACGGCGGCGGCGGCAACACGGGCGCCGCGTTCCGCAACGACTACGTCGAGCTCTTCAACGCAGGATCGACCGCCGTCGACGTGTCGGGCTGGACCGTGCAGTACGCCACCACCGCGGGGACGGCGTGGCAGACGACCGCGCTGTCGGGGACGATCGCGCCCGGGCGCTACTACCTCGTCCAGCTTGCGTCGAACGCGGACGTCGGCGCAGCACTTCCGGCCGCGGACGCGACCGGCACGAGCAATCTGGCGGCTGCGGGCGGGAAGATCGCACTCGTGCGCGGCGCGACCGCGCTCGCGTGCGGCGCTTCGAGCGGGAGCTGCTCGGCCGATGCGCTGGTGGAGGATCTCGTCGGCTACGGCGACGCAACCGACTTCGAGGGCTCAGGCTCCGCCGCGAGCCTCTCCAACACGACGGCCGCGCTTCGCGCCGGCGACGGCTGCACGGACAGCGGCGACAACTCGACCGACTTCGCCGCCGGCACGCCGGCGCCGCGGAACTCGGCCTCTCCCGCCCACGCGTGCTCGGGCACGCCCGCGCCGGGGCCGAGCGGCTCCGTGAACGTCGCGCTCGACGTCGCCTCCGTCCTGTCGGTGTCGCTCGACCGGCCCTCGCTCAGCTTCGGCACGTTCACGTCGGGCGACCGCCCGGCGCCACTGGCCGAGCGCGTGGCCGTGTCGAGCAACAACGCCACGGGCTACTCCCTCGTCGTGAGCCGGACCGCGTTCACCCCGATCGACCTCCCGCTGGCCCTCGCGGCGAGCGCGCCGGCCGGCGCCGCCCTCGGGAGCGCCTTGACGGGCGGCGCCTTCGCGCCGATCCCCGTCGCCCCGGCGACGGGGCTGACGGTGGGCACGAAGACCGGGCCGAGCGCAACGGGCGGAGACGTGTGGCCGACGAACATCGGCTTCTCGGCCGCTTTGCCCCTCGTCGCGACCGGTCACTACACGGCAGCGGTGACGTTCACAGCGGCCGCCCGGTGAGAGCTCTCCTCGCGCTCGCGTCCTTGACGGCGCTCGTGCCGACGAGCGCTCTCCAGGATGCGGGCGCCGGGCTCGTACCCCTCGCTCTCTCCGTCTCGCCGGCACGGCTTACCGTCGCTGCGCCTGGTTCGCGACGGATCACACTCCGGAACGACGGCTCCGCCCCGGTCGTGGTCGTCGTGACGCAGCGGACGTGGCTCCAGGTCTTGCCGGCCCGGTTCTCCCTCCCCGCCGGTGGACGCGCGCGCTTGACGCTGCGAGCCGGCTCCCGCCCGCGCGCGGAGCCCGGCGACCATCGGCTCCTCGTCCTCTTCACGGCACACCCGCTGCGTGGCAGTCACGTCACCGTGCAGGTGCGGCTCGGCGTGCGCGTCTCGCTGCGCGTGCCGGGACGCATCGTGCGCCGCCTCGCATTCGGTTCGCTTCGCCTCAGGCCGCTGCACGGCGCGCGGATCATGTTCGTCCCGCTTGCGAACCGCGGCAACGTGACGCTCGCACTGCGCGGACGCGTCTCGGCGTCGCTCGTTCGCCGCGGCCGTCACGCCGCGCACCTACGCACTCGAGCTCGAGCTGTCCTCCGCCCGGGCACGCGCACCGTGCTGGAACTGCGCTATCGCGGTCGTCTGCGCGGCGCCGCCACCGCAGTGGTGCGGATCCGTGTCGGCGCACGCGTCTGGGAACACCGTTACCGACTCCGCCTCTGACCACGTCACGCAGACAGGCGCTCGGCGAGGAGCCTCGCGACCGGCCAGGCGCCGTCGGACGTGTTCGAGATCACCGTCCCGGTCAGTTTTCGCCCCGGATCGTGCGCGCTCCAGAACGAGACGCCGGCATCGGAGCCCTCGAGCATGACCGTCTCGCCCGAGGCGTCCAGCCAGAACCCGAGGCCGTAGCGTCGGGGCCTCGACGCGGGTACGTCGCTACGCGGCCGAACGAGCTCGGCAACCATGGCGGTCGAAACGATCCCGCCCGCGAAGAGTGCGTGCCAGAGGGCGCTGAAGTCGGAGACGGTCGTGTAGATGCCGCCGTCGCCGCTGCCGCGAACAGGGAGGTGGAAGACATTCGTCCTCCAGGCGCCGTCGACCTCGAGATAGCCGAGCGCTGCACGCCCGGGCAGCTCGTCCGAGCGCAGGAACGCCGTGTCGTGCATGCGTGCCGGCGTGCACACTCGCTGCACGACGAGCTCGTGGAAAGGCACTCCGGCTGCTCGCTCTGCCACCAGCGCGAGCACCACGTAGCCGCTGTTGCAGTAGGCGAAGCGTTCACCGGGAGGAAACTTCGGCGCGTGGCCGTCGAGCACCGCCAGGTAGTCCTCGGTCGATGCCAGCTCGTGCACCGGAACGGGCAGCACGTAGGCGGCGACGTCGTAGCCGGCCTCTTCGTCGAGGTAGTCCCCGATTCCCGAGCGGTGCGAGAGCAGCTGCTCGACGGTCACGTCGTCGCCGATCAGCGGCAGATCCTCGCCGAGCAGCGTCCGTGCAGGTGTCGCGAAGTCGAGCGCACCGTCCTCGATCAGGCTCGCGACGGTGAGCGCCGTCAGTCCCTTGGTCCCGCTTGCGATCGCGAGCTGCGTCTCGGGCGCATTCGGGATCCCGCACCCCCGATCGGCGAGTCCGTACGCCGCGAGCAGCTCGACCTGGTCGTTGCGATCGACGCGGACGACACCCGAGAATCCCGTCTCCTCGGCGACCGCTGCGAGCTTGTCTGACACCGCGCGCTACGCCTCGGCGTACGGTGCGACGCTCATGTACTTGAAGCCCGTGTCGACGGCGAGGGTCACGATCACCGCCTCCGGCCCCAGGCGCTCGGCGAGACGGTGTGCACCGACGACGTTTGCGCCCGTCGAGATGCCCGCGAAGATGCCGTCCTCTCGCGCAAGCCGCGCCGTCATCTCCACCGCTTCGGCGTCCGCGATCGGCTCGAGGTGGTCGACCTGGCCGGGATCCCAGTGCGGCATCACGAATCCCGTCCAACCCTGGATCAGGAACGGGCCGCGCTCGCCGCCGCCGATCGCCGCCGAGCTCGCCGGCTCATGCGCCTGGATGAAGACTCCGTGCGGCTTCAAGGCTTCGGAGACGCCCATGAGCGAGCTCGCGGTTCCCATCCCGTGGCAGAAGGCAGTCACTCTCCCATCCGTCTGCTCCCAGATCTCGCGGCCGAGCTTGTCGCGATGGTCGGCGACGATGTAGGGGTTGTTGAACTGGTCGGTGGCGTAGTGGCCCGCTCCCGACGCGAGCTCGGACGCGCGCACGACCATGTTCTCGATGTCCTTGGCGGTCACCTTCGGCGGCCCTTCCACCGACGGGATCACGTGGAGCTCGGCACCGAGCGCCCGCATCAGCTGGAAGCGTTCCTCGGTGAAGCAGTCCGCGATCACGATCAGCGCCCGGTAGCCCTTGGCGCGGCAGACGAGCGCAAGCGCCGGCCCGGTGCTCCCGCCCGTGTACTCGACGAGGGTGTCGCCCGGTGAGATCAGGCCGTCACGTTCGGCACCCTCGACCATCGCGAGCGCCATCCGGTCCTTCATCGATCCCGTCGGATTGTGGTACTCGAGCTTCAGCCAGAGCTCTGCGCCGTTCTCAGGTGCGCAGTGGCGGAGGCGCACCAGCGGCGTGTCTCCGATCGCAGCCAGGATCGACTCCACCGCGAGATCATCGCCCATCGCCGCTCGTCGAGGTCGTTCAGAGTGCGTCTTCGCCGCCGACGAGCACCCGGACGATCTCGAGGCCGTCGTCGAGCACGACGACGTCGGCGAGCGCTCCGGGCGCCAGCGTGCCGAGATCCTCCCGGCCCGCGACGCGCGCAGGCACCTCGCTCGCAGCGGCGAGAGCAGCGTCGACAGGTGCACCCAGGGCCACGAGATTCCGCAGCGCGTCGATCATGCACACCGTGCTGCCCGCGAGCACGCGGTCTGCGCGCCGCGCGACGCCGTCCTCGACCTCGAAGTCGACGCCGGCGAGCGTATAGGCCCCGTCTCCTGCGCCGGCTGCCGCAATCGCGTCGGTCACGATCGCGACGCGCCCGCCTGCAGCCTGCCAGACGAGGCGTGCCGTGTCGTCGGCGACGTGGACGCCGTCCAGGATGACTTGCACGACGACGTCGGGAGAAACGAGGGCGGCACCGGCCAGGCCTGGCTCGCGCGCTGCGAACGGACGCATGGCGTTGAAGATGTGGGTGACTGTCTTCGCACCGCGCGCAAAGGCCTCGCGCGCCTCGGCAGCGGTTGCGTTCGAGTGGCCGCACGAGACGGTCACGCCGCGCTCGCGCAGCAGGTCGATCAGCTCGTGCGCACCCGGAAGCTCGGGTGCGAGCGTCATGTGGCTCACAGGTCCCGCGGCGAGGAGACGCTCGAGCAGCTGACGGTCGGGATCGCGGCGTGCTTCGGGTGGATGCGTGCCGAGCCGCTCGGGCGAGATGAACGGCCCTTCGAGATGGGCGCCGACGATGCGTGGCCCCGGGCCGTTGCGAGGCACCTCGTGCAGTGCCGCAGTGAGCTCGTCTTCGGGAGACGTGATGAACGTCGGCTGGTACGCCGTGACACCGCACGCGAGGAGCGCCTCCCCGGCACGGCGATAGCCGTCGAGGTCCGCCGCGAAGAAGTCGATGCCGGCGAAGCCGTTGACCTGCAGGTCGACGAATCCCGGCGCCGCGATGCCGTTGCCGTTCGGCGAGCTCAGTCCCACGCCGGCGACCCGTCCGTCAGCGACCTCGACGTCACCCGGGACGAAGGCCCCGCCGACCAGCGCCGCCCCGACTCCGAGCTTCACGTCTAGCCCGCGACCGGAGCCACGGCCGGCACGTCGACAGCCGAGATTGCGACTCCGGTCTCCAGGTCGAAGAAGTGGAGCAGCCGCGGGTCGATCGCCACCTCGACCGCCTCGTCCGGCGCGAGGAGGAGGTGCCGGTCGAAGCGGCCGAGGAGCGTCGTGGACCGCTCGAACTCGCCGGCGCCCAACGAGGGCCCCGGCGGCTGCGCGGCAGTGTCGACGAGATCGGAACGCTCGAGCGGCTTGGCGGCGATCTCGATGTGAACGAGCTGCTCGGATCCGAGCGACTCGACCAGCAGGATGCGGCCCCGCAGGCGGGCGCCGTCCCACCCGGCGGCCTCGCGCACGTCCTCGGGCCGGATGCCGACCGCAACGCGACGCCCCACGTACTCGGCGAGGGACGGCCGCTCCGCGACGACGTCGGGCGGCAGGTCGAGCTCCGTGTCTCCCACACGGCAGACGAGCCCGCCGTTACCGCGCGCTACCTCCGCCTCGAAGAGGTTCATCGGCGGGGAGCCCACGAAGCTCGCCACGAAGAGGTTGACCGGCGCGTCGTAGAGCCGCTGCGGCGTGTCGACCTGTTGCAGCACGCCGTCGCGCATCACCGCGACTCGGTTTCCCATGGTCATTGCCTCGACCTGGTCGTGCGTCACGTACACGGTGGTCACCTTCAGGGCTTGCTGGATGCGCGCGATCTCGGCCCGCATCTGCACGCGCAACTTCGCGTCGAGGTTCGAGAGCGGTTCGTCCATGAGGAACGCCTTCGGCTCGCGGACGATCGCGCGACCCATGGCGACGCGCTGGCGCTGGCCGCCGGAGAGCTGCGCCGGCCGCCGGTGCAGCATCTCCCCCAGGCCGAGGATGCGTGCGATCTCCTCGACGCGCTCCTTCTGCTCTGCCTTCGGCACCTTGCGCATGCGCAACCCGAAGGCGAGGTTCTCGAACACGTTCTTGTGCGGATAGAGGGCGTAGTTCTGGAAGACCATGGCGATGTCTCGGTCACGCGGCGCCAGCTCGTTCACGACCGTGCCGCCGATGCGGATCTCCCCGGATGTGATCTCCTCGAGCCCGGCGATCATCCTGAGCGCGGTCGTCTTGCCGCAGCCGGACGGCCCGACGAGGACCATGAACTCGCTCTCGGCGACCTCGAGGTTCAGATCGCGGACGGCCGTGACGTCGTTGCCGTAGACCTTCGACAGGTGCACGAGCTGAATCTCAGCCACGCACGGCTCCCGCGGTGAGTCCGAACGCGATCCGTCGCTGGACGAGCAGGAAGAAGACGACGACCGGGAGCGCGCACAGCGTGGCTCCCGCCATCAGCGGCCCCCACTCCGTGCCGCGGAGCGTCGTGAAGGACGCGAGCCACACCATCAGCGTCTGCTTCTGGGGCGTGTGCAGGAACACGTATGCGATGATGAACTCGTTCCAGGCCTGGATGAACGCGAAGATCGAGGTCGCGACGAGGCCGGGACCGACCAGCGGCAGCAGGACTCGGACGAACGCGCCGAAGCGCGTCGCTCCGTCCACCATGGCGGCCTCCTCGAGCTCCTTCGGGATGCCCAAGAGGAAGCCGCGCATCGTCCAGACGGTGAACGGCAGCACGAAGGTGAGGTACATCGCGATCACCCCGCTCAGCTTGTCCACCTGCCCGACCCGCGACATGAGGATGTACAGCGGGATGATCAGCGCCGCAAGCGGGACCATCTGCACGCCGAGGATGAGGACGATGAACGCCTTCCGCCCGTAGAAGTGGAACTTTGCCAGTGCCAGCGCCGCGAGAAAGGCGAGCACGACCGAGAGCGCGACGACCGCGGTGACGATGATGATGCTGTTCTTCGCCGCATCCCAGAAGAACGGCTGGTCGACGGCGTCGCGGAAGTTGGAGAGCGTCGGATCCGTCGGAATCCACTGCGGCGTGTAACTGAGGATCTGCTGGCCCGGCTTGAACGCCGTCGCGACCATCCAGTAGACCGGGAACACCATCACGAACAGCACGACGAGACCGACGACGTTCCACCCGAGCTGCCGGGCACGCCGGCGACGCCCGCGTCCACGCGGCGCGACAGCCGCGACGGGCGTGGGTGCGATCGGGGTGACGGTGCTCACCGGACCTCGCCCGTCCTCAGCATCTGCCGGAGGTAGACGAGCGTCGCCGCAAACATGAACAGGACCATGACGACCGCAATGGCGGCGCCGAGTCCGTACTCGCTGATCTGAAACGACTGGTGGAACGCGTAGATCGCCATCGTGTAGTAGTCGCTCGTCGGCCGGAAATCGAGCATCACCCAGATCTGCTGGAAGACCTGGAAGTCCCAGATGATCGAGAGGCTCGTGAGGATGACGAAGATCGGCATCAGCAACGGCAGCGTCACCTCGCGGAACACCGCCCATGGCTTCGCCCCGTCGATGGCGGCCGCCTCGAGCAGCTCCTGCGGCACCTGCGCCAGGCCGGCGTAGACCGTGATCGTGATGAACGGAATGGCGCCCCAGACGATCAGCAAGGTGATCACCCCGAAACCGGTCCAGGGATTCGCGAACCAGTCGTGCCTGACGAAGTTGCCGAAGTGGAGCTTCGTCAGCGTCCAGTTCGCGACGCCGAACTCGTAGTCGACCATCCAGCGCCAGATATCGACCGCGACGATGACGGGAACCGACCAGACGAGGACGAGACCAGTGGTGAGGGCGATGCGGAGCCAGCGCGAGACCTCTAGGAGCAGCAACGCGATCGCCGTGCCGAGCACCATCGTCAGGGTCACGGTCACGGCGGTGAAGACAAGCGTCCTGGCCAGCACGCGCCAGAACTCGCCGTCGTGGAGGATGTGCGCGTAGTTGGCAGTGCCGATCCAGCGGCCCTTGTGCCGGATCAGTTCGAAGAGGCCGTACTTCTCGAACGACATCTTGACGAGCAGGTACAGCGGGTAGCCGAGAATGGCGCCGATGGCCGCAGCCGCCGGTGCCAGCAGGGCATAGGGAGCGAGGACGCGTCCGATTCGCTGCCGCGTGAAGCGGCGCCGCCGCCGAGAGGCGAGTGTGAACTCGCTCTCGGCGACGGACGTCACGGCTGCTCCTTCGGGCGCGAGGCGACTCACGCGCCGGTGTTCAGGATCCTCGTGATCTGACTACTGGCGCTCGTGGCCGCGGCCTTCACCGACGCGCGACCGGTTGCGATCTTGACGAGCATGTTCTGCAGCACGTTCGCATTCTCCACGTTTGCCCAGTTCGGGCTCGTGGGGACGAACCAGCTGTACTTCGCCGCCCGTGCGAACGGCGCCAGCTTCGGGTTCGAGGCGTTGTAGGCGAGGAGCGTCGTCGTGTTGGCGATGTTGCCGGCCTTTGCGATCTCACTCTCCGCGGCGGAGCTTGTGAACGCCTTGATCCAGTCGACAGCGAGGCTCTGGTTCTTCGTGGTCACCGGGACCGCAAGATCGGAGCCGCCGAGGAACGTCGGCATGAACTTGCCCGGCGTGTGGCTGGGCATCGGGTAGGCGCCCACGACCGGGGCGAGCGAGGGATTCCCGACCTTTTCGTCGAGCGCGTACGGCCATTCCCAGCCGTTGCCGATGAACGACCCGACCTTGCCCTTCGCGAAGACGAGCGCCTGCTGCGGGTTGGCTTCGTCGGTCGTCTTGCTCGCCCGCGTCAGGGTCTTTGCGATCAGCTTGACCTGGTTCAGCGCGGTGAGCGCCTTGGGGGAGTTGAGCGTCCCCTTCCACTTGCCGCCCGACCTGACGGCGATCTGTCCGCCGTAGTCGTAGACGAAGGACATCGCTGCATACCAGTACTTGCCCGGGAAGTAGACGGCCGAGTAGCCGCCATCCTTGCCGTAGCGCTTCATCAGCCTCTTGCCGTTCGCGATGAACTGCTGGAGGCTCTTCGGCGTTCCCTTGATGCCCGCGGCCTTGTACTGGTCCTTGCGGTAGATCACGGCCCGCGCGCCTGCGTAGTAGGGCACGCCGTAGAGCTTCCCGTTGTACTGGCACGAGCCCTTCAGACCCTGGAGCCAGGTCTTGTTGTTCGGGAAGGCCGACTGCGACAGCGACTTGAAGGCGCCGGCGGCCATGTATTTCGTCATCTCCGTGTTGCCCAGCTCGATCACGTCGGGCGCGTCGCCGCCGGCGAGGGCGGCGTCGAACTTCTGGAGATGGTTCCCCCACGACTGATACTGGATGTCGACGTCGACGCCCGGGTGCTGTGCCTTGAAGGCCCTGTTTGCGAGGGCCACTGCTTCGGGCCACCCGTTCTGGGCGTCGTTCTGCAGCCAGACCACGATCTTGTCGGCCTGGACCTTGGACGTCCCGCCGCTTGCGGTCGTCGCCGCAACGGCGAGCATGGCGGCAAGGACTGCCGCCACGAGGAATCGAGCTTTCATGTCGCCTCCCGGAGCACGGGGAGCCATCTGGACATCCCCGATTGGTTTAGACCACCAACCACCAGTCGGGAGATTGGCACAGACCAATCTTGGTGTCAAGGGGGTGAATTTCCGCTGATTGCGGCCTAGTGGTCTTGACCATGCTGGGGCTACTGTGCTTCCATAGGAGCGCGGTGAGCAAACAGGTCTTGACCAGGCAGCGCGTCCTCGAGCTGATCGACCAGCTGCAGGTCGGACAGGCGATTCCGTCCGAGCGCCGCCTCAGCGCCGAGCTGGGCGTGTCGCGCCTGACGCTCCGGGCGGCTCTCGACGACCTCGTCCGGGACGGCTATCTCGAGCGCCGGCACGGGAGCGGCACCTTCGTCAGCGAGCCGAAGATCGCCCAGCAGCTCACCCTCACCTCCTTCAGCGAGGACATGCGCCGACGGGGAATGACTGCTGGAAGCAAGACGATCGAGCTGCGCGTGACGCATGCGGGCGCCGCCGTCGGCCGGGCGCTGCGCCTGTCTCCCGATTCGAAGGTGGTGCTGATCCGGCGCCTGCGCCTGGCCGACGGAGAGCCGATGGCGCTCGAGACGCTCCACGTACCGGCCGAGTTCGTGCCCGGGCTCTCGCGCGAGGCCCTGGAGAATGCCTCGTTCTACGAGCTGCTCGAGAAGGAATACGGCGTCGTGATCGCAAGCGGGGTGCAGTCGATCGAGCCCACCGTGACGAACGAAGAGGAGTCGGAGCTCCTCGGCGTGCCGCTGCACTCGCCGGCATTCCTCTTCGAGCGCACGTCGCGCACGTCCACCGGCGAGACCGTCGAGTTCGTGCGCTCGCTCTACCGCGGCGACCGGTATCGGCTCGTCGCCGAGCTGTCGCAGCGGCGCGACCGTCCCGCCGTTCCCGCGCCCGTGCTCGCCGCGGCCGGGGACCCTGCTGATCGATGAAGCGCGCCGGCGTCTCGTACTTCGGCGTTCGCATCCCTCGCCATGCCCGGCGCGATCTCGAGGACATCGCCGCCCGGGGTTACACGGCGGTCCTGCACACGTTGTCGGAGAACGACCTCGCCTACTACCGCGGCACGATGGCGGAGCTCGTCGCCGCCTCGCACGAGTTCGGGCTCGAGGTGCAGATGTGTCCGTGGGGTGTCGGGCGAACGTTCGGCGGCGAGGCCGAGAGCCTCTGGGTCACGCTCCATCCCGAGCACTGCCAGGTGCTCGACGACGGCCGCCGCGTCGCCACCGGCTGCCTCAACAATCCCGCCTACCGCGCGTTCTGCAAGGAGTGGGCTGACGCGGCGCTCGAGGCCGGCACCGACTACGTGTTCTGGGACGAGCCGCACTGGACCGTGCCGGAGCACGTGGGTGTCGACGATCCCGCGCGCTGGGCCTGTGTGTGCCAATTGTGTGTCGAGCTGTCCGGCCTGGACATGTCGCAGGGTCTGACCCCGGAGGTGCAACAATTTCGTGAAAAGTCTGCGGTCGACTTCCTCGGCGAGGTCACCGCGCACGTGGCCGCCCGCGGCGGCAAGAACACGATCTGCCTGCTGCCGCTGACCGACGGGCCCCACGGCGTCAGCGACTGGGACGCCGTCGCCTCCTTGCCGCACCTCTCGGTGCTGGCGACCGACCCCTACTGGAAGAACTTCGACGAGCCCGCCGGCTCCTTCGTCGGGCGCTTCGCACAGCTGCTCGGCGAGACCGCCGCCCGGCACGGCGTCCAGGCGCAGATGTGGCTGCCGAGCTTCGGGCTCACGCGCGAGGACGTTCCCGACCTGGAGGCCGCCGTCGAGGCAACGCGCGCCGCCGGCATCGACGACGTCTGGACCTGGGGGTACGAGGCGTGTGGTCACATGACCCGCCTGGCGACGCCCGACTCGCCGCTCGTGTGGGAAGCGGTCACCCGCGCGCTGACGGGCGGAGGTGTCGCGACGGAGCGTCACCGCGTCGACCTGCTCGACCTCGACCTGCGCCCCACGCCGGAGCTCGTCGGACTGATCAACCGCGAGGATCGAACCGTCGCCGAAGCGGTTGCGACCGCCGGAGCTGCGATCGCGACCGCAATCGACGCGATCGTCGAGCGGCTGGAGTCGGGTGGTCGTCTCGTCTACGTCGGCGCCGGTTCGTCGGGCCGAGCAGCTGCTGCCGACGCCGCCGAGGTCGGTCCGACCTTCTCCACCGACCGGATCGTTGCGGTCACGACGGAGGAGGAAGCGGCGGAGGACGACGCCGCTGCCGGGGCACGTGACCTCGCCGCGCTCGGCGTCGGAGCCCAGGACGTGGTGCTCGGCATCAGCGCCAGTGGACGCACCCCGTACACGCTCGCCGCTCTCGAGCAGGCCGCGAACGCAGGTGCCCTGACGATCGGCCTCGCCTGCGTCCGCGATTCCGAGCTCGCGGACAAGGCCGACCACCCGATCGCGGTCGAGACCGGCGCGGAGGTCATCTCCGGCTCGACCCGCATGAAGGCCGGCACGGCGCAGAAGCTCGTCCTGAACACGATCTCGACGATCGTGATGGTCCGGCTCGGCAAGACCTTCGGGAACCTGATGGTGGACGTGCAGGCCTCGAACGAGAAGCTGCGCGCGCGGGCGCGCCGCGCCGTCGCGATCGCGACAGCGGCGCCGGAAGAGGAGGTCGCCAGGGCAATCCACGCGGCCGAGGGAGATGCGAAGGTCGCGATCGTCTCGCTGCTCGCAGGAGTCGACGCGCAGACGGCGCGTGCGCGCCTGACCGCAACGGGCGGACTCGTCCGCGAGGCGGTCGCAGATGTCGTGGGTTGAGGCCGAGCTCCGCGAGCAACCTGTAGCGCTCGAGCGGTTCCTCGCGGCCGAGTCCGCCCACGCCCCGGCGATCGTCGAGGACCTGCTCCGTGACGATGTCCGCTATCTGCTCGTCGTCTCGCGCGGCAGCTCCAGCAACGTCGCACGCTACCTGCAGTACCTCTTCGGAACCGTCAACCGCCTACCGGTCGCGTTCGCGACTCCGTCCCTGTACACCGTGTATGACGCGCCGCCCGAGCTCGGCCCGGCTGCGGTCATCGGCATCTCGCAGTCCGGCGCCTCTCCCGACGTCGTCGCAGTGCTCGCAGAGGCCCGCAAGCAGAACCGGCCGACGCTCGCGATCACAAACGACCCGGAATCGTCTCTCGCCGACGCCGCCGACGCGGTGTTGCCGCTGCACGCCGGCGAAGAGCGTGCTGTGGCAGCGACGAAGACCTACCTCAACTCCATCGCCGCGGTCGCGCTCCTCTCGACCGGCGGCGACGCGCAAAGGCTGCTCGACCTGGAGTCCATGCCCGACAAGGTCGCTGAGCAGCTCGAGCATTCGCTCGCGGGAACCCGAGCGCTCGACCGCTATCGGGACGTCGAGGGTGGCAGCGTCGTCGCCCGCGGTGTCAACTACGGCACCGCGTTCGAGATCGCCCTCAAGATCCGCGAGCTGTCGGGGGCGCAATTCGAGGCGTTCTCGTCGGCGGATCTGCTCCACGGCCCGATTGCGGCGCTGAAGGCGGGGCGCCCGGCAATCGTGGTCGCCCCGGGGGGCCGGACGCTTGCGAGCATGCGTGTCGCGGTGGAGAAGATGCGCGAGCGAGGGGCCGAGGTGATCGCGATCAGTGACGACGACGGCTTCCTCGCCGAGTCGAGCACGCCGCTGCCGCTGCTGGCGAACGTGCCGGAATGGCTCAGCCCGCTGCTCACCGTCGTACCGGGGCAGGTCGCCGCCGTGCGGCTTGCCACGTTACGGAACGTGGACGTGGACAGCCCGGCCGGGTTGACGAAGATCACGTTGACCCGGTGAACGAAGAGGAGCCCGCTCGCGCGGGCTCCTCGTGTTCACCAAACTCGGCCTCGGCTAGGAGGACTTCATCGGGTCGAGATAGGCGTCGTCGATCCGCGCGACCGAGCTGAAGTGGACGTCACGCATCGCATTCGTCGGGCTGATGTCTCGGGCCGTCGTGTTCGGCCTGATCTCCTGGTTCTTCTTCAAGGCCGCCGCCGAGTACGACGCCGACAAGGCTCGAGGCATCGACGGTGCGCTGCGCAAGGTCGCAGCCGCGCCGTATGGAACGATGCTGCTCGCACTCGTCGCCGCCGGGCTGTTCGCCTTCGGCCTCTTCTGCGTCATACAGGCGCGGTACCGCGAAGTGTGACTTAGTGGCTCTGAGCCACTAAGTGTCGCTCGAGCCACTCCGCGGCGAGGCGGTAGGCCTTCAGCTCGTTCGGCCGCTTCGTGAAGCCGTGCCCTTCGTCCTCGAAGACGACGTACTCCACCTCCCGGCCGAGTGATTCCAGCCGCTCGACGAGCTGGTCCGACTCACCCTTGACCACGCGCGGATCCGTTGCTCCCTGGATCACCAGCAGCGGCGTCTGCACGTTTTCCACGTACGTGATCGGCGAGCGCTCCATCAGGAAGTCCGCCTCGGTCTCGGGATCGCCGACGAAGCGCGCGATGAACCGCTTCCAGGTCGGCGGCACCGCCTTGGCGAACGTGACGAGGTTGGCCGGACCGAAGATGTCAACGGCGGCGGCCCAGTACTGCGGCAAGCGGGTGACACACGTCAGCACCGCGAAGGCGCCGTACGACCCCCCGTACACGCCGATCCGGTCGGGCGCGACCCAGTCCTGCTCCCGCAACCACTTCACCGCATGCTCCCAGTCGTGCATGTCGCCTCCGCCCCAGTCGCGCTGCACGAGCCGCTGGTACGACTTGCCATAGCCCGTCGAGCCGCGGATGTTTGTCGCGAGCACGGCGATGCCGCGCGAGAGGAGGTACTGGTAGAGCGGCTGGTAGACCGGCCGCTCCTGCGCCTCCGGTCCGCCGTGGATCGACAGGACGACGGGAACCTTTCCGTCCACGTCGGGCCGGTAGAGCCACGCCGGGATCTCCCGGCCGTCGAACGTCGGGTACCTCACGATGTCGGCGTCGACGAGGTCATCCTCGAGCAGGCCGCCCAGGCGGCTGTCGGTCAGCGCGCGCGCTCGGCCGGTCTCGGTCTCGACGAGCCAGACCTCCGGCGGCCGCCGCGGGCTCGTGATCACGAGCGCGGCGAACGAGCCGTCCGGCGAGAGCACGAGCGGCGGCTCGTCGCCGGTGAGGTGCGGACGCGCCCCGCCCGGCAAGTCCGACTCGGGCAAGTCCTTCCCGGTCTCGAGGTCACGCAGGCGCAGCCGGGCATAGCCCTCGTCGTTCACGAGCCAAGCGAGCACGCGCCCGTCGTCCGACAGCGTCACGTCCTCGACGTCCTGCGTCGGCTCCTCGACCCAGTCCCAGCCGTCCGAGCCGAGGTCGTAGAACGCAAGGCCGCGGAACTCGCTCCCCGCATCCGTGGCCAGGTAGAAGCCGGAACCGTCGGCGGCCCACGGCCCGGGCAGGAAGATGGCGTCGTCGTCGTGCGGCGTCAGCTCGCGCGTCTCGCCGCTCTCGAGGTCGACGAGGTGGGTGGAGAGGTCGCTGTTGTTGCGGAAGTCGAGCACCAAGAGCTTCGTCCCGTCCGGAGAGAAGCCGCCTGGGAAGGAGAACTTGCCTTCGCCGAACACGGGACGCGCCTCGCCCGTGTCGATGTCGCGCACCCAGACCTCCATGTCGCCGGGCGTTCGCGCATTCGCCGCGTAGGCGAACCTCGTCCCGTCCGGCGACCACGCGGCACCGCCGACGTAGTGCTGGACCTCGGGCTCGTCCGTCAGCTTCTCCGGCCAACCTCGCTCCGAGTCGAGCAGGTAGAGCTGGTGGAACTCGTCACCGTCGTGGTCGGCGCACAGGACGATCCGCCCGTCGGGCGACACGCCGACGCCCCTGACCGTCTCGTCCGAGAACGCAGTCAGCTGGTGCGGCCAGCCGCCTTCGACCGGGACGCGCCAGAGATTGAACTGGCCCGACATGTTGCTCGCGAAGAGCACGTGCGCACCGTCCGCGGTGAAGGCCAAGGCCGAGGAGAAGCGCCGGACGGCGAAGAACTGCTCCATGAGCGGAAGCTTCCGCGTCTTCGTTGCGGCCACGGCCTGGACACTACAGTTCGCGAGCGTGGAACGGTCTCTGCCGTGGGCGTGGTATGCCGACCCTGACGTCCTCCGCCGCGAAGGGGAGCGAATCTTCGCGCATGCCTGGCAATACGTCGGTCACACGGGCCAAATCGAGGAGGGCGGGTTCTTCGCAGCGTCGGCCGGAGAGATCCCGGTTGTTGTTACACGCGCGCGCGACGGTGAGCTGCGGGCGTTCCTGAATGTCTGCCGCCACCGCGGTCACGTCGTCGCGAGCGGGTCGGGTCGCCGTGAGACGCTGCAGTGCCCGTACCACTCGTGGACGTACTCGCTCGACGGCAGCCTGCGAGCAGCGCCGCGCTCCGACCGCGAGCCTGGCTTCGACGCGGCCGACCTCGGCCTCGCGCAGATCCAGGTCGATACGTGGGGTCCGTTCGTCTTCGTGAATCCCGATCCCCAAGCCGGGCAGCTCGCCGACGCGCTCGCCGACGTGCCGACCCGGCTGGAGGAGATCCTCGACGTCGACTCACTCGAGTTCCGTTTTCGCACGGAGTTCGAGCTCGAGGCGAACTGGAAGATCTCCTGCGAGAACTTCCTCGAGTGCTACCACTGCGCCGTCGCCCACCCCGGGTTCAGCGCGGCAGTCGACGTCTCGCCCGACTCCTACCGGCTGGAGGCCAGCGGCCTCACGTCGAGTCAGATCGGGCCTCTGCGCGACGGCGGCGCATCCTTCCTCGCCGACGGCGAGGTTCCGCGCAGCCAGTTCCACTTCCTCTGGCCGAACTTCGGCCTGAACGTGTTCCCCGGCCACCCGAATCTCTCCTGCGGCCCGATGCTCCCGCTCGGGCCGGAGCGGACCGGGCGCTTTCTCGACTACTTCTTCGCGCCGGACGTCGAGCAGGAGTGGATCGACGAGCTGCTGGCGTTCGACAACCAGGTCGGGAGCGAGGACCGGGCCCTCGTCGAAGGCGTCCAGCGGGGCGTCCGTTCCAGCGTCCTCGCCGAGGGCCGCCTGCTCACCGAGAGCGAGCAGCTCGTGCGCCATTTCCAGCGCCTATGCGCGGAGGCGCTCGCGGGATAGCATCATCCGCGCATGGCGACCGTCACCTTCGACCACCTCACGAAGGCGTACGCCGACGGCACGGTCGCCGTCGACGACCTGGATCTCCTGATCAAGGACGGCGAGTTCCTCGTCCTCGTCGGGCCTTCGGGCTGCGGAAAGACGACCGCCCTGCGCTGCATCGCGGGCCTCGAGGAGATCACCGGCGGCCAGATCAAGATCGACGAGCGAATCGTCAACCGCGTTCCCTCGAAAGACCGCAACATCGCCATGGTCTTCCAGTCCTACGCGCTCTACCCGCACATGTCGGTCTTCGACAACCTGGCATTCGGGCTCAAGCTGCTGAAGACACCGAAGCAGGAGATCAAGCGACGGGTCGAGGAAGCAGCGCGCATCCTCAATCTCGAGAACCTGCTCGACAAGAAGCCGCGTGCGCTTTCGGGCGGCCAGCGGCAGCGGGTCGCTCTCGGACGCGCGATCGTGCGTGAGCCGGCCGCCTTCCTCATGGACGAGCCGCTCTCGAACCTCGACGCGAAGCTGCGCGTGCAGACGCGGGCGGAGATCCTGCGTCTGCAGCGCCGGCTGGAGACGACGACGATCTACGTCACCCACGACCAGGTGGAAGCGATGACGATGGGAGACCGCATCGCCGTGATGAGCCAGGGCGTCCTGCAGCAGGTCGGCTCGCCGCCCGAGCTCTACGACAACCCCGTCAACGTCTTCGTCGCGGCGTTCATCGGCTCACCCGCCATGAACTTCGCGACCGCGACGGCGCAGGACGGCAGGCTCGAGCTGGGCGGCACCACACTCGAGCTGAGCGGCCGTGCCGCGAAGGCCGCCGAGCAGAACAGGGGCAGAGACCTGTTGATCGGGTTCCGTCCGGAGGACCTCGAGCTGAACGGGCACCCGGGCTCCGGCGCCGTGCGAATCCCGGCACAGATCGACGTGGTCGAGTACCTCGGCCACGAGGAGCTGATCCACGCGCAGTCCGAGGGCCACGAAATCGTGGCGCTCGTCCCGTCGGACAAGAAGGTCAAGGCGGGCGAGCAGGTGGACTTCGCCATCGCGGGAGACAAGCTGCACGTCTTCGATCCGGAGACGGAGCTCAGCTTGACGGCGGCGAAGTGAGGCGGAGGCGCTTGCGCCGAGAGATAGCATCGGGAGAGCAACTGGGGTCTAACAAGAGGAGGAGGAGTGAGTTGAAGCGACGCAAATCGCTCATCGCGTCGGCTGTCGCAATCGCCGTGCTCACCGCCGGATTGACGGCGACGGCGATCAGCGCGAAGCCGGCAAAGAAACACGCAGGGACGATCGAGGTCCTCTCGCTCTGGGGCGGGAGCGAGAAGGACGCATTCATCAAGGTGACCGATGCCTTCACGAAGAAGACCGGCATCAAGGTCAACTACACGACGGCACGTGACTTCGTGCCCGTGATCCGGACGCGGCTCGCGGCGGGCAACCCGCCCGAGGTGGCGATCATCCCGCGACCGGGCGTGCTCGCCGATCTCGCACGGCAAGGCGCCGTGAAGAACCTCGCAACCATGGGGCTCTCGTCGGGCTACATCAGGGCGCGGTACAGCCCGGCGTGGGTCAAGCTCGGGACCGTCGACGGCAAGACCTACGGGGTCGCCGCGAAGGCGAACTCGAAGAGCGTCATCTGGTACCGGCCCGACGTCTTCAAGTCGCTGAAGCTGAAGCCGGCGACGACGTGGGCGCAGTTGCTGGCGGTCACGAAGAAGCTGAAGGCCAAGGGCAAGACGCCGTGGGCTCAGGGAGCGAAGGACTCGTGGACGCTCACGGACTGGTTCGAGAACGTCTACGCCCGCACGGCCGGACCCGCGAAGTACCAGCGGCTGTTCGCCGGCAAGCTCTCGTTCAGCGACGCTTCGGTCTCGAGCGCACTGCGGACGATGCTGCAGATCCTGCAGAACAAGTACCTGGCGGGCGGCGTGCAGGGTGCGCTCGGCACGGGCTTCGTCGACGGGATCGGGCAGGTCTTCGGCAAGAGCCCGAAGGCGAACATGTACATGGAGGGCGGCTTCGTCGGCGGCATCGCGCTGGACCAGGTCAACACCGCCCTGCGGCCGGGGAAGACGATCGACTCGTTCCCGTGGCCGACGATCAAGCCGGCGTACGGCCACCCGCTCGTCGGCGGCGGTGATCTCGCGGCCGCGTTCACGGACAACGCCGACGTGCGTTCCTTCCTGAAGTACATCTCCTCGAGCGAGGCCGGCACGATCTGGGTCTCGACGGGGGCGATCGTCTCGCCCAACAGGCAGGTGAAGGGGGGCGCGTACCCGAACTCCCTCGTGCGCAAGGAGGCCAAGCAGGTCGCCAGCGCGAAGGTGTTCCTGTTCGACGGCTCCGACCTGCTGCCCGGTTCGCTCGGAGACGACTGGGGCTCGACTCTGCAGGGGATCCTCCAGAGCCCGGGCTCGATGAAGTCGAAGCTCTCGAGCTTCCAGGCGAAGGCGAAGAAGGCCTTCTCGGGCGGCTAGGAGATCCGCGGGGGCGGCGCCGAGGCGCCGCCCCCGCCCTTCCCGAACGATGAGCACCGACCCCCTCTCGGCCTCCCTCCCTCGAGCCCCCGCCCACGCGCCGCGCCTGTCGGGCGGCAAGGGCAGGGAAACCCTGCAGGGGCTGATCTTCGCCGGCCCGGCCCTCGCGGTCCTGGGCCTCTTCCTCGTCTATCCCGCGGTGCAGACGATCCGGCTCGCGTTCTACCGCGGGTTCGGCTTCAAGTTCGAGCACTACCTCGGCCTGCAGAACTTCAAGGATCTGCTCACCTCGGATCCCGACTTCCTCGACCGATCGCACTTCCCGCCAACCGGCGCGGTCGTCAACAACCTGAAGTGGCTCGTCATCTACACGCTCGCCTGTCTCGTGTTCGGCCTCGCGCTCGCGGTCCTGACCGTGCGCGTGCGCTACGAGCCGGTCGTGAAGTCGATGATCTTCGTGCCGATGGCGATCTCCGCCACCGCGGTCGGCGTGATCTGGCTCTTCGTCTACAGCCCCGACCCCTCGATCGGCCTGATCAACGCGGTCATCCACGGTATCGGCGGTAGTCCGATCTCGTTCTTAGGCAGACCCGACACGCTCAACTACGCGATCATCTTCGCGTACGTGTGGGCGTCGACCGGCTTCGCGATGGTCGTGCTGTCGGCGGCGCTGAAGGGCATTCCCACGGAGATCATCGAAGCGGCCCGCGTCGACGGCGCCGGTGAGTGGGCGATCTTCCGGCGCGTAATGCTGCCGATGCTGAGCCTGCCGATCTCCGTCGTCACGGTCTGGCTCCTGATCAACGTGATCAAGGTCTTCGACATCATCTACGTGATGGCCGGCCCCGGCGGCGGCATCAACGGCGGCGCTCGCGTGATCGCGTTCAACATGTACACGGAAGCGCTGGTCAACGGACGCTGGGGCTACGGGGCGTCAATCGCGACGTTCATGTTCATCGTCCTGCTGCCGTTCATGATCCTGAGCGTCACGCGCTTCCGCAGCTCGAGGGTGATCGCCTGATGGCGTCAATCGAAGCACCCGTCCTCGCGACACCGACCACCCTGTCCGGCCGCATCGTCCGCGCACTGTCGCGCTCGCCGCTGCACATCGTGCTGATCGGCGTCGCGCTCCTCTGGACGCTCCCGACGATCGGCTTGGCGATCACGTCGTTCCGGCCGCGGTCGGACATCCTCTCGACGGGCTGGTGGCATGCCTTCGGCGACCTCGGCTCGCTCACCGGGCACAACTACTCGCTCGTCCTCCACTCCGCCGGGATGGGCCAGGCATTCCTGAACTCGCTCTACATAACCATTCCGGCGACGCTCCTCCCGCTCGTGCTCGGCTCGCTCGCCGCGTTCGCATTCGCCTGGATCCCGTTCCCGTTCCGCGACGGCGTCTTCCTGCTGATCGTCGCGCTCATGATCGTGCCGATCCAGATGGCGCTGGTGCCGCTGCTGAAGCTCTTCAACGACTGGCAGCTGAACAAGCCACATCTCGGTATCGACCAGCTCGGGTTCGTGGGCATCTGGTTCGCGCACACGGCCTTCGGGCTCCCGCTCGCGATCTTCCTGCTGCGCAACTTCTTCATCACCCTGCCCAAGGACCTGGTCGAAGCGGCACGCATCGACGGCGCGTCGAATTTCGAGATCTTCCGCCGCATCGTCATCCCGCTGTCGGTACCGGCACTGGCGTCCTACGGCATCTTTCAGTTCCTCTGGGTCTGGAACGACCTGCTGATGGCGCTCGTCCTCATCGGCGACCCGCACCGGCAGCCGATGACCGTGAAGATCACGACGCTGCTGTCGACGTACGGCGTCGAGTTCCACCTGCTCGCCGCAGCCGCCTTCCTGTTGATGATCGTGCCGCTGATCGTGTTCTTCTCGTTGCAGCGCTACTTCGTGCAGGGCCTGCTCGCAGGCTCCGTCAAGACCTGAGCGCGGCATCCTGGCCGCCGACCGCTCCCGCCGGGCGAAGCCCGGCTCCGCGGTCGGCTGACGCAGCTGGCGGTCCGATGCTCTCCGGGCCCGTGCTAGGAAGCACTGTGCCCTCCGGCCTCGTACCGCCAGCTGCGCCCCAGGGATGCGCGCTCTGAGCACCTCGGTCTTCCTCGTCCCGCACACGCACTGGGACCGGGAGTGGCACCGCCCGTTCCAGTCGTTCCGCATGTCGCTCGTCGACGTGGTCGACGAGGTGCTCGACCGGCTCGAGGCCGATCCCACCTTGCGCTTCACGCTGGACGGCCAGCTCGCGACCGTCGACGACTACCTCGAGATCCGGCCCGAAGGAGAAGGGCGCATCCGTCGGCTCGTCGGCGAAGGGCGACTGGCCCTCGGGCCGTGGCTGACGCTCGTCGACGAGTTCCTCGTCGACGGCGAGACGACGCTGCGCAATCTCGAGGCCGGGCTCCGCCGCGCCGCCGAGTTCGGCGAAGCCATGCAGGTGGGCTACCTGCCCGACATGTTCGGCCACGTCGCGCAGATGCCGCAGATCCTCCGCGCGGCCGGCATCGAGACGGCCGTCGTCTGGCGCGGCGTCCCCGCAGCGGTCGACTTCCACCGCTTCGTCTGGGAAGGCCTCGACGGGTCTGCCGTGGTCGCCGAGTACCTGCCGGCCGGCTACGGGAATGCCGCGTACATCTTCGAGGTGCCCGGGGAGGTGAGCCTGGCGCCGCTCGAGGAGCGCTTCCGTCCCTGGTTCGGCGGCGACCGGGTGCTCGGGATGGTCGGCACCGACCACATGCCGCTCGTGCACGACTTCGCGCAACGCGTTCCCCCCGGCGCGCACGTCGGCACGCTCGGGGAGTATCTCGCCGACGCAGCCGAGACAGGACTCGGCCGCTGGCGCGGCGAGATGCGGTCCGCGGCGCGCGCGAATCTGCTTCCCGGCGTCGTCTCTGCGCGCATCGACCTGAAGGCCGCCTGCGCGCGGGCGGAGCGCTGGCTCGAGCGCTACGCGGAACCGCTCCAGGCGCTCTATGGAACGGACTGGCCCGAGCCTTTCCTCGCGGAGGCGTGGCTGAGAATGTTCCAGAACGCGGCGCACGACTCCATCTGCGGCTGCTCGGCGGACGAGGTCTCTGCACAGGTGCTCGTCCGCTACGCGGAGGCCGAGCAGATTGGGCGCGAGCTCGCGCAACGGGCGGTCGCGCGGATCGCGGCCAAGGTGCCGAAGGACGCCTTCGCCGTCGTGAATCCCTCGCCGCGGGAACGCACCGACCTCGTCGAGCTCGAGGTACGAGTCGAAGAAGACTGGGAGACGGTCGAGCTCGAGCTGCGGGACGGCCCGCGTGTACCGACGCAGGAGATCGGCCGCCAGGAGCCGTTCCTGTGGGAGACCAGGGTGGCCGCTCCGGAGGTGCCGCTCACGGTCGCCCGCCGGCTCCACGGTCGTGAGCTCTTCGGCCGCTTCGTCAACGGCCTGCGGATCGACGTCGGAACGGCGACCCTCGAGGTCGGCGACGAGCCAGACCCCGACTACCTCGACGTCGAGGCGCTCGTCCGCGAGCTCACACTCGCGGCCGCGGAGGGCGAGTGGACGTTGCGGGTCGTCTCGCAGCCTCGGCGGAGGGTCGTCGCGGCGGTGACGGCGCCGCCGCTGGGCTGGACGAGTGTCCGTTCCGTCCGTGGCCGAGGGACTGTCCCTAGGACAGGTCCTCTTCAGGAGGTGACGCAGCTCACCCGAATCGTGCGGGGGAAGGACGTCGGCGACAGCTACAACTACGCGCCGCCGCCGGACGACGTCCTCATCGACACCCCGGCCGACGAACGACTCGAGCGCGTCGAGGAGGGGGCGCTGCGCACCGTCGACGTCCTGCATCGCGCGTACGTGTGGGACGGCAAGCGCGTGGAGACCCGGACCCGTTTCGAGCAGCGTGCCGGCGAGCCCTTCGTCCGCATCCGGATCGACTTCGACAACCAGTGCGACGACCAGCGCGTGCGCGTGCACGTTCCGCTGCGCGCCGCTGCGGACCACTCACGCGCGCAAGGACAGTTCGGAGTCGTCGAGCGCGGCCTCGAGCCCGAAGGCGGGTACGGGGAGGTGCCGATCCCGACGTATCCCGCTTCGGCCTTCGTCGCCGCGGGCGGCGTGGCCCTCCTGCTCGACCAGGTGACGGAGTACGAGCTGACCGGCGGCGAGCTCGCACTCACGATCCTGCGCTCGACCGGCCTCATCAGCCGGCACGACAACCCGTGGCGGGAGGACCCCGCAGGTCCCTCGCTCCCGATCCCCGCGGCGCAGATGCGCGGACCGCAGACCTTCTCCTTCGCCTATCTCGCGAGCGCCGACTCTGTCCACGAGCAGGCCGAGCGCTACCGCCATCCGCTGCTCACGGCCCGAGGGACTGCCGCGGGCCGAAAGCTCGGCGCGACGGCCGGGCCGGCGCTCGAAGGCGACGAGAGGGTCGTGCTGACGGCGCTCCAGCCTGGGTGGGCGCGGCTCGTGAACGAGAGCGCGGACGAGCAAGCGGTCCGCTTCGCCGGCCGGGAGCTTGTCCTTCGGCCCTGGGAGATACGCACGAGCTCGTTTTGAAGCCGTAGCGCAAGATCGCGAACTAGCGACGGCGGCGCCAGAATGCCCCCCGCGGCTCCTCGGCCGCGGGGTCCTCGCCGAGCGCGCGCGCCGCGGCCAGGAAGTCTTCCGCCCTCAGGGTCATCAGCTCGCCCCGCTCGAGCTCGCCGAGCTCGGCGCCCTGGACGCCCGCGAGCCGCAGCGCCTGCGCATTGAGCGCCTGCTCGAAGAGCGTCCGAGCGAAGCGCGCATTGCCGAAGCCCTCGCCGCGCGCCGAGCCACCGAGAATGCGGGCGAGGGAAGCGAGCGCTTCCTCGTCGAGTGAGTACTCGTACTCACCGGCGAGCTTCTGCGTGATCGCGACGAGATCGCCGGTCGAGTAGTCGGGAAACGCGATCTCGCGCGAGAACCGCGACCGCAGCCCGGGATTCGACCGCAGGAAGTGGTGCATCAGCCGCGGATAGCCGGCGACGATCACCACCAGCCGGTGACGGTAGTCCTCCATCCGCTTCAGCAGCGTCTCGATCGCCTCGGGCCCGAAGTCCTGACGCTCGTCGCCGGGGGCGAGCGCGTACGCCTCGTCGATGAAGAGCACGCCGTCCAGGGCACGGCGAATGACGCGGTCCGTCTTGATCGCGGTCATGCCGACGTACTGGCCGACGAGGCCGGCACGGTCGACCTCGACCAGATGGCCGCGCTTGAGCAATCCCATCGCGCGGTACATCTCCGCGAGCAGCCTCGCCACCGTCGTCTTGCCCGTACCGGGATTGCCGAGGAAGACCAGGTGCTGCGAGGTCGCCACCTCCGGCAGACCGTGGCGTTGGCGCTCCGCCTGGACCTGCAGGAACGCCACCAGCGAGCGCACCTGCTCCTTCACCGTCTCGAGCCCGACCAGCTGGTCGAGCTCCGCCTGCAGCTCGGGCAGCGTCCTGGCCGGCTCCGGCCGCCTCAGCTGGTCCGAGATCCAGTCGGAGGGGTCGGCGCCCGTCGTCTGGGACAGACGGTCACCCAAGACCTTCAGACCCCGGGCCACGTCCTCGAGTGGGTTCCGCGCCACGGCGACATTGTGCCCCTCCATCGAGGGATTACGCTCAGCGGCGCGCCGACCCCGGCCGATTCGTTAACCTGGTTAACGAAATGTCCTCCGTCGCCGCCGACACCACCGTCCTCGCCAATCGCCTCCGGCCCGTGCTCCTCCGCCTCAACCGGGAGCTGCGCCGCGAGATCCATTCCCTGGGTGTCACGGGCGGACAAGTGGGCCTCCTCGTCCAGATCAAGTACCACCCGGGGATCGGGATGCGCGAGCTCGCGGCCCTCGAGCGGATCTCGGTGCCCGGCATGTCGAAGTTCGTCGCCCGGCTCGAGGAAGCCGGTCTCGTCGAGCGCAGCCCTGTCGAGGGCGACCAGCGCCGCGTCGGCCTGACCCTCACCGCCGCGGGGCAGAGGGTTCTGCGCTCCGTCAAGTCGAAGCGGACGGCCTGGCTCTCGGCGCGCCTGCGCGAGCTCGATCCAGAAGAGCTCGACGCGATCGACGCCGCGATCGAGCCGCTGACGCACCTCCTGGAAGAGGACGAGGCGTGACGGCGGCAATCCTCCGTGCCTCCAAGCGCACCTTCTCGAGCGTGCTGAAGCACCGCAACTACCGCCTGTTCTTCACCGGCCAGGTGATCTCGAACACCGGCACGTGGATGCAGCGCGTCGCGCAGGCGTGGCTGGTCCTCTCGCTGACGCACTCGCCGGTTGCGGTCGGCATCCTCGCCCTCTGCCAGTTCATGCCGTTCACGCTCTTCAGCCTCGTGGCGGGAGTCGTGGTCGACAGGCTCGACTCGTGGCGGACGGTGATCGGCACGCAGGCAACGCAGATGGTGCTCGCCTCCGTCATGGCAGTGGTCGCGCTCGCCGGAGTCGCGCAGGCGTGGCACGTGTACGTGATCGCGGCACTGATGGGCCTCGTGCAGGTGCTCGACGCTCCCTCGCGCCAGTCGCTCACGTTCCGGATGGTCGGCCCGGCGGAGCTGCCGAACGCCATCAGCCTCAACTCAGGGCTCTTCAACGGCGCCCGCATCTTCGGTCCTGCGCTCGCCGGCATCCTGATTGCCACCGTCGGTACGGGCATCTGCTTCGCGGCGAACGCGGCAAGCTACATCGCCGTCCTCGCCGGTCTGCTGATGATGCGGACGCGGGAGTTCCACGCGGTCGAGCGTCGCGAGCGGCCGCGCACGCTTCTCGTCGGGCTCAAGGAAGGGATCTCCTTCGCGCGCCGCGACGAGCAGATCTGGCTGATGCTCGTGCTCGTCTTCGTGATGAGCACCTTCTGCCTCAACTTCACCGTCCTGCTGCCGGTGCTCGCGAAGCAGACGCTGCACTCGGGGCCGGAGACCTTCGGCGTGCTCTCGGCGCTGTTCGGAGTCGGCGCGCTCATCGGCGCACTCGCCTCCGCCCACCTCAGCCGCGCGACTCTCGGCACGACGGCGCTCGGAAGCGCCGGCTTTGCCCTCTCCGAGCTGCTGATCGCGCCGATGCGCAACACGGTCGTCGTCGCGCTGCTCCTCCTGGTCGCGGGAATCTGCTTCACGACCTGGTCCTCCAACTCGAATTCGCTCATTCAGCTCGCCTCTCCCGACCACCTGCGCGGCCGGCTGATCGGCCTCTACTTCTTCGCCTTCGCAGGCACGGGCACCGCGGGTGGCATCCTGTCCGGCTGGCTGACGGCGGCCGGCGGCACGGAGCTCGCCTTCGGAGTCGCCGGGATCGCGGGCCTGTCCGTTTCCTTCTTCGTGTGGCTCCGCTCCCGCTCCGTCGTCCTCGTCGCGGAGCGGCCGGCGGAAGAACGGCTCGCCGCTTAACACAATGTTTGCGCTCCCCCTACGGGGCGCACACAGCCGGTGGCAATAACGGGAGCACTGGCTTCGCGACAGGGGGATGCGATGAAACGCAGGCTGGGACTGATCATCGCGGCGACGCTCGCGCTCGCCGCCGGGCTCGCCCTCGGCGCACACCATCACGAAGCCTCGGCGGAGGCGGCCGCAGGTGCAGTGCAACGGCCGAACATCGTCGTTCTCGAGACGGACGACCAGACGCTCGCCGAGCTGGAGGTGCTGCCGAACGTGCGTCGTCTGATCGGCGACCAGGGCGTCACCTTCGACAACAACTTCGACTCCTTCTCCCTCTGTTGCCCGTCGCGTGCGACGTTCCTCACGGGGCAGTACTCCCACTCGAACGGCGTCCGCGGTAACTCGCCGCCACAGGGCGGCTACCAGGCGCTCGACAAGTCGAACACGCTCGCCGCCTGGCTGCAGCGCGGCGGGTACTACACCGCGCATCTCGGCAAGTTCCTGAACGGCTACGGACGCCAGAACCCGACCGAGATCCCGCCGGGCTGGAGCGAGTGGCACGGCGCGGTCGACCCGACGACCTACCGCTACTACAACTACACGCTGAACGAGGGTGGAACGCTGCACACCTATTGCGCGACGCCCCAACCTGCCTGTTACCAGACCGACGTCTATCGCGACAAGGCAAACGAGATCATCCGGCGCCGGGCGCCGGAAGGGCCGTTCTTCCTGTGGGTCGCCTTCCTCGCCGACCACTCGGGCGGACCTCGCGAAGCCGAGGATCCTCCCCGGCTCGGAACGCCGACACCGGCACCGCGGCACCACGACGCGTTCAAGAACACGCCGCTGCCGCAGCCGCCGAGCTTCAACGAGGCCGACGTCTCCGACAAGCCCCAGGTCATCAGGCGCCGGACGCTGCTGAACCCCACCCGGATCGCCGCGGTCCAGGAGAACTGGCAGCAGCGCCGCGAGAGCCTGCTGGCGGTCGACGAGGCCGTGGCGTCGATCGTCGAGACGCTGCGGCAGACCGGTGAGCTCGACTCGACGCTGATCCTCTTCACCTCCGACAACGGCTTCTTCCACGGCGAGCACCGCGTCGCGAACGGCAAGGTGCTCTGGTACGAGCCGTCGATCCACCTGCCGCTGCTGCTGCGCTGGACGGGGAACAGGTCGCTGCCGCGCGGCGTGCATCGCAGCCAGCTGGCGCTGAACGTGGACGATGCGGCGACGATCCTCGACGCGGCGGACGCGAAGCCGGGGCGGTTGCAGGAAGGCGTGTCGCTCCTGCAATTCTGGCGCGACGGCGGCAAGGAGATAGGGCGCGACCTGCTGATCGACAACTCACCGGGAACGGGCCACTTCGACGGGATCAGGACGCTGCACTACAAGTACGCCGAGTATGCGAACGGCGACCGCGAGCTCTACGACCTGCGCAAGGACCCGTTCGAGCTCCAGAGCGAGCATGCGAACCCCGCGTACGAGGCGCTGAAGGCGTCGCTGGCGGCCCGGCTGCACGCCCTCGTGAGCTGCAGAGGCGCGTCGTGCCGCGCCCGCCCCGCCGTGCGTTTCACCGCGAGCCGCAAGGGACGGTGCGGCGGCGTCACCGCAACCGTCTCGGGCGCAGGCGTGGAGTCCGCGGCGTTCGTCGTCGGCGGCCGCCGGCTCGTGACAGACGGGCGCTCGCCGTTTCGGGCGAGGCTCCACTTCAGGCAACGAACGGTCGTGCGGGCGCGGGTGGCGCTCTCGTTCGACCGGCTCGTGACGCTCGACCGAGTGGTTCGCGGCTGTCGCTGACACAGGTTCGGCCGGAGGGGGCCGAAGACGCGGAGCCCGCCGACTCCGGCGGGCTCCGCTACAACGGCCTCGATAGGCTGGCAGCGCCCAGTGGAAGTCGAGCGCCAGCACTACAACGTGACGCTCGCGATCCTCACGCTCGCCGGGATCGCGTTCGCGCTGCAGCAGACGATGGTGATTCCTGCGCTGCCGACACTGCAGCGAGAGCTGCACACGACCACGACGTGGGTGACGTGGGTGCTGACCGTCTTCCTGCTCGTCGCATCGGTCGCCACGCCGATCCTGGGCAAGCTCGGCGACCAGTACGGCAAGGAGCGCCTCCTGGTGATCTCGCTCGCACTCTTCTTCATCGGGTCGGTCGGCTGCGCCACCGCCTGGAACATCTGGTCGCTGATCGCATGGCGCGCAGTGCAGGGCGCGGGCGCAGCCGTCTTCCCGCTCAGCTACGGGATCATCCGGGACGAGTTCCCGCGCGAGAAGGTGGGCGTCGCGATCGGGCTCGTCTCTGCGGTGTTCGGCATCGGAGGCGGCTTCGGGATCGTGCTCTCGGGTGTGATCGTCGATCACTTCTCCTGGCGGTGGCTCTTCATCGTCGGCGCCGTCGGCATCGGCGCCGCCGTGGTGCTCGTGCATCGCTTCGTGCCGGAGTCTCCCGTGAAGACGCCTTCACGCGTCGACTACGCCGGCGCGACACTGCTCTCCGGCGGGCTCGTCTCGATGCTGGTCGCACTGACCGAGGGCGAGCACTGGGGCTGGACGTCGGGCCGGACGCTCGGGCTTGCCGTTTCGGCGGCCGTCCTGCTCGTCGCCTGGGGTGTCGCCGAGCTGCACGTCGACGTGCCGATGGTCGACATGCGCATGCTCGCGGGGCGCGAGATCCTCTTCACGAACATGACGGCGCTCATCTCGGGCTTCGCCATGTTCGGCACCTTCGTCCTCGTGCCGAACTTCGTCGAGATGCCCCACGGGTTGCCGGAGTCGATCCAGCGGACGGTGCACTACGGCTTCGACGCGAGCGCGACGAAGGCGGGTCTCTATCTGCTGCCGAGCTCTTTCACGCTGCTGTTCGCCGGTCCCTTCGCCGGGCTGATCGGCCGGAGGGTCGGGTTCAAGTGGCCGCTCGCCGCCGGGATGCTGCTCGTCGCGATCTCGGCCGGATCGCTGACCGAGTGGCACGACGAACCCTGGCAGATCCTCTTGGCCATGCCTGTGCTCGGCGTCGGCGTCGGTTTCGCGTTCGCGGCGATGGCGACGCTCATCACCGAGGCCGTGCGACCGACGGAGACCGGCGTCGCGACCGGCATGAACACCGTCATGCGCACGGTGGGAGGGGTCGTCGGTGGCCAGGTCGGCGCTGCGCTGCTCGCGGCGCACACGATCCCGGGCACCAACGTCCCGTCGGTGGACGGCTTCAAGATCGCCTTCGGGATCGCCGCGGTCGCCGCGCTCATCGGCGCAGCCATTGCCGTCTTCATCACGCCTCCCGGGGCCCGTTCGAGAGAGCGCCTGGCAGTCGCGATGGGAGAGGCCGCCGACTAGGGTCTCGCCCCATGGACGAAGCCGATCGCCTCTACGCCGATCTGCTCACGGCCACAGAGCTGCTGTCCGGCCCGCTCGAGAGCGCGAGGCTCGACCGGCACGACGGCTACGCCTTCATGCTCTTCCCGGAGCTCCCACTCCCGTCGTTCAACGGCATCTGGGCAGAGAGCGACGCCGCGGCGTCCGTCCTCGAGGAAGCGCACGGCGCGGTGACGAGCCACGGCCTGCCCTTCGGCGTGCTCGTACGCGCGGGCAAGACGCCGGCGGTCGAAGAGGCTGCGGGCGGGCTCGGCCTGACCGAGCAGCTGCGTCTGCCTGCGATGGCGGTCACGCCCGACGAGCTCGTCACACCCGCCGACGACGTCGAGATCGTCAGAGTCGAGACGGCCGACGGTCTCGCGCAGTCGCTCGCGCTGGCGGCAGCCGGATTCGGAATTCCGGCCCGCATGCTCGCGTGCATCTACATGCTGGACGTCGCCGAGATCGAGGGCATCCACTACTACCTCGCGCGTGCCGACGGCAAGGACGTCTCGACCGCGATCGGCCTCAGAATCGGCGACACCGTCGGCATATTCAACGTGGCGACGCCCACCGAGCACCGCGGCCACGGCTACGGCGCCGCGGTGACGGCACACGCAGTCGCAGAGTGCTTCGGCGCCGGCGCCGAGCTGGCGTGGCTGCAGTCGAGCGCACTCGGGGAGTCGGCGTACCGGCGACTCGGCTTTCGCGAGGTCGACGCCCACCTGCTCTTCTACGCGCCGCACTCTCACTGACGTCTTGGGCCCCGCGACGCCGACCGGCGCTCGGTCTAGTCTCGCCGCATGCGGGAGCGCGTTCCACTGCTCGCAGGTCTTGCGCTGATCGCGGTCGCGTTCGTGATCGGTGCGATCGCGATCGGTCACGGTATCCGCGATCGGAATCGCAGCGACGTTATCGTCGTGACCGGCTCCGCGAAGAAGCGAATCACCTCCGACTATGTCGTCTGGAACTTCTCCGTGCAGAGCACGCAGCGGTCGGCCACAGACGCGGCGAAGGAGCTGGCCGGCTGGACCGCGAAGATCCGTGCGTTCCTCCAGGACCAGGGGATCCAGGCTGCCGAGGTGTCCTTGGATCCGATCCAGACGGAGACCCTTTCGAAAGGAGGTCAGGTCCGCGCCTATCGACTGGGCCGGGCCTTCGTCGTCCGTTCGACTCGAGTACGCGAGGTGACGGACGTGGCGGATCAGAGTGCCACGCTGCTCGCACAGGGCATCCCCGTCTCCGCGGACTCGCCCGAATACGTCTACACGAAGCTCCCTTCCCTGCGACCACAGCTCCTGGCCGAGGCGACGAAGGACGCGCAGAACCGGGCCCGCGTGATCGTGCAGGCGACGGGCTCGAGCCTCGGAGCACTTCGCGGTGTCGACGTCGGCGTGTTCCAGGTCACCTCGCCGAACTCGACCGAGGTCGAGGACTACGGCGTCTACGACACCTCCACGCTGGAGAAGGACGTGACCGCAGTCGTCAACGTCACGTTCGGCGTCGGCTGAAGACCTAGGCGAGGCGCAGCCTCGTCAGCACGAAGACGCCGTGCTGAGGCGCCGAGAACGTGACCACGCCCGCCGCGTCGGTCTTGACGACGTGGGATAGCCCCGTCAGCCCGTCTCCCGCCTCGTTCCAAACGGCAAGGTGAAACGTCCGGGAGGGAGGCAGGCCGCCGAGCGTGTACGAGCTCGTCAGCGGCGAGACCACGTTCAGCTGCGCGCCGGCAGTGTCCAGCCCGACGATCGTGTGCTCCCCCTTCTTGCCGGCGTAGGCGGACAGCAGCCGGCTCGTGCCGGGAATGGAGTCGACCGCAATCGTGCGCCAGTCCTGCTTGACGGTCGAGGTCAGCAGACGGACGAAGTTGTAGAGCGGGTAGAGAGGCCATCCCTCGGCCGGGCTGCCGATCATGTAGTAGGCCTGCGTGCCGCTGTCGTACTTGCCGAAGTACGAGTCCCACTTGCTCGTACCCATGTAGCCCAGCTTCGCCGCGAGCACGTCGAACCACGCGTGCTGGAATGCGCTGACGTTCGTCCGGGAGATGGGCGTGCCGTCCTCCCAGACGCCGGGATCGCCTGCGGGCAGCCCGTTGAACTTCCTCAGCCCGCGGACGCCGTACTCGGCGACGTAGAGAGGCTTCCGTCCGCTCGCGGGCAGCGCGTCGACGATGGCACGCACCTCGGTCAGGCGGTCGACGAGCTTCTGCGTGTCCCAGTAGTCCCAGAAGACGTGGATCGAGTATGCGTCGAGGATGTCGGCCATGTTCGTCGCCAGGTACTGGAACCACGCGTCCTGGTTCGGCGGACCCACGTCAGGCCCGCGCACGAGGTCACCGCCCATGTACTTCACCTGGCCGCGGATGCTCTGGATGTAGGGGTCGAGTGCGCGGTACTGCGCCTCGTACGCCTGCATCGTGATCCTCGTCCGGTTGGGCTCGTTCTGCAGCGTCAGCCACTTGAGGTTCGTGATGCCGCGATTGCGCACGAGGTCGATCAGGACGTCTGCGAACTTCGGAATCGTCCCGTTCGCGACGTTCAGCGTTCCGCCCTGCCAGGTGACGTTGATCGTCGAGCCCGTCTTCTGCGCGAGCTCGACCGTCCGGATGAAGGACTGCATCCGGTCCGGATCGGTGAAGGCAGTCGCGTTGAAGAAGATGCGCGAGAACTCCGGATGAAGCGCGCGCATCTTTCGTTCCATGTCCGGCACGTTGTCGTCGGTTACTCCGACTGAGCGGCTGATGGCCGCGTACACGTGGTGGTTGAACTGGCCGCCGTAACCGGCGAAGCTCTGGACGAGGGTCGCTGACTCGCGCACCATGAACTCCGTCGTCTCGACGGTGATCAAGCGCCTGTTGTTCCGCAGCGTCGTCTCCACGGGCGCGGTGGGCGTCACCGTCACCGTCAGCTGGGCCCGACCCAGCTCCGTCAGCGACACCGGGACCCGCACCACCACCCGGCGCCGCGCCTTGACCACGAACTGCTGCGTACCGACGACGTTCGTGCCCGCCGAGACCGTGGCGATCGCGGTCGCGCCGACGTCGCGGGTGCGCTCACGCACGATCGCGACCACGTAGAAGGGATGGGACAGGAGGACCGCCTTGCCGGTGGAGGCGCGGGTGAGCACGAGGTCGGGCTTGAGCAGCGTCCTCGCCGCGCCCGCTGCCGTGATCTCCGGCCCGAAGGTGACGGTGGCCCGGACCGGCGTCAGCCGCCGAACGCGGCCGAGCCGGATCGTGGCGGCTCCTCCCGGAGCCGGGACGTCCGCCAGCGTCAGCGTCCGCGCCGGCGAGCCCTTGAAGGGGAGGATCTTCACGGCCACGGAGCTCAGGCGCTCGGGGGGCTCACACTCCGGCACCGTCGCAGTCACCCGGACGAACAGGTCGGCGCGCGTCGGCCCCGTCAGGGACTGGAGCGCCAGCCGGTAGGCCGAGGCGTCGCAGACGGGCGCGGGAACCTGAGCGCGCGCCAGCGCGGCGGGTAGCCCGAGAAGCAGGGCAGCGACGGCTGCGACGACAGCTCTGGCCCACGGTTTCCGGCCAAACTCCATGACCCCACCCTCCTGACGGCTGCTAATCGCCCCCGAATCGTGCCACAGCCCTCCGGCCGGTTACGTCCGCCTCCCCCGAAGGCAAGGCGGTTCTCGACGACCGGAGCGAGCATCACGAATCGGTTCTGCGATCGCGCGCTCGGTCGCCTTGTAAGGCTTAGATTGACCTGTCGTGCCAGATGCGAACAGATTCCTGACCCGGGCGGCGGAGGCGAGGCGCAGCTCGAAGCGGGTCGAGCTGAAGGACGGGTTCGACGCCGAGTCGGACGGCGACTGGCTCGAGCTCGTTCGCGACCTGGCCGCGCTGGCGAACTCGGGCGGCGGGGTGATCGTTCTCGACGGCGCCGGGGACGTCGACGAGGAGCAGATCCACGAGCAGCTGGGCCGTTACGCGGAGCCGGAGTTCGAAGGCTTCGACCTCGAGCGGGTCACGCGAGGCGGGAGGCCGGCGAGTGCGATCGTCGTCGACGGCGCAGTGACGCCGCTCGTGTTCACACGCTCCGGCCGCTACCGCAGATCCGGCGGCACCGAGCACGTCGCCTTCACGCGCGGCGGCCTGTACTTCCGCCACGGGGCCAAGAGCGAGGCGGCCACAGGAGCGGACGTGCGGGACTTCATCAAGCGCCAGCTCGACGCCACGCGCTCGCAGTGGCTCGCAAACATCCGCCAGGTGATGCACGCCCCCGACGGCGCCGAGGTGGCTGTGATCGAGACCGCGGAGCGCGACGAGGAGGGGCGGCCGACGCTCATCCGGCTCACGACCGACCCGCACGCCCCGCTGTACGGGCAGGTCGACCCGGATCAGTCACATCCGTATCGCCAGAAGGAGGTGATCCGAGAGGTGAATGCGCGTCTCGCCGAGACGACCGTCAATGCGTTCGACGTCCTCAGCGTCAGGCGGGTACACGTGATCTCCGAGGAGACGCGGCCGGAGTTCGTCCACGTGCCCAAGTTCGGCTCACCGCAGTACAGCGACGCCTTCGTCGACTGGCTCGTCGCCGAGCACGAGCGGGATCCTGAGTTCTTCGCGCGCGCCAAGACGAAGTACCTGGCGTCGCGCCCGCGCAGACGCTCGACGGCGGACTCGATTCCCTGACGCACAGCAGGCGGCGAAGGGACTATCGTCGCTCCCAGACCCTACGTCCGGAAGGGAGCAGCGCATGGCTGGGAAGCCCGTCCACTTCGAAATCCCTGCAGGCGACACGAGCCGCGCCCGCGAGTTCTACGGCAACCTCTTCGGCTGGCAGTTCGAGTCGATGGAAGGCCCGGCGGAGTACCACATGACCCGCATCGGCGAGGACGCCGGAGCAGCGGTGTTCCCTGCCGATCCCGGCGCGGTCCGCGTCTACTTCGACGTCGACGACATCAACGCCGGTGTCGCACGGGTGCGCGAGCTCGGCGGCAACGCCGACGACCCGCAGCCCGTGCCGACGATGGGATGGTTCTCCACGGGCACCGACACCGAAGGCAACCCGATCGGCCTCTGGCAGTCAGACCCGAACGCGCAGATGCCTCACTAGATCGTCCAGGCGTCGCCGGACTGGAGGAGGGCGGCGAGGTCGCCCTCTTCCTCCGCCCGCGCGGCCTCGAGCTGCTCGGTCATCAGCTCGTCGTAAACGGGACGGGTGACGTCGCGAAGCACGCCGACCGGCGTGGCGTTCGCCGTGGACTGCGTCAGCCGGCTCAATGAGAAGGCCAGGCTCGGCTCGGCGTGCTGTGCGTCGTGGACGAGCAGCTCCGACTCGTCGGTCACCTCCACCACCTCGACCGAACCGTCGGCCCGCTGGCGGACGCCCTTCTCCCCCTCGTCGCCAAACCGGATCGGCTTGCCGTGCTCGAGGTAGATGCGGTTCGTCTTGTCCTCGCGCACGAAGTCGAACGCGCCGTCGTTGTAGATGTTGCAGTTCTGGAAGATCTCGACGAAGGCGCTGCCGCGGTGCGCTGCAGCGGCTCGCAACGTCGCGGTCAGATGCGCGCGATCCGTGTCGATTCCGCGCGCGACGAACGACGCCTCCGCCCCGATCGCGAGCGAGAGTGGATTGAACGGCCAGTCGAGTGACCCCATCGGCGTCGACTTCGTCCTCGTGCCGAGCGGGCTCGTCGGCGAGTACTGGCCCTTCGTCAGCCCGTAGATCTCGTTGTTGAAGAGCAGGATCTTGACGTTCACATTCCGGCGCAGCGCGTGAATCAGGTGGTTGCCGCCGATCGAGAGCGCGTCGCCGTCCCCCGTCACGACCCAAACGGAGAGGTCCGGTCGCGACGTCGCCAAACCGGTGGCGATCGCAGGCGCGCGGCCGTGGATCGAGTGCATCCCGTAGGTCTCCATGTAGTACGGGAAGCGCGCGGCGCAGCCGATACCCGAGATGAAGACGATCTTCTCCTTCGGCACACCCAGCTCGGGCATGAGCGCCTGGAGCGAGGCCAGGATGGCGTAGTCGCCGCAGCCCGGGCACCAGCGGACTTCCTGGTCGGTCTTGAAGTCCTTGGCGGTCAGCTTGCCGTTCGCGGCCACACCTCGATGATAGTCACGCCGGGGGCGGACTAGTGCCCGATCCCCTCGGCCACGACCGTGACGGCGCAGACGAACAGCACGGGCGGCATCGACGCGAATCCCACGCGCGGCCGGACACGCACCGCGAGCGCGTCGAGCAGGGCGCTCACCGCCACGCCGAGGACCCAGGCCGGGCGGACGCTGCCCTGGTCGGAGAAGCGGCGCAAGGTGGGCAGGTAGTACGGATCGAAGGCGTAGAAGTGGGCCGTCACGTACGCGACGGCTGCAACCGGAACGAGCACAGCAGGCCAGCGCGGTGTTGCGCGCATCCGGAGGGCAGTGGCGGCACTCAGACCCATCCCGACGACGAGCGCAAGGAACGCGGCGCTGGTCGCAACTGCCTGGCCCGGTGGGTCCTCGCCGGGCTGCGAGCCCATCGATATCCACTCGAGCGCGACCGCGGCCTCGTAGGCCGCGGCAGCGAAGAGCACGAACACGACGATCAATGCAGTCAGATCACGCCTGCCGATGGCGCGAGTGTAGGCTCCGCCCGTGGCCGTGGTGCACGGGAGTTGTCTCTGCGGAGGCGTCAAGTTCGAGCTCGCAGATGCGCCCAAGGCACTGCGCTACTGCCACTGCGCGAGCTGCAAGAAGCTCTCGGGCGGCGCCGCGACGGCCAACGTCCGCGTGCCTTCGAACGCGATCCGCATCCTCGAGGGTGAAGACCTGCTGCAGACGTTCCAGCCTGCCGAGGGCTCGGCGAAGACGTTCTGCCTGGCCTGCGGGTCGAACCTCTTCGGCGGCGGCTGGCCCGAGTCGCCTCAGTGCAGCGTGCGCGTGACCGCCGTCGACGAGCCGTTCGAACCGCAACCCGTCGCACACATCTTCGTCCGCTCGGTGGCGGCGTGGGAGACGCTTCCCGACGACGGTCTCGACCGGTTCGACACGACGTCGAGCTAGCCGTCCAGCGCCTTGCGCGCCTCCTCGACCGCCTCCTCCGCCCAGCCGATCGCTGTGGGATTGTCCGGGTCGCGGCGCCGCACCTCGAGTGCCTGCTCGAAGGTCTCGAGCGCGGTGCGGTACTCACCGGCCGCGTAGTAGTGCCAGCCGAGGTTGTTGAGCAACGGCCCGGCCCAGTACGCCGCTGCAGGCTCGGCGTCTGCGAGCTCGAGGCCACGCTGCGTCCACTCCACCATCTTCTCGGGGACGGCGATCGCGACCATGTGCGCGGCGTCACCGGCGAGAAAGTGCTCGCCGCTCGCGAGAGCACGCTCGAACGCGCGCTCGAAGAGCGGAAGGGCGGCGGCGCCGTCGCCGCTCGAACGTAGCTTCCGTCCGCGCTCGAGATCGACTCGCACCTGAACCAGGGCGCTCGTGCCGGCGAGTGTCTCAGCCTCCTGCAGCAACTGCTCGCAGCGGTCGAACTCGTCCTGCAGCGACTGCACGCGAGCGAGCTGTGTCAGTACCTCCGCGCGTCCCTCCCCGGTCGGCTCCGTGTCCAACTGCCTGCGCAGGCGCCGCTCGGTGCCGTCGAGATCGTCGAAGTCCCAGAACTGCCGCAGACGGTCCGTCACCCGTCGATGGGGACGTGGCCCGGCTCGGCCGCGACGCGGTCGAGCCACGCGCGCACGGCCGGGTAGGGCTCGAGGTCGAAGCCGCCTTCCGCCGCGACGTGGGTGTAGCCGTACACGGCGATGTCGGCGAGCGAGTAGAAGTCGCCGACGAGGTACTGCTTGCCGGCGAGATGCGCGTCGAGCGCTGCGAGAACCTTGTGACCGGCTGCCATGCGCTCCGGCAGACGGTCGGCGAACTCCTCCGCCCGGCCGGAGTACGCGATCCAGAAGCGCGCGACGGCGATCGACGGCTCGAGGTCGTACTGCTCGAAGAACATCCACTGCAGCACCTGTGCACGTTCGTACGGATCGTCCGGCACGAAGCGCGTGCTCTCGCCGAAGTACCAGAGAATGGCGCCCGACTCCCCGAGCGGCCGGCCGTCGTCGAGGACGAGCGTCGGCACGCGCAAGGAGGGATTCAGCCCGCCGAGCAGCTCCGGCCGGTTCGAGCGGTCGACGACGTCGACGCTCCGACGCTCGTACGGAATGCCGAGCAGTGCCAGGAGCAGGCGAACCTTGTAGCAGTTACCCGAGACCGGGCTGTCGTACAGCAGCTTCAGGCGTCCACCATCGCGCTGATCGCCTCGGCGACCTCGCCGGCACGGAAGGGAACGCCGCGCACGACGTTGTAGCCGGTGGCGTCGACGAGGAACTCCGCCCGCAAGAGCTTGCGCAGCTGGCCGAGGTTGATCTCGGGCACCAGGACCTTGTCGTAGCTGCGGAGCACCTCGCCCGTGTTGCGCGGCAGCGGATTGAGGTGGCGCAGATGCACGTGCGCGACCTTCTTGCCGGCCGCGCGAACGCGGCGCACGGCCGCCGCCACGGAGCCGTACGTCCCGCCCCAGCTGACCACGAGCGTGTCGGCTCCGTCGGGGTCGTCGACGTGCAGCTCCGGGATGTCCTGGGCGATGCCCGCAACCTTCTGTGCGCGCAGGCGCACCATCGAGTCGTGGTTGTCCGGGTCGTAGCTGACGTTGCCGGTGACGTCCTGCTTCTCGAGACCGCCGATGCGATGTTCGAGCCCGGCCGTGCCCGGGATCGCCCACGGGCGTGCGAGCGTCTGCTCGTCACGCTTGTAGGGCTGGAACTCGCCCCCGTCGGCTTCGGCGAAGCGCGGCTCGATCGGCGGGATCGCGTCCACGTCGGGCAGAAGCCAGGGCTCGGAACCGTTCGCCAGATACGCGTCGGAGAGCAGGAACACCGGCGTGCGGTAGGTGATCGCGATGCGCGCCGCTTCGAGCGCGGCGTCGAAGCAGTCCGACGGCGTCGCCGCAGCGACGACGGGCACCGGCGACTCCGAGTTCCGTCCGAACATGACGCCGAGCAGGTCGGCTTGCTCCGGCTTCGTCGGCATGCCGGTGGACGGCCCCGCGCGCTGCACGTCCACGATCACGAGCGGCAGCTCGAGCGTGATCGCGAGACCAATTGTCTCCTGCTTGAGCACGATGCCGGGGCCGCTCGAGGTCGAGACGCCGAGCGCGCCGCCGAAGCTCGCGCCGAGCGCCGCCCCTACCGCTGCGATCTCGTCCTCGGCCTGGAACGTGCGCACGCCGAAGTTCTTGTGCCGCGCGAGCTCCTCGAGGACGGAGGACGCAGGCGTGATCGGGTACGCGCCGAGGAAGAGCGGCAGCCCGGACTTCACCGAGGCGGCGATGAGCCCGTAGGCCAGCGCCTGGTTGCCGGTGATGTTGCGGTAGACCCCCGGCTTCAGGGCGGCGGGCTTCACCTCGTACTGCACCGCGAACGACTCCGTCGTCTCTCCGAACGCGTAGCCGGTCTGGAACGCCTTGACGTTCGCCGCCGCGATCTCGGGGCGCCTGGCGAACTTCGACTCCAGGAAGCCGATCGTTCCCTCCGTCGGGCGGCCGTAGAGCCAGGACATGAGCCCGAGCGCGAACATGTTCTTTGCGCGCTCCGCCTCCCGCTTCGTGATCCCCTCGATGTCCTTCAGCGCCTCGATCGTCATGGAGGTGAGTGGAACCGCGTGCACCTCATACGACTCGAGCGAGCCGTCCTCGAGCGGGTTGCCGTGGTAGCCGGCTTTGGTCAGGTTCCGGTCGGTGAAGGCGTCGCTGTCGACGACGAGGATGCCGCTCGGCGGCAGGTCCTTGAGATTCGTCTTGAGCGCGGCCGGGTTCATGGCGACGAGGACGTTCGGCCGGTCGCCCGGGGTGAGGATGTCGTGGTCCGCGAAGTGGAGCTGGAAGCCAGACACGCCGGGCAGGGAGCCGGCCGGGGCGCGAATCTCCGCCGGGAAGTCGGGGAAGGTGGCGAGGTCGTTCCCGAGCAGCGCCGTCTCGGAGGTGAAGCGGCCGCCCGTCAGCTGCATCCCGTCGCCGGAATCCCCGGCGAACCGGATCACGACCGAGTCGAGGCGTTCGACCGGTTTCGAGGCCACATCAGAGTTGTAGCGCAACCGCCGGAATGGGACCTGGCCAAGGGGATGGCCCTAGGTGTACCGATCAGCGCTCCGCGTCGAGCTCGAGGCCGAGTGCGGCGAAGTTGTACAGCAGGAAGTAGGCGAAGCTCAGTGCGACGGTGAACAGCACGGTCACCGCGATCGCCTCCTGGTACGCGAAGGGGTCACGGGCCGCGGCGTGCAGGATCCGGGGCAGGACGCTCGGGTGCTCGACCGCATCCCAGCTGTTCAGCCGCAGAAAGCGCCCCAAGTAGATCCCCAGCGAGCCGAGGCCGATCGCCGCGAACGCGAAGATCCAGCCCGCCAGCGCACCGCGCCACTGACGGACGACGGTCTGCATCAGGTACAGCGAGGCAAATCCGAGCAGCACGCCCAGCCACGCAAAAGCGGCGATCGTGACCGCGTCGTACCAGTACGGCGCCGCCGGATCGTGTCGCAGGTGCACGAAATCGGTCGCGATGTACGGCGCGTTGGGGAAGAAGAGCAGCCAGAGCACGCCCAGACCGAGCAGTAGCACACCGCCGCGCCGGCGCCGCCAGCGGTCGTAGACGAAGACGGCGAGGAGGAACGGAATCCAGGCGAGGAAGAGGTTCCAGAGCAGGTAACGCGAGTCGGCGTTGCCGGTATGCACCTCGCGGGCAACGACGAGGGCGGCGCAGAACAGCGACGCGAGGAAGAGACCGATGACGGTGACGAGCCGCCGGCGACTGGGCCGCATCGTCGAATCAGTGTAGGGAGAACTAGTCCGCTTCGGTGAGGAGCGCGTCCAGGTCGAGTGGTTCCGAGATCATCGACATGCTGCCGTCGGGGGCGCGAGGCCACTCCTCCTCGGGCCGGTCGCGGTAGAGCTCGATGCCGTTGTCGTCGGGATCGCGCAAGTAGATCGCCTCGCTGACGCCGTGATCCGTGGCGCCGCTCAGCGGGATGCCGGCCTCGACGAGCTGTTTCAGCGCCTGCGCGAGCGCCTTGCGGTCGGGATAGCGGATCGCGACGTGGTAGAGCCCCGTCGTGCCACGCGGAGGAGGAGATCCGCCCTTCGACTCCCACGTGTTCAGGCCGATGTGGTGGTGGTAACCGCCCGCCGAGATGAACGCCGCCTGGTCGCCGTAGCGCTGCATCTCCTCGAAGCCGAGGACGTCCCGGTAGAACGCGAGCGCGCGGTCGATGTCGCTCACCTTCAGGTGGACGTGACCGATGTCGACGCGCGGATCGATCGCCATCGCGTGAGGTTAGCGCTCCCTCACGCTCGGGAGGGCATCTCGCTGGCGAGGGAACGAGCCAGGCGGTCGAGGACCCCGGAAAGCTGCCGGTGGTCCTCCGGCGACCAGCCGCGCACAAGCTCCTCGAGCGTCGCCCGCCGGACGGCCACGAGCTTGTCGAACGTGCGCCGCCCCTCGGGCGTCAGGTCGTACGCGCCCCCGCTCAACTCGAGGAGACCGCGCTGCTCGAGGCGCTGCAGGCGCACGTGCAGGTTCTCCGGATCGACGCTCGTCGCCTCCGCGAGCTGCTCCAGCGATGCAGGCGCATGCTCGTCCAGGCGAGCCAGCAGCCAGGCCTCCGCCGGATCGAGGTCGACGTCGGCGCGCCTGACGAGCTCCGCGTAGGCACGCCACCGCTCCTCGCGACGTGCGATCACGCTCAGCACTCGCTCGAGCTCCCGTTCCGAGTCGTCACCGCGCGGTGCGACGAACGCCTCGCCGAGCCCCTCTGCCCCGTGCGTCTTTCGCAAGGGCAGATCCGGCAGCAGCCAGGACAGGAGGAAAGCAAAGACGCTGATCGCCGCCGCGACGAGGTAGACGGGCTTGAGCGCGGCGGTCAGCGCGTCGACGTAGGGCAGGCGCAACGACGGTGGCAGCGACCGGATCGCTGCGGGCGAAGCCGTCGTCGGAGCGTGCGCACCGCTCGGCAGCTTGAGCGCGAGCTCGTGGTGCAGCCTGTTGCCGAAGATCGCGCCGAAGAGCGACACCCCGATCGAGCCGCCGATCGAGCGGAACATCGTCGACCCGGAGGTGGCGACGCCGAGGTGGCGGTAGTCGACGGCGTTCTGCACGGCGAGCACGAGGACCTGCATCACCATCCCGAGGCCCAGTCCGAGCACGACCATGTCCACCGACGCGACCCACAGCGGCGTGTCGATGTCGAGCCTCGACAGCAGTGCAAGCCCGACGGTCGTGACCGCGGTGCCCATGATCGGAAAGATCCGGTACTTCCCCCACCTCGTGATCAGCTGCCCGCTCAGCACCGAGGTGATCAGCAGCCCGAGCATCATCGGCGTCAGCTGCAGTCCGGATCTCGTGGGACTGATGCCCTTCACGATCTGGAGGTAGAGCGGGAGGTACGTGACCGCGCCGAAGAGCGCGAGACCGACGATGAAGCCGACCGCGCTCGTCACCGCGAAGGTGCGGCCGCGGAAGAGAGACAGCGGAAGGATCGGCTCGGCGGCGCGTCGCTCCACGAAGAGGAAGGCGGTCAGCGAGACCACGGCGATGACGATCAGCGCGACGATCTCGGACGACCCCCAGGGCCAGGTCGTCCCGCCGAGGCTGGTGAAGAGCACCACCGACGACAGTCCCGCCGCGAGCAGTGCCGCGCCGAGGTAGTCGATCCTGTGCTCGCGCCTGACCGGGCGGGCCTGGAACGCTGCGCCGATCGCCGCGAACGCAACGGCCCCCACCGGCAGGTTGACGTAGAAGATCCAGCGCCACGAGAGGTGGTCGACGAAGAACCCGCCGAGGAGCGGGCCGATGATCGTCGACACGCCGAAGACCGCGCCGAAGATGCCCTGGTAGCGGCCGCGGTCTCGCGGCGGGATGACGTCGCCGATGACTGCGATCGCGGTGACGATGAGACCGCCCGCGCCGATCCCCTGCAGCGCCCGGAAGGCGATCAGCTCCGCCATGTTCTGGCTGATGCCGCAGAGCGCGGAGCCGACGAGGAAGATGATGATCGCGGTCTGCAGGACCGTCTTGCGACCGTAGAGATCGCCGAACTTCCCGTACAGCGGTCCCGAGACGGTCGACGCGAGCAGGTATGCCGTGACGACCCAGGAGAGGTGCTGCAGTCCCCCGAGCTCGCCGACGATCGTCGGCAGGGCCGTCGACACGATCGTCTGGTCGAGCGATGCGAGCAGGAAGACGAGGATCAGCGCGCCGAAGACGACGCGGACCCGCTGCTGCCGTGGGTCAGGGACCGCCGCGGCGGAGCTCACGTCCGGAGGATAGGAGAGCGATCCCCGCGAGCGCCCAGAGGCAGTACGCCATCCAGGGATCCCCGATCACGTCGGTCTGCACCGCGAGCACGACCGCCGCGCCGAATGCAGCCGCGATGCCGGCCGCCGCCCACCAGCCTGTGCGGCGCGCCGCGAGCACGAGCCCGGCGAACGTCGCGGCCCCCCAAGCGATCCAGAGCAGCGCGCCGGCGAGGCCGGTCTCGGCACCGATCTCCGTGTAGTTCGATTCGCCGGCCTTGATCTCGGTGCCGGTGCGCGACGCAGTCTGGCCCGCATTGCCGAGGCCGTAGCCCTGCGGGTGACGAACGACGGTGCGCACGCCTTCACGCAGGCTGATCCAGTGGCTGTGGACGGAGGGCTCGTCGATGCTGCCGGCGCTCCCGCTCGCGCCGGGCTGCTTCTTCGCGTTGTTGCGCTGCTGGACGAGATCGGCGTGCGTCCATTTTCCCGTCGGTGCGACGTGCGGAAAGGCGTGGACCCAAGCGACGCTCACGGCGAGCGTCAGAACCGCTGCGGTGACCGGCCACCATTGTCTGGTGACGAACGCGAGCACGACGAGGCCGGCAGCGAGCGCGAGCAGCGACGAGCGCGAGAACGTGAACAGCAGACCCGCAGCAATGACGGCGCTCAACGGGACCACGATTCGCAGCCGCCGTAGGAACGCCGCGGCGAGCAGAAGGGCGGTGACGAACATGTACGCGCTCGCGAGTGGTCCGAGAAACGTCGAGACGAGCCGACGGTAGAAGCCCTGCGTGTCACCGCCGCTGTTGAAGACGAAGTTCTCCGGCAAGCCGCCGGTGCCGTGGTAGTCGTAGCCGAGCTGCTTGTGGAAGTAGTCGACGACCGCCGAATCCCGCCACCACGAGATCGGGACGAAGAAGTCATCGACGAGGCCGATCGCCGCGACGACCGCTGCCGTCACGATCACTGTCCACACGAGCGGGACGAACTCCTCGCGGCGCAGGATCGAGGAGCGGCCGAGGAAGTACGCGCCGACGGGGATCAGGTCGTGCTTGAGCGCGAGTCCGATCGCGCTGCGATCCGCCGAGCCGTCGAGCCAGCTCTGCGGCAACACCGCGTAGACGCACACGACGAGCGCGAACCCGAGCGCGAGCAGGTCGGCCGGGTGAGGCCGAAACGGCAGCCGGCGTGCAGTCACTCCTTCGAGGGACATGCGCGCAAGCGCGACCGCGAGCAGGATCTCCTTCCAGGCCTGAAGGGCGGTCAGAGCGCCCCCCCGAACTCCCGCGCCGTACAACGCGGCCATGACCGCGTTGTGAAAGGCCAGCCCGACGACCCACGCGTACAGTGCGAGCGCAGGCCTCCGCCAGACCAGGATCGCGCCCGGCACGAGCAGGAGCCCGTAGAGCACGAGCGCGAGCGCTGGAGCCATCAAGCGAAAGTAAACCGGGCGGGAACGCCGGACATCCCCGCCTCTACGCGACTAGACGCCCCAAGGCCACATGGGCATTCACTCCCTTCCCCTCATCCCGCAGATTGGGGCTTATGTTGCCATGAGGAAGCGCCGATTGACTAGGTCGAGACGGAGAAGGAATTTGACTTATGTCCGAAAACTTCTGATGATCCCATGAGCGTGTCCGAGGGCAGTCCGACAGAAGGCATTGGCGCACGCCTGAAAAGGCTCCGCTCCGAGCGGGGCTTTTCGCAGCGCGACCTCTCGTCGCCGGGCGTTTCGTACGCCTACATCTCACGCATCGAGGCCGGCGCGCGGACGCCCTCGGTCAAGGCGCTGCGCAAGCTCGCCCAGAAGCTGGGCGTATCGGTGGAGTACCTCGAGACCGGGCGCGACATCCGCGAGGTGGACGACCGTGAGCTCCGGCTCGCGGACGCCGAGCTCGAGCTACGCCTCGCGGAGAGCACCGTCGAGGCCGAGCAGAAGTTGCGCGCGGTCCTGGCCGAGGCGGCCGCTGCAGGCGACGTCACGTCCGCGCTGCGGGCGCGCATCGCACTCGGCCTCGCTGCGGCGCAACGCGGCAGCCACCTCGCGGCGGTCGAGCAGCTCGAGGAGTCGATTCGCGACGAGAACGTCCCGCCGCCGCACCTGCGGCCCGATCTCTACGTCACGCTCGGTCAGTCGTACGCGGCGCTCGGAGCACCCGACCGTTCGGTCTTGCTCTTCGAGCGCTGCCTGAAGTCGATCGAGGCGGACGTTCCGGACGACGTTGCGGCATTCATCCGTTACGCGACCTTCCTGAGCTACGCCCTGACGGACGCGGGCGACTACGAGCGGGCCGGCGAGATCGTGCGCGACGCACTTCGGCGCGCAGGCGATCAGGAGGATCCGTACACCCGCGTGCGTCTCTACTGGTCGATGGCGCGACTCAGCGGTATGGCGGGCCGCGCCGCTGAGGCGCTGGAATACATCCGTAGCGCAATCGCACTCCTGAAGGCGACCGACGACGGCATCGCGCTGGCCCGCGCCTATCTGCTCGCGGCCGGGATCGAGATCCGTCGAGGCGACCCCACTGAGGCCCGGCGCCACCTCGAGCTCGCCGAGAAGTTGCTCGGCGCCGTGCCCGAGCGTGCAGACCTCGGCATCCTGCGCATCGGCGAATCGCGCGTCGCCACACTCGAAGGAGACGCCGGGCGAGCGGTCGAGAAGGCCCGCGACGCGCTGGCGCTGCTCGGCGACTTCCACGGGGGCGAGCAGGGTGCCGCCGTGCACGCGCTCGCAAGCGGTCTCGCCCTCCAGGGCGACAACAAGGGGGCGGAAGACGCCTACCGCCGCTCGGTCGACTTGCTGACCGTCCACGGCCGCCGCTCGGATGCGGGCGACGCCGCTCTCGAATGGGCGGAGTTCCTCAAGGAGCAGGGCCGTGCGGAAGAGGCGGAGCCGATCCTCCGCCGGGCGTACGATCTCGGCGTGGATGCCGAGACCGCGACGCACACCCGTTGACGCTCGAGCGCGTCGTCCGCCCAGCCGGCCCGTACACGCTCGCGCTCTGCACGAAGCACGCGAGTGACGCGACGCGACACCTGCGCGACGGGACGCTCACGACCACGCTGCGAGTCGGCGAGCGGGTCGAGGTCGGCTCCGCGCGACAACTGCTGGATGGGAGGCTCGTACTGCGGGCCTCGACCGAGGAGGGGCTCGAGCGCCTGCGCTTCGTCCTCGCCGTCGACGCCGATCACAGCGCGTTCCTCCGCTGTTTCGCGCGCGATCCACTGATCGGGGAGGCGACGTCCCGTCTGCAGGGCATGCGCCAGCTGCGCCTGCCGACGGTCGCGCAAACGCTCCTGCGCGCCTTCTGCGGGCAGCTGATCGACTCGCGCCGCGCACGCCAGCTCGAGTGCATCATCGTGCGCGCGGTCGAGCCGCGGGTAGAGGGAACGGATCTGTGTGCGCCACCGACGTGCGCCTCTCTCGCCCGCTTCGCGCCCGTCCGGTTGCGCCAGCTCGGGCTGCATGCAAGCCGCGCAGCGGCGCTCGTGCGCATCTGCCGCTCCGTCGACCTCGAGCGCCTGCATGCGCTGCCGACGGAACAGGCGGCGGCCTTCGTCGAACGCCAGCGCGGGCTCGGGCCATGGTCGGCCGGCGTCGTCTGCCTCGAAGGACTCGGCCGTTACGAACGCGGGCTCGTCGGCGACCTGAGCCTCGTCAAGCTGATGTCGCGACTGCGCGGCCGCTGGGTCGAAGCGCACGAGACCGCCGAGCTGCTCGCCCCATACGGCGAATGGGCCGGTCTCGCGAGCCTCTACCTGACGATGGGCTTCAAGCATGGGCTGATCCCGCTTCCGGCAGCCGCGTGATCGAGCTCGTCCTCGGCGACATCACGCAGCAGGACGTCGATGCCATCGTCAACGCGGCCAACCCGAGCCTGCTCGGGGGTGGCGGCGTCGACGGCGCCATCCATCGCGCCGGCGGCCCCATGATTCTCGAGGAGTGCCGTCGGCTCGGCGGCTGCGAGCCTGGCGACGCGAAGGCGACCGGTGCCGGCGCGCTGCCCGCCCGGCACGTGATCCACGGGGTGGGCCCGATCTGGGAGGGTGGCGGCGAAGGCGAGGAGGCGCTGCTCGCGTCGGTGCACAGGCGCGCCATCGAGCTCGCCGACGAGCTCGGCTGCAAGACCGTCGCCTTCCCGGCGATCTCGACGGGCGCGTACGGCTACCCGGTCGAGCTGGCCGCGCCGGTGGCGATCACGGCGACGAAAACGGCGCTCGCGGCCCACCCGACGATCGAGCTCGCACGGTTCGTCTTCCGCGACGAGACGACCCTCGCGCCCTACCGAGCAGCGCTGGGTTCCTAGACTGCGGGTAGTGGCAGCCAACCGGCGGATCGCAATTCTCGGTGCGGGGCGCATCGGCGAGTCCCTGCTCGCCGGTCTCCTGAGCTCCGGCTGGCGCAAGCCCGGGGACATCGTCGTCACGGGGCGGCGTGAAGAGCGGCTCCAGGAGCTCGCCGAGCGACACGGGGTCGAAGCGACCCTCTCGAACAGCGAGGCGGTCTCCGGCGCAAGCCTCGTCGTGATCGCGGTCAAGCCGCAGGACTTCGACGTGCTCCTCGGTGAGATCGGCGGCCTGCTCACCCCCGAGCAGACGGTGCTCTCCGTCGCGGCCGCGATTCCGACGGCGCAGATCGAGGCGCGACTCTCCGCGGGCGTGCCCGTGGTGCGTGCGATGCCGAACGCGCCGGCCCTCGTGCACGAGGGGATGGCAGGCCTCTGCGCAGGCGCGCATGCCGGCGACGAGCATCTCGACCTCGCCGAGGACGTGCTTGCGCACCTCGGTGCCGTTGCCCGTGTGCCTGAGCTGTACATGGACGCGGTCACCGCCGTGTCGGGCTCGGGTCCGGCGTACTTCGCCTTGCTCGCCGAAGCCATGATCGAGGCCGGGATCCTGCTCGGCCTCGGCAGGGAGGTATCGACGCAGCTGGTCGTCCAGACGATGCTCGGTACGGCGAAGCTCCTGCGCGACGAGCAGATGCATCCCGTGGAACTGCGGGAAGCGGTGACCTCTCCCGGTGGAACGACGATCCGCGCGATTCGCGAGCTCGAGCAGGCAGGCGTGCGTGCCGCGTTCCTCAACGCGATACAGGCGGCGATGGAGCGCTCGAAGGAACTCGCGGCCGGCGAGACGTGACGCCGGCTGACGTCGAGCTCGTCATCGCCGCCGACGCAGACGAGGTCGCCTCCCTCGTCGCCGAACGCCTGGCGGACGCTGCCCGCGCAGGCGGACACATCGCACTCACGGGCGGCACCACACCCGGTCGCGCATACGAGGAAGCCGCGCAGCGCGAACGCGACTGGAGCAACACCGAGCTCTGGTGGAGCGACGAGCGCTGCGTCCCGCCGGAGGACCAGCTGTCGAACTACGCGCTGGCGAAGCGCACGCTGCTCGACCACCTCACGCAGCAGCCCCGGGCCGTGCATCGCATCAAGGGCGAACTCGGCAAGGAACGTGCCGCCGCGGACTACGAGCGCGAACTGGGCGACACCGTCTTCGACCTCGAGCTGCTCGGCGTCGGCAAGGACGGCCACGTCGCGTCGCTCTTCCCGAACGCCCCGACACTGCGCGAGACGCGACGTGTCCTCTCGGCCGCAGCCGCCCTCGAGCCCTTCGTCGACCGCGTCACCCTCGGCCTCCCGGCGCTCTGCAGTGCCAGGGCGATCGTGTTCGCGCTCATCGGAGCGGAGAAGGCCGCTGCGGCCCGCCGCGCCTTTGCCGAGGAGCCAGGCCCGGCGACGCCCGCCAGCCTCGTCCGGTCGCGCCATGGCAGCACGACTGCAATCCTCGATCGCGCTGCTGCAGCCGAGCTTCCGGCTTGACAGCATCCTCCCTATATGTAGAACTGGTCGAGGGCAAAGGGAGGGGTTGATTGCAGGAGCTCGTACTCGACAAGCCTGAACAGCTCAAGGCGCTTGGGCATCCGCTGCGCGTCCGCGTGCTCGAGATGCTCGGCCAGGAAGGCGAATGGCAGCTCACGAACCGCGAGCTCGCGCAGCGCCTCGGCGTCGACCCCGGCCATCTGCACTTCCACGTGCGGATGCTGCTCAAGGCGGGGTTGATCGAGCTCACGGAAACGAACGGACGCGGACGCGAGAAGCCCTACCGCGCCGTCGCGAAGGTGTTCCGCGTGGCACCGGAGCTGCTCGCGGCAGGGGGCGCGAGGGACATCCAGGCGGCCATGCTCGACCAGGTGGAGCGCGCCCACGCACTCTTCTCCGAGAGCGGAACCTTTCGCAGTGCGCAGCTCGAGGTGAAGCTGACGATCGAGCGTGCGCTCGAGCTCATGTCGACCTTCCTCGGCGCTGCGCGAGATCTCGAGGACGACGAAGCGGACAAGATCGTGCTGACAATGTTCGCGCACCCACCCGCGCACCGCGATTAGCGCGGCAGCAGCTCGGACTCGAGCTCCGCGGCCATGCCGCGCCGCCCGGCCAGCGCCTGCAGGACGAGGACAGTGTCCGCGACAGGAAGATCCTCGAGGTAGTCGTCGCGCAGCTCGAAGGATTCGAGCACCGCCTCGATCGCCTCGACGTACCCGACCGGATCCTCCGCCGCGATCAGCGCGAGCGCGTCACCGACCGCCGGAGGGAACGCGGCATCGGTTCGCAGGCCGTCCGCGAGCGCACGCGCCTCCTCGTCGCGGTCGAGGACGAGCAG
>DASTZS010000042.1:0-97017 GCA_035764165.1 Gaiellaceae bacterium | reverse complement strand
CCGCGCCCCCTTTCTTCGCTGGGCGCGCTTTTTTCGTTCGTGAAGCCACTTCGTCTCCTCCGAGTCGCAGGGTACGCCGCTTGCGCGGCGTCAGGGACCTGGACGTGGCTCCTGCGGCCCTCCTCAGCCCCGCCTAGCTCTCCGAGGGAGGCTCTCGCACGCGCGGGTTGACGTGCGCCACCCAGCGCGGGCATCTATTTGGAGTGGCGACCGAATTGCAGATACCCCTCAGAGGGCCGAAGGGTGAGCCGGTTGACCTCGTCAGGACATTCATGTCGCACGGCGTGGCCGACCTGCTCCCTGGCCGCGTGGACGAAGCCTCCCGCTCGTACACGACAACTCTCGCCCTCCCGCACACGCAGCCCCGCACAGTCCGTATCTCGGAGGGCCGCCCGGGATTCGCCCGCGTGGAGGTCGAAGGGCGGAAGCTAGGCCAGCGAGCAGCCGACGATCTGACCGCGGCGGTCCGACGGATTCTCAACCTGGACGAAGACCTCTCGGAGTTCTACGCCCTGGTCGCGGATGATCCCGATCTGTCGTGGGCGGCTGCGGGAGCGGGCCGGATGCTGCGAACGCCGACAGTTTTCGAGGCTGCGATCAAGACGATCACGACGACCAACGTGGCGTGGTCTGCAACGGTGCGCATGGTGACGGCGCTCGTGGAACATCTCGGGGAGTCCGGGGCGAGTAGTGCACGCGCGTTTCCGACCGCCGAAGCGATGGCGTCCGTTCCGGAGAGCTTCTATCGCGAGACCGTCCGAGCCGGGTACCGCAGCGCCTACCTCCATGCGCTTGCATCCGGAGTGGTCGCCGGGGAGTTCGAGGTCGAAGAGCTTGGCGTAGAGCACGACCTTCCCGACGATGAAGTCGCCGCGCGTCTTCTGGCGCTTCCGGGGATCGGGCCGTACGGTGCGGCGCACCTGATGATGCTTCTCGGGCGGCACTCGCGCCTGATCCTCGACTCGTGGACGAGACCGCAGTACGCGCGGGTCAACGGTCGGAAGGCGAGCGATGCCACGGTCGAGCGCCGCTTCAAGCGCTACGGCGAGTGGGCAGGCCTCGCGTTCTGGCTCTACCTGACCCGCGGCTGGGTCGTGGACGGCTTGCCCGTCTAGTTACGCTCTCTCACGGAGCGGCTGGGGCCGGTGCCCCAACTGGTCTTCAAAACCAGTACGGCGTCGTAGCCCGGCGCTAGGCAGGTTCGACTCCTGTGCCGCTCCGTCGAGCAGATCGGCCTGGTCTGCTGAGTCGCGTTTCGCCGCATCCAGCGCGGCTTTCACCCCGAACTTTCTACCGGTTGCGACGCGCGACTCGGGCCAGCAGCCCGCCGACGAGAACAAGGACGAGCAACACGCCCGCGAGCAGTGGCGTCCAGAAGAGCACCGCACCGGTCCGATGCCAGCCGTTGCAGTAGTCGTTGCAGTCGACCCATCCGTCTGTGTCCCTCCAGCCGGTGTTTTCCAGCGCGACCACCCCGACCCAGATCGCCGCGAGCAGCGCCAGCGAGGCGAGCGTGATCCTGCCGAGTGCTCCTACACGCCGGCCGATGAGAACAACGGCGACCACGACCAGAACGGCGATGGCCACCGAGAGCATGCGCCTCGCATTATCCGCCGGGCCGCGCTGGGGCACCCCACACCCGCCCCTGGAAATCTTTTACGGGGTCTTTACATGCCGCGGCGAAAGTGTTGCCGATCGTCTTTTGAAAGGTTCAACCACGAAACCGAGGGGTGCTGTTTCCTGATGAAGCGCAGAGTCACGTTGTTCCTCACGGCGGTCGCCGCCGGTCTTGTCTTCGTCTCCGCGGCCTGGGCGCTGCGGTTCACCGACGAGAGCTACTTCCCGCCCGTGGGCAGCGTCGGCGTGCCGTACAGCTTCGCCTTCGGCGGGGCAGGGGGGTGCGGTCCGGCCCTTCCTTACCAGTACTCGCTCATCGGCGGCTCGCTGCCGCCGGGGCTCTCGCTCTCGACGAGCGGCGTCGTCAGCGGCACTCCGACCCAGGCGGGCAGCCGCTCGTTCTGGGTCAACCTGAGCGACCAGAATCCGCCTTCGGCCGATTGGTGCCGGCCTTCGGAGGCACAGCGCGAATTCACGATCACGATCAACTCGTCGGGCGGAGGCACCCCGGCGCCTGCGCCCGGCCCGGCTCCCAGCGTCTCGATCACGACGGCCAGCCTGCCTGGAGCGAGCGTCGGCAGCGCCTACTCCTCGACCCTGACGGCGTCGGGATCCGGCGCCCAGAGCTGGAGCCTCGTCAGCGGCTCGCTTCCCGCCGGGCTCTCCCTCGCCTCGAACGGCGCCTTGAGCGGCACGCCGCAAGCAGCCGGAACCGCGACCTTCACGGTCAAGGTCTCGGCCGGCGGAGCCACTGCGCAGAAGCAGTTCACGCTCGAGGTCTCGGCGGCGGTTGCGATCACCTCCCCGGCGACTCAGATCGCCGAGGTTGCGGTCCCGCTGACCGTCGCGCTCAACGCGAGCGGTGGCAGCGCGCCGTATCGCTGGGAGCTGAAGAAGGGCTCGCTCCCCACGCACGTCGGCTTCATCGGCGACCAGGGCAACGGCTCGACAGCGCTGATCAAGGGCGTGCCGGCCGACGCCGGCAGCTTCGAGCTGACGTTCACCGTGACGGACGTGCGGGGACGAAGCACGACGCACACGATCACGCTGAACGTCGCCGAAAGACTTCGCCTCTCCGCCGGCAGGCTGACTCGCGTCGGACACGTCGGCAGGCGCTTCCGCGCCGGCGGTCTCGCTCAGGGCGGTGTCGGTACACGTACGTGGCACATCGTGGGGAACCTCCCCGCCGGGCTTCGTCTCGACTCCGCCACCGGCGTGATCACCGGTACGCCGACGCGCCGCGGCCGTTACACCTTCTATCTCGTGGCGAAGGACGAGCTCGGAGCGACGCGCTCGCTGAAGCTCAGCATGCTCATCCGCCGGTAGCGACAAGCTGTCCCCGTGCAACCGGCCGGACACGGGAAGCGACCCAACCTCCAGGGCCTGGCGCTCAAGCGGCTCCTGGCGGGTGCGGCGGCCGGCGCAGCCGCCCTCGTGATTGCCCTGCTCGCCGGTGCGAGCGGGTCGGTGTCCGTCCTCGTCGGCTGGGACGTGCTCACCATCGTCTTCCTCGTCTGGGTCTGGACGACGATCAGGCCGAAGGACCCACACGAGACGGCCCGGCTGGCGCTGGCCGAGGACGACTCGCGCGCGGCCGCAGACGCGGTCCTGCTGGGGGCGAGCGTCGTCAGCCTGGTCGCCGTCGGCCTCACGCTCGCGCAGGCCTCGAAGGCAAGCGGCGCCGATGCCGTGCTGCTCGCCGCCGCGGCGGTGCTCAGCATCGCGCTCGGCTGGGCGGCGATCCATACGACCTTCGCCCTCATGTACGCCCGGATGTACTACACGCCGCCGATCGGCGGCGTGGACTTCGAGGGTGACGACGAGCCCGACTACGGCGACTTTGCGTACATGGCCTTCACGGTCGGGATGACGTACCAGGTGTCGGACACGAACATCGGGCGGAAGGAGATCCGGCGCACTGTCGTGAAGCACGCGATCCTCTCCTTCGTGTTCGGGACGGCGATCATCGCCGTCGCGATCAATGTGGTCGCGAACCTCGTCAATCGGTGAGCAAGTTTCCGCGCTGCCGCGGGTCTCTCTGATCGGAGCCCCGGCGCGCTTGAACTGTGGTGGCCGGCCACCGCCGGCCAGAGCCGCGCCGGGCTCCGGCTGCCTAGAACCTCGACGGCATTACTGGAAGGGGCACTAGCCGAAGCGTCCGACGAAGATCGTCACCTGCAGGCCGGCGGGGATCGACGAGCCGGCCCTGGGCTGCTGCTCCACCACGACGCCGTCCTTCGACTGGTCGGCCGTGGGACGCTCGAGGACGAGCACCTTGAAGCCCGCGCTCTGCAGGGTCTGCACCGCTGTCGCCTGGTCCTGGCCGACCACATCCGGCACGGTTGTGGCCGGCTGCGGGTTGGGGCCGGTCGAGACGCCGACGCGGACGCGTGCTCCGCGCCGCAGCGTCGTCCCCGGCCGCGGCGACTGCGAGAGCACCGTGTTCACCGGCTTGGCGGAGCGGACGTAGACCACGGTCGGATGGAGCCCGAGTGCGTTGAGGCGCCGCAGCGCAGGCGTCTGCCGAAGCCCTGTCAGCCGCGGCACGCGCACCGTCGTGGCGGCGGTCGTCGTCGTCGCGACGGTCGTCGTCGTCGCGCTGGTCGTGGTCGTCGTCGACGGCGTGCCGGTCGAGATGTTCATCGTCACCTTCGAGCCCTTGTCGACCTCCTTCCCGGCGGGCGGCTTCTGGCCGACGACGATGCCTGCCGGCTTGTCGGAGGGGACGTTGTTCAGGACGGGCTCGAGGCCGAGCTTCGTCAGCGCCTGCACGGCGTCGCCCTGCGTCTGCCCGACAAGCCGCGGCACGACAACCGGCTTGATGGCGCTGGACACGGTGAGCGTGACCGTCGTGCCTGCCTGTGCCGTCACTCCGGCGACCGGCTCCTGGTCGATGACGATGCCCTTCGGCTTCGTCGAGGCGACTCTTTTGACCTCCACCTCGAAGCCCTTCGCCTCGAGTTGTTTCTGCGCGTCTGTGAGCGGGAGCCCCGTCACGTCCGGAACAGCGAGCCGGCCGCTCGAGCTGAAGATGGTCACGGTCTGGCCCTTGTCGAGCTGCGTGCCGGCACCCGGCTTCTGTGCGAAGACGACACCCTGCGGCCGCTTGCTCGGCGCCGTGCGCGGCAGCGCGTCGAGACCCCTGTCGTCGATGCGGACCGCCGCCTGCTGTTCGCGCAGGCCGATCACGTTCGGGACGACCGCCTTGTCGTTCCCGCGGGAGAGGAGCCACCAGGCGAGCAGGCCGCCGATCACGAGCAGGAGGAGCAGGAGCAACCAGAGCCACCAGTAGCGCTCGGGCGGCGGCCCGGCGGGCTCGGCCACCTCCTCCTCGGCCACTGCGGATGAGGGAACGAGCCGGCGGATCAGCTCGTCAGTGCGCCTGGCGCGCGCACGACGGCCACGGGTCCGGTCGATCCAGTCGAGCCAGGCCGCCTGCCGGTCGGCGGGCAGCGCGAAAAAGCGGTCGCGCGCCTCGGGGACACCGTCGAGCGCGGCGGCGACGTCGGCTGGAAGCTCACGTCGAGTGGCCATCTCCTCTAGTTGCCCAGCGAGACGATTTTGCAACGCGGCACACTTCGTGGGTGCTCGCCGTCACGCCGCCTCCCCTCATCTGCCTCGATCCGGGGCACGGCACGATCCCCGCCGTCGGGCGTCAGATCGAGCCGATCGGGCCGGGCTCCTCGCAGCTGAAGATCAAGGACGGCGGCGGCACGGCAGGTGAGGCGCCGGTCGCCCTTTCGATCGCGCTCAGGACACGGGCCCTGCTCCAGCGAGACGGCTACCGGGTCGCGCTGACGCGCACCGGGCCGAGGTATGCGTCCGGCAACATCGCCCGCGCGCGCTTCTGCAATGCCAGGCACTCGGCCCTGATGATCCGGCTCCATGCCGACGGCGCCGCCGACTCGTCGCTGCGCGGCTTGAAGACGCTCGTGCCCGCGTTCCACCGGGGCTGGACGGACGACATCTACGCCCAGAGCATCCGCGCCGGACGAAAGGTGCAGGCGGCGGTCGCGGCCCGGACCGGCGCGCGCAACCTCGGCCTCGTGCAGCGTTCGGACCTGACGGGGTTCAACTGGGCAAACGTGCCCGCGATCCTCGTCGAGTGTGGATTCATGACGAATCCGGCGGAGAGCCGACTCTTACGCTCGCGCTCGTACCAGCTGAAGATCGCCCGCGGGCTCGCTGCAGGCGCCGAGGCCTTCGCAGGCGCGGCCTAGGAGCAGTCCGCGCAGGCGCCCGTGAGCACGACCTCGTGCTCTTCGACCGAGTAGCCGAGGCCGCCGGCGACCCTGTCGATCGCGCGCTCGAGGCGTGCGTCGGCGAAGGCCTCGACCTTGCCGCAGTCGCGGCACACGAGATGGTGGTGATGCGCACCGTCCGGCTGCGCGGGCTCGTAGCGCGCGATGCCGTCGCCGGCGTCGATGCGCTTGACGAGCCGCAGGTCGGCGAGCGTCTCGAGCGCACGGTAGACCGAGGCGATGCCGACGGGGCGGCGTGCACGGCGGAGGCTGTCGAAGATCTCCTGCGCGCTCATGCAGCAGTTCTGGCGGCCGAGCAGCTCGACGACCGCGCGCCGGGCGCCGCCGCTGCGAAAGCCGGCGTCGTCGAGCGTCTCGAGCGCGTGCTTCGTCCAGACCACGGTCGCAGTGTATCCTCCGGGCGTGATTTCGAGAATCGTTCTCATTCTCTTCTTCGCTACGCTCGCGGGCGGCTGCGGCTCCGGCGGGACGGGTGGACGGACGTCCGTCGTCGCCGCCTTCTATCCCCTGGCCTTCGCGGCCGAGCGCATCGGCGGCGCCGGCTACCAGGTCGAGAACCTCACCCCGCCGGGCGCCGAGCCGCACGATCTGGAGCTGACCCCGCGCGAGGTCGCGCGCATCGTCGAGGCGGACGTCGTGCTCTATCTCGGCCGCGGCTTCCAGCCGGCCGTGAGCAAGGCGGTCGAGCAGAGCCGGAGTGCGCGGGTTGACCTCCTCCGGGGCCTGCCGGTGCACGACAACGACCCGCACGTCTGGCTCGACCCGATCCTCTTTGCGCGCGTCGCAGGAAGGATCGGTACGACGCTCGGCAGGCCCACGACGCAATTCGTCGGCCAACTGAAAAGACTCGACCGCGAGTACCGCGCGGGCCTGGGCGACTGCGAACGCCACGAGATCGTGACGAGTCATGCCGCGTTCGGGTATCTCGCCGCCCGCTACGGGCTGCGACAGATCTCCATCACCGGCTTGACGCCCGAGACGGAGCCCGCCCCGCAGAAGCTCGTGCGCGTCGTGCGCGTCGTCCGCCGGACACACGCGACGACGGTGTTCTTCGAGACCCTCGTCTCGCCGCGCCTCGCCCAGACGGTCGCACGCGAGGTCGGCGCCCGCACCGCCGTTCTGGACCCGATCGAGGGTCTGACCCCGGAGGAGCAACAAAACGGTGACGACTACTTCACAGTGATGCGCACGAACCTGGCCTCGCTGCGGAAGGCGCTCGCGTGTCGCTAGCAGTCCGGCTCGACCACGTCTCGTTCGCCTACGGCCACGGCGCACCCGTGCTGCGCGACGTCGAGCTCGAGATCGCGCGCGGCGAGTTCGTCGCGATCGCGGGACCGAACGGCGGCGGGAAGACGACGCTCGTTCGTCTCATCGTCGAGCTCGAACAGCCGGCGAGCGGACGCGTCGAGCGTCACGTCCAGAAGATCGGCTACCTGCCCCAGCGCGCACAGGCGGGCCTCGACGCGCCGATCACCGTGCGGGAGCTGGTGGCGACCGGCCGCGCTTCGCGAACTCGGCTCGTCGGGCCTCTGACCGCCGCCGATCGTGCCGCCGTCCGCGAAGCGATCGAGCGCGTCAGGCTGACCGCGCAGGCCGACCGCAGGCTCTCCACGCTCTCCGGCGGCCAGCAGCAGCGCGCATTCATCGCGAAGGCGCTCGCGGCCGAGCCCGAGCTGCTCGTGCTCGACGAGCCGACCACCGGCGTCGACGTCGAGGCGCAGGATGCGATCGCCGCGCTGCTGCAGCGCCTGCGCGACGAGCTCGGCATGACGATCCTCTATGTCTCGCACGAGTTCGGCGCCGTCGAGCACTTCGTCGAGCGGATCGTGCTCGTTCGCGGCGGCATCGTCTTCGACGGGCCTCCTTCGGCCCTGCCCGACGTCTGGCACGACCCCTCTCACAGCCATGCTTGATCTCGAGTTCATGCGCCTCGCCTTCGGCGCGGGCATCGTCGTCGGCCTGCTGGCGCCGGCAGTCGGCTTCTTCCTCGTCCAGCGCCGCCTCAGCCTTGTCGGCGACGGCATCGGACACGTCGCCTTCGCGGGTGTCGCGCTCGGCTACCTGCTCGATCTCCCGCTCGTCCTGACCGCGCTGGCGGTCTCGGTCGCCGGCGCGCTGTCGATCGAGTGGATCCGCGCGCGCCGGACGACCGCCGGCGACCAGGCGCTCGCGCTGATCTTCTACACCGGGATCGCGGGAGGCATCGTGCTCGTCTCCGCGGCGGGAGCACTGAACGTGAACCTCTTCCAGTTCCTCTTCGGCTCGATCCTCACGGTCACGCGCACCGACCTCGCCGTGATCGCCGGGCTCGGAGCAGGGGCGCTCGTCGTGATCGCCGCGCTCTACCGCCCGCTCGTCGCGGTCGTCGTCGACGAGGAAGGCGCGCGCGTGGCCGGGTTGCCCGTGGCGGCGCTCAACTCACTGACGGCCGCGCTCGCCGCGGTGACGATCGCGCTGTCCATGCGTATCGTCGGCATCCTGCTGATCGCGGCGCTGATGGTGTTGCCGGTCATCGCAGCGTCCAGGATCGCGTGGAGCCTGCGCTCCACCATCCTGCTCGGCATGGCGATCGGCCTCGGCTCGGTCCTCGCCGGCATCACGATTGCGTACTACGCGGACCTGCCCCCGGGCGGGACGACCGTCCTCGTCGCGGCTGCGACCGTGCTGGTCGCCGAGACCTGGTCGGCCGTGCGCGGCTAGCGCCGGCGCATCTGGTCCACCGTCGCCCGCGCGGACTCGTGCACGGCGCGGCGGCGCGATTCGGGATCAACCGGGGCGGGCTCTGCGAGGTCGACGGTGACCTCGCCGGCCTCGTCCTCGTCGCGCTCGTCGACGATCGCGCGCGCCTCCGCGAGCTTGCGCCGTAGCTCCTCCGCGCGCGGATCGGCGGGGGCAACGGTTGCGTCGCGGCGGCGCCGCAGGAATCCCAGCAACGCAAAGCCTCCGAGCATCCAGGCGAGCGGCCGACGCACGGAGGCCGATGCTACACTGCCCCCCTTCCTGCCTTGCCATCGCGTCGCCCGTTCCCGAGCGGCGCCAGCAGGTGAGGCCGATTCAGACCAGAGGAAGGGAGGTCTCGGGAACGTGGTTGTCGCGTACGAAATCTTGCTCATGCTCGATCCCGACCTGCCCGAGCAGCGGCAGGAGGAGATCGTCAAGCGCGCTCGCGAGCTCGTCGAGAAGGCGAGGGGAAAGTGGGTGCGGCATGACGTGTGGGGCCGGAGACGGCTCGCCTATGAGATCGGCCACAAGGGCGAGGGGTCGTACCACCTCCTGAACCTCGACGCCGAGCCGGAGACGCTCGCCGAGCTCTCGCGGATCCTCCGGATCACGGACGGCGTCATGCGCCACCTCGCGGTGCGGCGCATCGAGGGCTCCGCCCCCGGCCCACCGCCGGAGCCCGAACCGGAGCCCGCGCGCTCCGTCCCCGAGCCTCCCTATGCTGAGGCGAACATCCGTTCGGAAGAGGAGTAAAAGACATGGCGAACATCAATCGCGTCGTGCTCGTCGGAAACCTCACCAAGGATCCCGAGCTGCGGCACACCCCGAGCGGCACGCCCGTCTGCAAGCTGCGGCTCGCCGTGAACACGCGCCAGAAGGACCCGCAGGGGAACTGGGGCGACAAGCCCAACTACTTCGACGTGACCGTCTGGGGCAACCAGGGCGAGAGTTGCGCGCAGTACCTGTCGAAGGGCCGCCCGGTCGGCGTCGACGGGCGCCTCGACTGGCGTGAGTGGGAGGCGCAGGACGGCACGAAGCGCCAGGCCGTGGAGATCATCGCCGACAGCGTGCAGTTCCTCGGCAGCCGCGGCGAAGGCGGCGGCGACGGCGAGCGGCAGTTCGTGCCCGCAGCCGCGACTGCCGGCAACGAGGACTTCACCGGCACCGCCGACGACGACATTCCCTTCTGATGCCACCTCGCGGAGGAGAGAGAGATCGAGACCGCCAGCCTGGGCGCAAGCGCCCCGGGCAGTCGTCCGGACCGATCCGGCGCAAGTCCTGCTTCTTCTGCAAGGACAAGGTCCAGGAGATCGACTACAAGAATGTCAACCAGCTGCGTCGCTACATCTCGGAGCGCGGCAAGATCCGCTCGCGTCGCATCACCGGCGCTTGCCGCCGGCACCAGCGCCAGGTGGCGGTCGCCGTCAAGCGTGCACGCGAGATGGCGCTCTTGCCCTACGTTGCGGACAAGTAGAGCTCGTCTATGCAAGTCGTTCTGCGCCAGGACATCGAGAAGGTCGGGCTCCGCGGCGAGGTCGTGAACGTCGCGCGCGGGTACGCGCGCAACTTCCTCTTCCCGCGTGGTCTCGCCGACGAGGCGACGCCGGCGCGGGTGGCCGAGCTGCAGAAGGTCGAGGAGCGCCGCGCCCAGCACGAGGCGAAGACGTTCGAGGACGCTCAGGCCGTCGCCGAGCGGCTCGGCCAGATCGAGCTTCGCTTCGACGTCAAGGCGGGCCCGACGGGCTCGCTCTTCGGCTCGGTGACGCCGACCGACATCGCGGACGAGCTCTGGGAGAAGCACAAGGTGCGCGTCGACCGCCGCAAGATCGGCGGCGACGCGATCAAGCGCATCGGCCGCTTCCAGGTGCCGATCGAGCTGTTCCAGGACGTGACCGTCGAGGTGCGCACTCTCGTCGTTCCCGAGGGGGGCGAGCTGCCGCCCGAGGAGGAGCTCGAGGCGATGGAGGCTGCAGAGGTCGTCGAGGAGGAGCAGCCGGAGGGAAAGCAGGAGCTCGACGCCGACGAGCTCGCAGCGGCAGCTGCGGCGCAGGAGGCCGCGCTCATCGAGTCCGGGGAGCTGCAGCCGTCACGCGCAGAGGTCGAGGGCGAGCTGCCGGACGACGAGTTCGACCGCGCCGTCGACGCGGGCACCGAAGAGCAGCGCTAGCCGCACGAGCCCGCGCGGCGGGAGCTGCGGGAGGTGCTGGGGATCGAGCGCTGTGGGCGTGCCGAGCCCGCAACGGCCCCGATGAGCACGAGGATTCCCGTCGTGTTCCACAATCTTGACCCTCTTTTGAAGCGGCATCCGGCCGTTTCTGTGGACAGCCTGGGGACAACGATTCACACCGGTTTCCACGTCCTGTGAATTCGCTGCCGAAGTTCCCGCTCGGAGCGGTCGTTCTGTCCACAGCTCCGTCCGGTGAGCCTGCGAACATTCGTTCCTTCTCTCCTGCAAACCGCCACTTTTCACATGTCGAAAGCGGACTCGTCCACGTCTGGAAACGCAAGGGCTGCAGTGGTTCACTCCGCCCGAGTGACACCTGTCGCCCAGCTCGCTGAAGCCGCCCCGATCGCCCCGCCCCAGAACCTCGAGGCCGAGGAATCCGTCCTCGGGGCGATGCTGCTCTCCCCTGGCGCGATCGGGGCGGTCAGCGAGGTGCTCGACGCCTCCGACTTCTACCGGGAGAGTCACGCCAAGATCTACAAGGCAGGGCTCGCGCTCTACGCGAAGGGCGAGCCGGTCGACGCGATCACGCTCGTCGACGAGCTCGAGGAACGCGGGGAGCTGGAAGACGTCGGCGGACGCGTGCGGCTACACGAGCTCGCGGCGCTCGTGCCGGCGACGGCGAATGCGGCGCACTACGCGCGGATCGTGCGCGAGATGGCGACGCTGCGCGGACTGATCGCGGCCGGCCAGCAGATCGCGCAGCTGGGCTGGGACCGACCCGGGGAGACGCAGATCCTCGTCGACCGCGCGGAGCAGGTCGTGTTCGAGCTTTCCCAGAGCCGCGTCTCGACGGAGTTCAGCCACATCGAGGAGCTGTTGAAGGAGAGCTTCGAGCGCATCACGCAGCTGTACGAAGCCGGGGCCGACGTCACCGGCGTCCCCTCGGGCTTTCGCGACCTCGATCGGCTGACCTCGGGCTTTCAGCCGGGCAACCTCGTCATCGTCGCCGCGCGGCCGAGCATGGGGAAGTCTGCGCTCGGCCTCTGCATCGCCGCGAACCTCGCGCTTCGGAACGACGTGCCGGTCGCGCTCTTCACGCTCGAGATGTCGAAGTCCGAGGTCACGCAGCGCCTGCTCTGCAGCGAAGCGAAGGTGGAGTCACAGCGGCTGCGGACCGGCAAGCTCGCGCAGGACGACTGGCCGCGGCTCGTCGCGGCCGGCGACAAGCTGATGAAGGCGCCGATCTACGTGGACGACACCGGCTCGATCACGATGATGGAGATCCGGTCGAAGGCGCGGCGGCTGAAGACGCGCGAGCCGAACCTCGGGCTGATCATCGTCGACTACCTCCAACTGATGACCTCGGGCACGACGGCCGAGAACCGGGTGCAGGAGGTGTCGCAGATCTCGCGCAACCTCAAGGTGCTCGCGCGCGATCTCGACGTGCCGATCCTCGCCATGTCGCAGCTATCGCGCGCGGTCGAGCAGCGCCACGACAAGCGTCCGATCCTGTCCGACCTACGCGAAAGCGGCAGCATCGAGCAAGACGCTGACCTCGTCATGTTCGTCTACCGCGACGAGTACTACAACGAAGAGTCGGACCAGCAGGGGCTCGCGGAGATCATCCTCTCGAAGCATCGCAACGGCCCGACCGGTATCGAGAAGCTGTCCTTCCTCAAGCGCTACGCGAAGTTCGCGGATCTGGCGGCGTAGCGTGGCATCCTGGGCGGTCCTCAACGAGCAGGTCGTCTGGATCTCGCCGCTGGCGACGGGCTTCACGATCGTGTGCGAACGCTGCGCGGAGCAGGGCGAAACGTTCCCGTCGGCACAGGGCGTACTGTCGCTCGACCACGTGCGCGGAACGATGTCGTGCCGGCGCGGGCACGAGATCCGCATCGAGCGCGACGGCCGCTAGGGGCACCAGGCCTCAGACCGGCGTCGTCGTCCGCATCGGAATGCGAAGCCGTGCCGCCGCCCATGGGATCGTCGCTCCCTGTAGCGCGACCGAGAACGCGACCACGACGAACACGATGCCGTAGATCCGGTTCGCATCCTCGACGCCGCCGAGGACTGCGAACGAGGCGAGCAGAATCGGGACGGCGCCCTTGAGACCACTCCACATCACAAATAGCCGCTCGTTGAGAGTCAGCCGCGCCGGCACGAGCAGCGGGCCGACCGCGAGCGGCCTGGCGAGGAACGCGAGGACGGCGGCGAGCACGAGCCCGTCGAGCCAGCGACGGTTCTCGCCCAGCGCGGTCAGGTCGACGGTCAAGCCCAGCGCCACGAAGACCACGATCTCGGCGAGGCTCGCGAGCGAGGTGTGAAAACGCTCGATCCCGCGCTTCGCGGGTATGTCGGCGTCGCCGATGAGAATGCCGGCGATGTAGACCGCGAGGAACCCCGAGCCGTGAGCGACGGTCGCGGCGCCGTAGATCACACCCGCGAAGGCGAGCGTGCGCAGCGGGTAGAGCGCGGCGTTGGGCAGGACGATGCGCCGCATGATCAGCAGGAGCGCGTATGCGCCGGCGGCGCCGAAGACAACGCCCAGCCCGAGCTCGAGGAAGAATTCGCCCACGGCATGCGCGACCGAGGCCGAGTCGCTCTGCGCGAGGCTGACCGCGGCAAGCATGAGCGCGATGCCGACCGGATCGTTGGCGCCCGACTCGCCTTCGAGAATGGTGCCCGTCCGGCCCGCGATCTCGTTGCGGCCGAACACGGAGAACATCACTGCCGGGTCGGTCGGGGCCAGGGCTGCGCCCAGTAACGCCGACGTCTGCCAGGAAAAGTCGAGCAGATAGTGCGCGGCCACCATCATCAAGCCCGCGGTGAGAAACGTGCCGACGAGGCCGAGCGAGACGATCGGCACGGCCGACTCCCGAGAGCGGCGCCAGCCGACGCGCATGCCGCCGTCGAAGAGGATCATGATCAGCGCGACGACCGCGACTCGCTCCACGTCGCGGATCGACAGCGCGTCGCCGATGCTCGGCCACAGATCCGATGCCACGGCAGCCGCAAGCAGAAAGAACGCCGCAGCAGGCACCCGCAGCCGCTCGCTCAGCTTGTTGAAGAGGAGCGCGAGGAGAAATGCCGCCGAGACGAGCAGGACGATCGCGCCGAAGTGAGTGACCTCGTGCATCGGCGGAGCCTAACCTCCCCCTCTGGCAGACTCAGGTGCCGTGCCTGCCACCGTGATCGTCGGGGCCCAGTGGGGTGACGAGGGGAAGGGAAAGATCGTCGACCTGCTGGCGCAGGACTCGGATCTCGTCTGCCGCTACCAGGGCGGTCCCAACGCGGGGCACACGATCGTCGTCGACGGCGACACGTTCAAGATCAGGCAGTTCCCGAGCGGGGTCCTCCGCGGCAAGACGTGCGTGATCGGCGCAGGGTGCGTCGTCGACCCGGAGGTCTTTCTCGCCGAGGTCGACGAGCTCGAGTCGAGAGGCCTCTCGACGGAGGACGTCCACCTCTCCGGCGAGGCTCACGTGATCATGCCGTGGCACGTCGCGATCGACCAGGCGAGCGAGCGGCGGCTCGGCAGCCTCCAGATCGGCACGACGAAGCGTGGCATCGGCCCGTGCTACGCGGACAAGGCAGCGCGGCTCGGGATCCGCGTCCAGGACCTGCTCGAGCCGAAGATCCTGCGCCAGAAGATCGAGGTCGCGCTCGCGGAGAAGAACGTCTGGCTCGAACGTGTCTACGGCGTCCCGCCGCTCGACCTGGAGGAGATCGCCGGGCAGCTCGAGCTGCTCGCTCAGCGCATCCGCGCGTACGTGTCCGACACGTCGCTCCTCGTCGACCGCGCGCTGCGCGAGGGCAGAAACGTCCTCCTCGAGGGCGCGCAGGGAACGCTGCTCGACCTCGACCACGGCACCTATCCGTTCGTGACCTCGTCGAATACGGTCGCGGCCAACGCCGCCACCGGGATCGGCATCGGCCCGAACCGGATCGATCGCGTCATCGGGGTCGCGAAGGCGTACGTGACTCGTGTCGGCGAAGGGCCGTTCCCGACCGAGATCGAGGGGCCCGACCAGGAGCGGGTTCGCGAGCTCGGCCGCGAGTTCGGCACGGTGACGGGACGCGAGCGACGCTGCGGCTGGCTCGACCTCGTCGCGCTTCGCTACGCGGTGCGCCTGAACGGCATCACCTCCCTCGCGCTGACGAAGCTCGACGTGCTCTCGTACTTCGCCGAGCTGCCGGTATGCGTTGCCTACCGGCTGCGAGACGGCACCGAGACGTCCGACTTCCCGGCCCACCAGAGCGACTTCCATCACTGCAGGCCGGTGTACGAGATCCTGTCCGGCTGGCAGGAGCCGCTCACCGACGGGCTGCCCGACGTGGCGCGTGCGTACGTCGAGTTCGTCGAGGCCGAGCTCGGCGTCGAGATCTCTCTCGTCGGCACGGGCGCAGAACGCCAGAGCGTCGTCGCGCTGCGCTAGTCAGAGCTCGAGCTCGTAGAGCAGGCGCACCTGCCCCTGGCGCGGCGCGGCGCCGGAGACAGGCACGAACCCGTAGCTCTCGTACAGCGCACGGGCCGCGTGCATGCGCTCGGTGGTGTCGAGCGCGATCGTGTGCGCGCCGAGGGCGCGCCCCCGTGCGAGCGCGGTCTCGAGGAGCCGGCGGCCGGTTCCGCGACCTCGTGCTTCGCCGCGCAGATACATGCGCTTCAGCTCGAGCCGGCCGGGCTCGAGCTCCCGCAGGGCGACAGATCCGACGACGTCGCCGTTCATCAGCGCGACCCAGACGTCGTCGTAGACCGCGGCAGGGTCCTCGAGGTCCGGGTCGAGCTGTGGATGGGGCTCGAAGCCGAACTCGCGGAGCGTGTCCGAGACGAGCGAGCGGAAGCCTTCGGCGTGGGCGGGCTCGTACGGCACGATCGGGCATTGCAGACGTTCGAGCTCGGCCGGCTCGTTCACGTTCACGAGCGCTCGTTCGTCGAGCTCGACCGTGCGCACGTCGAGTTCGCGCAGCGCGTCGCGCAGAGTCAGCTCTCCTTCGGCGAGCCGGCGCTCGAGCACCGCGAGGCTCGAGCGCCGGTAGGCGCCGGGAAGGGGGCCTGTCGACGGCACGGCCGCGTCGAGGCAGGCGTCGGCGAGCTGCCGGAGATCGGCGGCGCGAACGAGGGGGGCGTCGACCGGCAGCACGACGCAGAGCTCGTTGCTCGCGGCTCGCAGGCCCGCGACGACGCCTGCGATCGGCGCGCGCACGTCGTGCGCGTCGTCGAGGACCTCGAACGGGAGCGCGAGCCCGTCTGCGCGCTTCCCGACCGCGAGCCGCTCGTCGCAGGCGCGGCCGAGCGTCCGCCACGCACGCGCGGCGAGCGTCTCGCCGTCGAGCTCCGCGAGGGCCTTGGGCGATCCGAACCGGCGGGCGGCGCCGCCCACGAGCAGGATCCCGGTCAGGCCTCCAGGCGCCACGACTCGCTGTAGACGTTGGCCGCGCCGTCTCGCACGAAGCCGCAGAGGGTGATGCCGCGGTCTTCGGCGAGCTCGACGGCGAGGCTCGACGGCGCCCCGACCGCGACGAGAAGCGGACAGCCGGCAACCGCGGCTTTCTGCACGAGCTCGAACGACAGCCTGCCGCTGACGCAAAGGATGTGGTCGCCGAGCGGCAGCAATCCCGCCGCGTGCGCCCAGCCGATCACCTTGTCCATCGCGTTGTGTCGTCCGACGTCCTCGCGAATGCACACGAGCGTCCCGTCGGCGTCGAAGAGCCCGGTCGCGTGCAGTCCGCCGGTCGCTTCGAACGCCGCCTGCTCGGCGCGCAGACGGTCAGGCAGCGACGCGACGAGCGGCAGCGTGACGCGCAGGCCGCTCTCGACCCGTGGCGCGGAGACCGCCACGGCTTCCAGCGCACCCTTCCCACAGACGCCGCACGACGACGACGTGTAGAAGTTGCGGCGCACCGACTCGAGGTCGAACGGGCCCTCGAGCTCGACTTCCACCGTGTTCGCGGCCAGGTCGTCAGGAAGCCGCGCCGCCCGCGCCGAAATTCCCTCCGAGAGGCAGAAGCCGAGCGCAAGCTCCTCGTCGTGGCCGGGCGTGCGCATGGTTACCGCGACCGCCTCACCGCCGATGCGAATCTCCAGCGGCTCCTCGACCGCGATGCGGTCGGGCCGGCTCCGTCCGCCCGGGAGTCGGAGCACGTTGGCGGTCGCCGCGGTGAGCGGCGGTGCGCCGACTGCGGGATCATCCCGCGCCATCGCCTCTCAGCCTAACCGCGCCCACACCCCCACCCTTGGGTGGGGAGAGCTGCCCGCCGCCCTCGCGGCTGACGATACGGCGAACCGACGCACGCGTCTGCACCGACTCTGGCTCGAATTCGACCTCCGGTTCGGAAAGCTAGGGAGCAGGCCGCTCTTCGATCAGGTACTCGTAGAGGTCGCGGTAGTTCTCGATCGCCGTGTCGATGTCTTCCTGGTCGACGTCGTTCCCCGCCTCGAGCGCCCTCGTGATCTCGCGCGCGCCGAGGAAGTCGGCGACGACATCGCGGTCGTCGCCCTCACGCACCACCGAGTCGTCGAACGCGTAGGCGCGCGCGTCGAGCATCTGCTCGACGAGGCGGTCGAGCTCCGACAGCGCCTCCGCCGGAGAGGTCTGCACGTCCTCGTCGAACTGCGCCCACCAGCTCTCCCAGAGGTGCCTATCGAGGCCCGGCTCGAGCATCCCGTTCCTACCTTTCGCAATCGCCGTCGAAATCAAACCCGTCAAGGTCGCTCGCTACAGTCCTCCTGTGAAGGTCCTACTTGTTGGTTCGGGGGGACGCGAGCACGCACTCGCGTGGAAGCTGAGCCAGGCGCCGGCGCTCGCGGAGCTCCATGCAGCTCCGGGGAATCCCGGCATCGCGGAGCTGGGCCAGTGCCATCCGGTTCGGGCGGAGGACGGAGAGGGGCTGCTCGATCTCGCGAGCTCGCTCGAGCTCGACCTCGTCGTGGTCGGACCAGAGGCCCCGCTCGTCGCCGGCGTCGCCGACGAGCTCCGCCACGCCGGCGTTCCGGTCTTCGGCCCGAGCCGAGAGGCGGCCAGAATCGAGGGGTCGAAGACATTCGCAAAGGACGTGATGCGTGCGGCCGGCGTGCCGACGGCTGCGCCGCTTTCGGTCGCCAACCCACCGTGTGTGATCAAGGCGGACGGCCTCGCGGCAGGAAAAGGCGTCTTCGTCTGCCGCGATCAGGCCGAGCTTGACGCCGGGCTGCAAGCGGTGCGCGCTTTCGGCGACTCGGTGGTGATCGAGGAGCTGCTCGAGGGCGAGGAGATTTCGGTCTTCGCACTCTGCGACGGCGCCCTGGCTCTCGCGCTCCCGCTCGTGCAGGACTTCAAGCGCGCGCATGAGGGCGACAGCGGTCCGAACACCGGCGGCATGGGGTCGTACTCCCCGGTGCCGGGCTTCGGCCCCGCCGAGATCGAGGAGCTCCTCGACGCCGTCCACCGTCCGGTGCTGGCCGAGCTCACCGCGCGCGGCGTGCCGTTCGTCGGTGCACTCTTCGCCGGCCTGATGCTTACCGACGACGGGCCGCGTGTCCTGGAGTTCAACTGCCGCTTCGGCGATCCCGAGACGCAGTCGCTCGTCCCCCGCTTGGAGGGAGACTTCCTCGGAGCGCTCGCCGCCGCCGCTGCAGGCGATCTCTCGACCGTCGACCTCTCGGTGGGCGAGGCCGCCGCCGTGACCGTCGTGCTGGCCGGCGGCGACTATCCGGCAAGCGGCGACGTCGGCACGCCGATCGACGGCATCGAGGAGGCGCACGCCGAGGGCGCACTGGTGTTCCACGCGGGGACGGCGCGCAAGGGAGAGCGCCTCGTGACGAACGGCGGCAGGATCCTGAACGTGACTGCGACGGGCGACACGGTGACCGAAGCGCGCGAGCGCGCGTACGCTGCGTGCGAGCGCATCACGTTCCCGAACATGCGCTATCGGCGCGACATCGCGGCGGTCGCGCATGTCTGACCCGCTGGTGGGGATCGTCGTCGGATCGGAATCCGACCGCGAGCGCATGCAGGCCGCGGTCGACGAGCTCGACGCGCACGGCATTCCCTACGAGTTCGAGGTGCGGTCGGCGCATCGCCAGCCGGACGCCGTCGCCGAGTACGGACGCAGCGCACGGGAACGCGGCCTGCGGGTGCTGATCGCCGGAGCAGGGCTGGCGGCCGCACTCCCCGGTGTGCTCGCCGCACATACCGATCTGCCGGTGATCGGCGTGCCGCTGCGCTCGTCGCTGAGCGTCCTCGACGGCCTCGATGCCCTGCTCGCGATCGCCCAGATGCCGCCCGGGGTGCCGGTGGCGTGCGTCGGCGTCGACAACGCCAGGAACGCCGCCGTCCTCGCAGTACGCATTCTCGGACCGACCCGCTCTCTAGAATCGACCCAGTGATCGCGCGCTACTCCCGTCCGGCCATGGCCGGGGTCTGGTCGGAGGAGAGCAAGCTCGCGCGGTGGCTGGAGGTCGAGCTCGCCGCACTCGACGGCTGGGGCGAGACGGGCACGATTCCGGCAGCGGACGTCGCGAAGATCCGCGCGCAGGCGGTCGCCCCGACGCCTCAGCGCGTCGCCGAGATCGAGCGGATCACCGATCACGACACGGCCGCCTTCGTGGATGCCGTCGCCGAGCAACTTGGGCCGGAGGGGCGGTGGTTCCACTACGGCCTGACTTCGTCGGACGTGGTCGACACGGCCCTCTCCTTGCAGATCCAGGACGGCGGCCGGCTGATCCTCGAGGGGATCGATCGTGCGCTGACGGCCGTGGTCGCGCGGGCGGAGGAGCACCGTCACACGATCTGCGTCGGGCGCTCGCACGGTGTCCACGCCGAGCCGATCACCTTCGGCTGGAAGCTGGCGGGCTGGGCGTTCGAGCTCGAGCGCGCACGGACACGCATCACGCACGCGCTCGAGACGAACCGCGTCGGCCAGCTGTCGGGCACCGTCGGGACGTACGCCCAGGTCGAGCCCGAGGTCGAACGCATCGCGTGCGAACGGCTCGGACTCGAGCCGGACCCACTCTCCACACAGGTGATCGCCCGTGACCGGCACGCGGAGTTGCTGACGGCTCTCGCACTCGCGGCCACGTCGCTCGATCGGTTCGCGACCGAGATCCGGCACCTCGCCCGCACAGAGGTCCGCGAGGTCGAGGAGCCGTTCGGAACGGGCATGAAGGGCTCGTCGGCAATGCCGCACAAGCGCAACCCAAAGGTGGCCGAGCGCATTTGCGGCCTCGCCCGCGTCGTCCGCGCGAACGCCCTCGTCGGGCTCGAGAATGTGCCGCTCTGGCATGAGCGCGACATCTCGCAGTCGTCGTCCGAGCGCGTCGTCATCCCCGACTCGTTCATCGCCCTCGACTACATGCTCGATCGCTTCGCGTGGATCGTCGAAGGCCTCGTCGTCTATCCCGAGCGGATGCGGCGCAACCTCGAGGGCAGCCACGGTCTCGTCTTCAGTCACAGACTGCTGCTCGCGCTCGTCGAGGCCGGGGTTGCCCGCGACGATGCGTACCGGCTCGTGCAGCGCCACGCCATGCGCGCGTGGGAGGAGGAAACCGATTTCGCCCGCCTCGTCGGCGACGATCCCGAGATCGCGGGACGCGTCGACCTGGAGGCGGTGTTCGACCTCGACGCGACTGTCAGGCACGTCGACACCGTCTTCGATCGCCTTCACATCCTCGTCCACAAGGAGGAACCGGTTCATGCCTGAGGCCCTGCACGTCGGTAGCGGGAAGGTTCGCGAGCTCTACGCACTCGACGACGAGCGTCTGCTGCTCGTCGCGAGTGACCGGATCTCGACCTTCGACGTCGTCCTCCCGACCGAGATCCCCGACAAGGGCCGTGTGCTCACCGGCCTGGCGGGGTTCTGGTTCGCCCGCACGCGGCACATCTGCGCGAACCACCTGCTCACGCTCGGCGAAGACGGACGCTCGACGGAATGTCGCCGGCTCGAGATGCTGCCGATCGAGTGCGTCGTGCGCGGCTACCTCGCCGGTTCGGGCTGGAAGGACTACACCTCGACTGGCGCCGTGTGCGGCCACACGCTGCCGGCCGGCCTGCAGGAGTCCGCAGAGCTGCCCGAGCCGATCTTCACGCCGGCGACGAAGGCGACCACCGGCCACGACGAGAACATCGACCGCGACCAGGCCGGAGAGCTCGTCGGCGCCGAGCGGCTCGCAGAGGTCGAGCGCGTCTCGATCGAGCTCTATCGCTTCGCGTCCGACCATGCCCGCGAGCGCGGAATCGTCATCGCGGACACGAAGTTCGAGTTCGGTCTCGACGAGGAGGGAACGCTCGTCCTGGGTGACGAGGCGCTCACCCCGGATTCGTCGCGGTTCTGGCCCGCCGACGAGTTCAGCCCCGGTGGGGCACAACCGTCGTTCGACAAACAGTTCGTCCGCGACTATTGCGAGTCGCTCGGCTGGGACAAGACCGCACCGGGGCCGGACCTGCCTGCAGACGTGGTCGCGGGTACACGCGCGCGTTACGTCGAGGCGTTCGAGCGCTTGACCGGTATCCCGTTCCACGCCTACCTCGCGGATCCGGGTGTGGTCCTGCGATGAGGGCGACCGTCCTCGTCCGGCCGAAGCAGGGCATCCTCGACCCGCAGGGGCAGGCCGTGACCGACTCGCTGCAACAGCTCGGCTTCCCGGTCAGCGCCGTCCGCGTCGGCAGGGTGATCGACCTCGACCTGGGCGATGCCGACCGCACGAAGGCCCGTGCCCAGCTCGAGCGCATGTGCGAGCAGCTGCTGGCCAACCCGCTGATCGAGAGCTACGAGATCGAGCTCGCGGAGACGGAGGAGTGACGACCCCGCGGCCGCGGATCGGAGTCCTGCGCTTCCCCGGCGCGTGCGACGACCGTGACGCGCTCTGGGCGCTCGCGGCGCTCGACGCCGACGCCGACTTCATCTGGCACACGGAGGAGCAGCTGAACGTCGACGCACTCGTTTTGCCCGGCGGCTTCTCCTACGGCGACTACCTACGCTGCGGCGCCATCGCACGCTTCGCGCCGGCGATGGAGGCGGTCGCCGAGTTCGCCGCCCGCGGCGGTCTCGTGCTGGGGATCTGCAACGGCTTCCAGATCCTCTGCGAGGCCGGCTTGCTGCCGGGCGTGCTCCGCCGCAACGAGTCCCTCTCCTTCGTCTGCCGCGACGTGCCGCTCGTGGTCGAGCGCACAGATACTCCGTTCACGGTTCGCTGCAGCGAAGGCGAGCTGCTCACGATCCCGGTGAAGCACGGCGAGGGCGCGTGGTTCGCAGACGACGCGCTGTATGCGCAGGTCGAGGCGAACCGTCAGATCGTGCTTCGCTACGCGGAGCCGGTCAACGGCTCTCGAAATGACGTTGCGGGCGTCCTCAACGAGCAAGGAAACGTGCTGGGCCTGATGCCGCATCCCGAGCACGCCGTCGACCCACTCCTGGGCTCGGCAGACGGTGCGCTCATCCTCTCCTCGTTCGTCGAGTCCGCACGCGAGCGCGTGCTCGCAGCCGTCTAGTGCCCCTTCCAGGAATGCCGTCTAGCTTCTGGGTCGCGAGCACCAAGCCCAGAGGCCGCGCTCGACCGAAGCAAGGCTGGACTGCCTTGCTGAGGAAGATGGTGGAGTCTGGCGCCGTGTGATCGCGGGCCAGAAGCAGGCACCAAGGCATCGCTTGCGATGCCGACCATCGGAGGCTGGGCCGGCTCTGCCGGCACAGCCGCTTTGTATTGCTGGAAGGGGCACGAGTCAGCCTCGTGTCAGCCGATGCCGAGCAGGTCGCGCAGGCGCAGCGCGAGGTACTCGATCAGGTGGCGCAGCGCCGGGGAGGCGAGGATGGCGACGGCGATCGCACCGAGGCCGGCCAGGGCCAAGAGCACGAGCGGCCAGATGCCCACCTGTCGACTTGCGAGGCGCGACACGCCTTTTGCGTCGATGAGGATCTCGCCGACCTTGAGGCGGGTGACGAACGTGGACGACATCCCGGCGCGGTTTCGCTCCAGGAACTCGATCAGGTTGAAGTGCGTCCCCACGGCCACGATCAGATCCGAACCCTTCTCGTAGGCGAGCAACAGGGCCATGTCCTCGCTGATGCCGGTCGCCCGCACGACCTCGTAGGGAACGTCCAGCTTGCGGGCGCGCTCCTCTCCCGGCGCGGGCCCTTCGCGATAGCCGTGGACGAGCAACTCCGCGCCGGAGCGAAGCGCATCGTCCGAGACAGAGTCCATGTCGCCGACGATCACGTCGGGTCTGTAGCCCGCTTCGAGGAGTGCGTCGGCGCCACCGTCGACGCCGATCAGGACGGGCTTGAAGTCGCGGATGTAGGGTTTGACGATTCGCAGGTCGCGCTTGTAGCCGGGGCCGCGCGCAACCACGAGCGCATGCCGATCGCGGAAGCGCGTCGCCAGAGACGGGAAGCCGACGCCCTCGGCCAGCAGCTTGCCCTCCTCGCGGAGGTAACGCATCGTGTTCTCGGCGAAAGCCTCCAAAGCCTCGGTGACGCGGCCGCGCTGCTCCGCGAGCGTCCGCTCGAGCTCCCGTTCTTCGAGGACCCGGCCGATCGCGAGACACGTGCCGTTGCGGTAGAGGCCGGCGCCGCGCACGGTCAGGAGCTCTCCCTCGTCCACGTCCTCGAAGAGTGCGTCTGCCGTCACATCGATCAGGCGGACCCCACCGCGCACGAGCGCGAGCGGACCCGGGTTGGGGAAGCGCCCGGATTGCGAGGGCGCAACGTTGACGACGACACGCACGCCCGACTCGAGCAAGGCCTCCGCGGACACGCGGTCGAGGTCCGTGTGGTCGATGATCGCGATGTCGTCGGCGGAGAGGCGCTTGACGAGGTTCTTCGTTCGCCGGTCGAGCTTTGCATGTCCTGTGAGCTCGACGAAGCTCATGTGCTCACGCTCGAGAGGAACTCGCGGCCGCCGAGCATGCGCTGGAGCTCTTCGCGTCGCTCGGCCTCGCCGAGCGGCTCGATCCGCGTGTGCGTCGGGTCGCCCTCGATCTTGGAGACGCGAAAGTGCCGGTCGGCGACGCTTGCGATCTGGGGCAGATGCGTGATCGTCACGACTTGCGCACGTTCGGCGAGCCGGCGCAGCGTCTCGGCGACCCGGTGTGCGGTCTCGCCCCCGATCCCTGCGTCGATCTCGTCGAACACGAGTGTCTCACCGCCTGCCACCGCCGCGATCGCCAGCGCGATGCGCGAGAGCTCTCCCCCCGAGGCGGTCTCGGCGACAGGAGCGAGAGGGAGGCCGCGATTCGGCCTGACGAGGAACTCGACCTCGTCGGAGCCGGTCGGACCGGGATCGCGCTCGTGCAGCTCGGCGACGAACTCTCCCTCGCCCAGTCCCACGCCGACGAGCTCGCCGGCCACCTGCTCGGCGAAACGCGAGGCCGCATCGCGCCGCGCGGTGCGCAGCTCCTCCCTCAACCGTGCAACCTCGGCTTCAGCGACCGCGACCGCCTCGGCGGCGGCGACCGCCGCATCGACGCCCTGGTCGATCGCGTCGAGCTCGGCGCGGGCGTCTGCCGCGCGAGCGAGCAGCTCCTCGTACGACTGGGCGCGATGGCGGCGCTTGGCGTCGGCGATTCGATCGAGCTCCGCCTCGACCTGCTCGAGCCGGCCGGGTTCTGCCTCCAGCGTCGTCAGGAACCCGCGCAGCTCGCTCGCCGCCTCGCGCAGGCGGAGCTCGGCGTCGCGCAGCTCGTGGCCGGCATGGGCGAGCTCCGGTGCAAGGCGCTCGAGTGGCGCAACCGCATGTTCGGCGGCCGCGACGAGCCCCGCTGCACCCTCGCCCTCGTCGGGCGCAAGCGCCTCCGCCGCGGCGGCCGCGCCCTGCGCGAGCTCGGTGACGTGACGGAGGCGCTCCCGTTCTGAGCGAAGTGCGTCTTCCTGCCCCGCCTCGAGATCTTTGGTGTCTTCGACGAGGGCGCGAAGCTCGACGAGGTGCGCTTCCACGGCAGCCGCCCCAGCCTGTAGCTCCTCGTGCCGACGCCGTGCGGCGGCCAGCTCGCGCCAGGCTGCTCGGGACTCGGCCCGTCTGCGCTGCTGCTCGGCGCCGATGAAGCCGTCGAGGACGTCGAGCTGGTACGACGGACGGGCAAGGCGGCGCTGCTCGAACTGCCCCGACATTGCGATCAGCCGCTCTCCAGCCGCTGCGAGATCCTCGCGCGCGGCGCTGCGTCCCCAGGCGTAGGCTCGGGTGCGTCCCTCGCTGAAGACACGGCGTGCTACGACGAGGCCGCCCTCGTCTTCGGGCCGGAGCTCCGCCAGCGGTATGAACTCGTCCTCCGCCCACAGGGCGAGGGGGAGATCGAGCTCCGCCTCGACATAGGCCTCGGATCCGTCCGACCCGACGTAGCCGGAGTCGCCCTTCGCCCCGAGGAGCAGCCCGACGGCCTGCGCCAGGATCGTCTTGCCCGCGCCGGTCTCACCCGTGATCGCGTTGAGGCCGGGCGCGAAGACCAGCTCGGCCTCGTGAATGAGGACGAGGTTCTCGATTCGAAGGCGGCGAAGCATCTGCCGTCGAGATGGTAAGCGGCGCGGCACCATCGGCGAAGACGCCCACGCCCCTTAGAGGTACACGCGTCTTGCCTCGGGACACCCACCTCCCTCCCCGTAGGGTCGAGCGTAGCCGGCCGCGGCGCGCCTGTCCGAGCCGAAATCGTGCCGAAAGCTAGGAGACGAAGGTCTCGCGATAGCGCCGGAAGAAGGTCGACTCGGGCAGCGTCGCGAGCGGGCTGCGCTGCTCGCTCAGCCGGATCGTGATCGGCGAGCCGTGGCCGACGTCGGTCAGCGGATGGCCGTCGACGAGCACGGTCACGTCGACGTCCGGCGTGATGTTGCGGATCTGGAGGTCGATCCCGCGGGGCACGACGATCGGCCTCGCGTGCAGCGAATGCGGCGCGATGAACGTGACGACCATTGCATCAAGCCCTCGCGCGAGCACCGGGCCGCCGTTCGAGAGGTTGTAAGCGGTCGATCCGGAGGGTGTCGCGCAGATCACTCCGTCGCATGCCTGCACGCCCATGTCCTCCCCGCCGAGCGACCACGCGAGCTCGACCATGCGGCCCCTGATCGAGCTCAGGACGACGACGTCGTTCACCGCCGAACCGCGAACGCCTTCGACCGCCACCTCGAGTGTCATCAGCTGCACGACGCGGTAGTCGCCCGAGAACACGCGCGCCAGTCCGGACTCGAGCTCGTCCGCCTGGACCGAGGCGAGAAAGCCGACCCGCCCGAAGTTCACACCGAGGACGGGAATGTCGGTTCCGAGAAACCGCTGGAGCGCGCGCAGCATCGTGCCGTCGCCGCCGAGCACGATGGCGATGTCGGCATTCGTCAGATCGGGCTCAGGCTCGCCGACCCCGTGTTTCTCGACCTCTTCGCGTGGCAGCAGCAACTCGACACCGGCCTCACGAGCGATCTGCTCGAGCCGGTCGAGCGCGGGGCCGATCGTCGGCGGCTTGCCGTGCGTGATCACCGCCGCTCGGTGCACGGCCTTAGACGATCGCTGCTGCGATCCTGTCGTCGATGTCGTCGGGGAGCTCCGGCTGCTCACGATGGGCAAGGTGGAGGAACACTTCCCGGTTTCCCTTCGGGCCCGGTAGACCGGAGTCTACGGCCCGCACCGTCTCCGCTCCCCAGGAGAGCGCCGCCTCGGCCACCTCTCGCGCCACGCGCCGCCGTACTTCGGGGTCCCGCACGACTCCGCCCTTCCCCACCTCCGCCCGGCCCGCTTCGAACTGAGGCTTGACGAGAACGACGGCCTCCCAGCCGGGCCTGGCGAGCTCGAGCACCCGCGGCAGGGCAAGCTGGACGCTGATGAAGGACACGTCGCACACGACGAGCTCGGGAGCAAACGGCAGCGCGTCGACCTCGCGAGCGTTCGTCCGCTCGAGCACCGTCACGCGGGGATCCGAGCGCAGCCGCTCGTGCAACTGCCCGTAGCCGACGTCCAGCGCGACCACACGCGCGGCGCCACGTTGGAGCAGCACGTCGGTGAAGCCGCCCGTCGAGGCGCCGACGTCGAGAGCGTCGCGTCCCTCCGGATTCACCGCGAAAGCGTCCAGCGCGTGCGCCAGCTTCTCGCCGCCGCGCGAGACGTACGGCGGCAGCGCGTCGACGGCGAGCTCGACCGACTCGTCCACCTGTGTCCCGGGCTTCTCGAAACCGGGGACACGCCCTGCCATCACGAGTGCCTGTGCCTGTGTCCGAGACTCGGCCAGTCCACGCTCGACGAGCAGGACGTCGAGCCGCTTCTTCATCTCACGACGTGCGCGTCGCCAGCCCGGCCACGATGTCGACGAGCGTCGTCGTATCGGCCGGGACGTCAGCAAGACGTGTTCGCGCACGCAGCGCGGCCTCGTCGGCGAGCGCTCTCGCGCCCTCCTCGCCGTGCGAGAGCACGTACCCGTCGCCGTCGAGGATGTCGTCGACGATCTGGAAAAGCAGCCCCAGCTCGTCAGCGAACGCGCGCCACGGCCTCTGATCACGCTCGGGCACGCCGGCGACCCAGAGCGCCAGCCCGACCGAGGCGGCGAAGAGACAGCCTGTCTTCAGCTTGTGCAGCGTCGCCTCGTCCGGTGCCGAGCCGGTGATGTCGAGATACTGGCCGCCGATCATCCCCAATGTCGCCTGCGCGAGCTCCCGGCCGACATGCGGGAACGGATACGAGAGTGCGAGCCGGAAGGCTTCCGCGAGCAGCGCGTCCCCGGCGAGGACTGCCACCGCCTCGCCGTGCTGCGCCCAGACCGACGGCCTGCCACGCCGCTCGGCGTCGTTGTCGAGTGCCGGCAGATCGTCATGCACGAGCGAGAACGCGTGCACGAGCTCGAGCGCAGCCGCTGCGGGCAGCCCACCCTCTGCGTCGCTGCCGGCGGCCTCGACGGTGGCCAGACAGATGACGGCGCGAACGCGCTTGCCGCCGGTCAGCGCGTACCGGACCGAATCTGCCTGTCCGTGCAGCTCCGGCGTGAGCGCGAGATCGCCGAGGTAGCCCTCGACAAGCGCGCGAAGCTGGTCAGGACTCCGCATCGGCCTCCGCGTCGCGCTTCGCCCGCTGGAGCTCCTCCTCGATCGCCTTGCTCAACTCAGCGAGCTCGGTGAGCACGTCGAGCGCCTTCTCCGCGTCGTCCGCCTGGGTCAAGCGCTCGAGCTCGGCTCTCGTGCGCTCCAGGCGCGCCAGGAGCTCCTCGGCCCGGGCAAGGGACTCTTCGGTGCTCATGAGACCCTCTCCCTCACAATCCGTCCAAGAATGCCGTTCACGAGACGTGCAGCATCGTCGGTTGCGTACCGCTTTGCCAGATTGACCGCTTCGTCGATCGCCACCTCGTCCGGAACGTCGTCGCCGTCCAATTCGTGGAGCGCAATCCGGAGGATGTTCCGCTCGATCGCGCCGAGGCGGTCGGCGGTCCACCCCTCGGCGGCCTCCGTGATCCGGCAGTCGTACTCCACCGCCTGCGCTGCGACCGCCTCGGCGGTCTCGCGGGCGAACGGATCGATCTCGCCCTCGTAGAGGGACGCAAGCGGCTGCCCGGTGATGTCCCACTGATACAGCAGGAAAAGCGCGGTCCTCCGCGCCGAGCGACGGCCGCTCATTCGACTTCCTCGATGGACACGTCCACGCCCTCGACGCGCACAGCACACATCCTGGACAGCGCCTCCGTGACCTGCTCCTGGACTCGTCTGGCAAGGTCGGGCAGGACGAGGCCGTACTGCGCAGCCAGCTCGAGCCGGACGTGCCCCGCCCCGTGAGCGAGCTCGACGTCGAGCCGGCGTCGTCCCTTGCGGACGCGCGCTCCCTCGACCCGCTCGGCGGCGCGCACGACGAGGTCGGTCAGGGCCGACGGCGTCACGGTGATCGCGCCGGCCCGGGAGTCGAGCACGTAGCTCATGCTGCACCCACTGCAGCCAGTTCGGTCTCTTCGAGGAAGCTCGTCGAATAGCGGCCGCTGCGGAACCGCTCGCTCGCCAGGATCTCGAGCGCCGCGTCCCGCGTCGTCGGCACGCCGCGCACCTCGAGCTCGCGCAACGCACGGAGCGCACGCTCGATCGCGGCGTCCCGGCTCTCGTCCCAGACGATCAGCTTGGCGATCAGCGAGTCGTAATAAGGCGGGATCACGGAGCCCTCTTCGACGTGGGTGTCCAGACGCACCCCGGGTCCGAGCGGCGGCCGGAAGCGTTCGATCACGCCCGGGGCCGGCACGAACCCGCGTGCCGGATCCTCGGCGTTCAGCCGGATCTCGATCGCATGCCCGCGCCGCGTTGCGCGCCCGGTCGTGTGCAGCTGCTCGCCGGCGGCGACACGGAGCTGCTCGCGGACGATGTCGATACCCGTGACGAGCTCGCTCACCGGATGCTCGACTTGCAGCCGCGCGTTGAGCTCGATGAAGTAGTACGAGCCGTCCGGCGCCAAGAGGAACTCGAACGTGCCGGCATTCAAGTAGGAAATCGCGCGGCAGGCTCGCGCAACACCGTTCTCCATCTCCTCACGCGTGGCCTCGTCGAGCGCGGGCGAGGGAGATTCCTCGATCAACTTCTGATGGCGGCGCTGGATCGAGCACTCGCGCTCACCGAGCGTGAGCACACCGCCGTCGGCATCGCACACGACCTGGATCTCGACGTGGCGCGCCGGCGCGATCAGCTTCTCGAGGTACAGCGTCCCGTCGCCGAAGGCCGCAAGTGCCTCGGCGCTCGCGCGCGCGAACGCGTCGTCGAGGTCCTCGACGCGCTCGACGAGCCGCATGCCCTTGCCGCCGCCACCCGCCGAAGCTTTCAGCAGCACCGGAAGGCCGATCTCCGACGCGGCCGCGTGTGCTTCTTTCGCCGCGACTGCCTCGGTGCCCGGAACGAGCGGTATGCCCGCGGCCGCGAGCTCGCGCTTCGCCTCGACCTTGTCGCCCATCCGCGCCATCACGTCGGCGTCGGGTCCGATGAACACGAGGTCGTTGTCCCGGCAGGCACGGACGAAGTCGGGATTCTCGGCGAGGAACCCGTAACCCGGGTGCACGGCCTCGCAGCCCGTCGTCTCGCCCGCGGCGACGACCGAGCGGACGTTCAGGTAGCTCTCGGACGCCGCCGGCGGACCGATGCAGACGGCGCGGTCGGCCAGACGTGTATGCAATGCGCCGGCGTCCGCCGTCGAGTACACCGCGACGGCCTCGATGCCCAGCTCATGGAGTGCACGGATGACGCGCACCGCGATCTCACCGCGGTTGGCCACGAGCACACGCGAGAACATCGTCTAGAGCGCGTCCAGGGGACGCCCGACGATCGGCTCCAATTCGAACAGGAGCTGGCCGAACTCCACCGGCTGCGCGTTCTCGACGTGGATCTTCCGGACGATGCCTTCGACGTCCGCCTTGACCTCGTTCATCAGCTTCATCGCCTCGAGGATGCAGAGCGTCTCGCCGGGGCCGATCGGCTGGCCTTCCTCGACAAACGGCGGCGCGCCGGGCTGCGGGGCACGGTAGAACGTTCCGACCATCGGCGCTTCCACGCGCACGAGTCCATTCGACGGTGCGACCGGGGTGGGCGCAGACTCCGGCTGCTCGAGCGACACCGGCACCGCCGGCGTCGCCTCGCGCTCCTCTGTCCGGCGCACGGAAACGCGCATGCCCGACTCCTCGATCGTCACCTCGCCGATTCCGGTCTCCTGCACGATCCGCACGAGCTCGCGGATCCTTTCGGCGCGTGCCTGGTCGACCCCGCCGGCCCCCAGCGCCTCGTCTCCGCTCGAGCGACCCCGGATAGTGCGGAGGAGCGGCTCGGCGTCGTCGCCGAACAGGCCGAGGAGCAGCAACTCTTCCTCGCTCGACGCGAGCCCTTCAGCCTGCGCACGCACTTCCTGCAGTGCCGGCGCCGTCGCATCCTCGACCGAGTCGGGATCGGCGGTCAGCCCGATCGCGCGCTTCACCGCGGTGTCGATCGGGGCGGGCGGCGTGCCGAGTCGCCCCTCGACGAGCGAGCGCAGCTCGTCGACAACGACGGAGTAACGGCTTGCCGACAGGACGTTCAGCAGCGCTTGCGACCCGAGCACCTGCCCAATCGGCGAGGCGAGCGGCGGCCAGCCGACCTCCGAGCGGATCTGGATCAGCTCTGCGATCGTCTCCTCCAGCCGGTCGCCGGCTAGCTGGGCACGGAGATTCGCGTCGAGGGCCGCGACGAGGCTCGCGGGCAGGTCGTGCTGGGCCGCGCGGACCGCGACACGCGGTGCGAGCGGAGTCACGGGCTCGTCGCCGATGTGCTCGTCGACCACGTCCGAGGCCTCCCACAACCGCTGCACGTCGACGTCGCACTTGAGATCGAGGCCCGCCAGCGCCTCTGCCAGTGACTCCCCGGATACGCGGTGCAAGATGAGCGCAATCGGGAACACCGCGCAGGCAATCAGCTCTGCCCCGGCGCGCGCCGCCTCCAGCGCGGCCGCGAGCGCGTTGCCGCCGGAGCCCTGGCAGTAGATGCCGACCGGCAAACCGGTCGCCTCGCGCAGGCCGGTCACGAGCTCGCGCGCACGGTGCGGCTGCAGCGAGCCGGTCGGATCGTGCAGGAGGACACGGGCGGCTCCGAGATTCGGCAGCTCGCTCGCCTGCTCCATGACCGGATCCGTCTCTCCGGTTCGCCCCGGGCTGTAGACGATGCCGGCCTCGAACTCGCCGCCCGCCTTCGCGACGGCGTCTGCCGCCTCCCTCAGGTTGGAGACGTCGTTCAACGGATCGTGCAACCTGAAGACGTCGATGCCGTTCTCCGCCGCGGAGGCGATGAAACGCCTGATGAAGTCGTTGTCGACCGGTCGTGACCCGACGAGGAAGCGGCCGCGCAACGCCAGCCCGAGCCTGGTCGAGACGTTCGCCTTCAAGGCGCGAATGCGCTCCCACGGGCTCTCGACCCCCCGCCGGACTGCGCTGTCGAAGCAGCCGCCACCCGACACCTCCAGGTAGGCGAAGCCGGCCCGATCGAGGATCCCGGCGATGCGGAGCTGCTCGGCCGTCGGGAGCCGGCCGGCGAGGGGCTCCTGGCCGAGCAGGCGGAGCGTGGTGTCGGCGAGCGCCGGCATGCGAAGAGCCTAGCGCCCTCCACGATAGGTTTCGCCGCAATGGAGGTACGGGAGCTGAGGCCCGGCTTGTGGCGCTGGACCGCGTCCCACCCTGAGTGGGACCACGCCGCGCACTGGGGCCCGGAGGTGGGTTCGGTGTACGCGGAGCTCCCCGGCGCAGTCGTCGTCGTCGATCCGCTCGTGCCGACGGACGACGAAGAGCGTTTCTGGGGAGCGCTCGACCGCGATGTCGAGCGTCTCGGCCTGCCAGTGCACGTCCTCCTGACCGTGCACTGGCACGAGCGCAGCGTCGCCGCCGTGCTCGACCGCTACAAAGCCACGTTGTGGCGGCCAGAGGAAAAGGGCGAGCTGCCCCTAGGAGTCCGTGCCGAGACCGTCAAGGGAGGCGATTGGGTCGAGGCGCTCTTCTTCCTGGAGCCGCACCGCGCGCTCGTCGCCGGCGACCTGCTCATCGGCACCGAGGACGGAATCACCCTTCCTGTCGACTGGTTCCCGCAGGCGGAGCGGGACTGGGCCGAGCACGAGCTCAAGCCGGACCTGCGGCAGCGTCTCGGCGCGCTTCCGGTCGAGCTCGTCGTCGTCTCGCACGGCGAGCCCGTGCTCGAGCACGGCGCGGACGCGCTGCGTCGGGCGCTCAGCTAGGCGCGCGAGATATACCGCTTCTCGCGCGGGTCGACCTTGATCCGGTCGCCCGTGTTCACGAAGAGCGGAACCTGCACGACCGCGCCCGTCTCGAGCGTTGCCGGCTTCGTGACGTTCGAGACCGTGTCGCCCTTCACGCCGGGCTCGGTCTCCGACACCTGCAGTTCGACGGATGCCGGCAGCTGGACGCCGGACGGACGCCCGTTGACGAGCAGCATCTGGATGGAGCTGGACGGCTGCAGGAACTCGAGTGCATCCTCGACGGTTCCGCGCGGCAGCGACGTCTGCTCGTAGGTGTCCTCGTCCATGAAGACGACCTCCTCGCCCGCGTCGTAGAGGTACTGCATGTCCTTCGTCTCCGTCCGGACGCGCGCAAACTTCTCGCCGGCGCGGAAGGTTCGTTCGACGACGGCACCGCTTTCGAGCGCCTTGAGCTTCGTACGCACGAACGCGCCGCCCTTCCCGGGCTTCACGTGCTGGAACTCGACGATGCGCCACACCCCGCCGTCGAGCTCGATGTGCATCCCGTTCTTGAACTGGTTCGTGTTGACGGTCTCGGCCACGGCGCAGAAGAGTAGCGATCCGTCAGTCGACGGTGATCAGGTCCTTGCGGAAGCCCGTGAAGTTGCGGACGGCGTCGTCCCTCACCGCGACGTCGTCCTCGATCCGGATCCCTGCGCGGCCCTCGAGGTACACGCCGGGCTCGACGGTCACGACGTTGCCCGGCGCGAGGACGTCCGTCGACTCGGTCGAGAGCCTGGGTGCCTCGTGCACCTGGAGTCCGAGGCCGTGACCCAGTCCGTGGCCGAACATGCCGGCGAACGAGGTCTCGTCGACCACGCGCCGCGAGGCCGCGTCGACGTCGAAGCCGCGCGCTCCGCCACGGATCGCGTCCAGACCGGCCTGCTGGGCGGCCAGCACGACGGCGTACGCCTCCTTCACGTGAGGGTCGAGGAAGCCGGTCGCGAAGGTCCGCGTGTAGTCCGAGGAGTACCCCCGCACGACGCACCCGGTGTCGACGATCACGGTCTCCCCGCGCCCGATCTGCCGCTCCGTCGCGCGGCCGTGGGGCCGCGCCGAGTTCGGGCCTGACGCGACGATGGTCTCGAACGCGACCTCGTCGGCGCCTTCCTCGTGAAAGAGCTGCTCGATCGTCCAGGCGACGTCGCGCTCGGTACGGCCGACAAACCGCTCGCCGATGAGCCGCTCGAACACGCGGTCGGTGATCTGGCAGGCACGCTCGACCGCCGCCAGTTCGTCCTCGTCCTTCACGGCGCGAAGCTGCTCGACGAGACCGCGTCGCGGCACGGGCTCGATCGAGCCGCTGCGGAGCGTCTCGTAGCCTGCGTAGGAGACGAAGTCGGCTTCGAAGCCGATCTGCCCCGACAACCTGTCGGCGAGGTCTTTGAGGAGCGCACGCTTCGTCTCTTCGAACTCGACCCCTTCGACGGCGCGCGCCGCCTCGGAGTAACGAAAGTCGGTGAACAGACGAGTCCGGTCCCGCTCGACGAGCAGTGCCGCGTTCGAGCTCTTGAAGCCGAAGAGATAGAAGATGTTCGTCGGGTTGGTGACGAGCAGTGGCTCTTCGAGCGACTCGCGCAACCGGTCGATCCGCGCGTTCACCGGGCGGCGCCGACGCCCTGGACGATGAACTCGAGCGCCTCGCGATATCCGTCGGGCCCCTTCCCGAGCACCCGCTTGGCGGCGAGGTCGGCGAGCACCGACACACGCCGCCACTCCTCACGTTCCTCGATGTTCGACAGATGCACCTCGACGATCGGTGCGTCGAATAGCTCGAGCGCGTCGCGAATCGCGTAGGAGTAGTGCGTCCAGGCGCCGGGGTTGACGACGACGCCGTCGGCCCAGTCGAGCGCGTCGTGGCACCACTCGACGTACTCGCCCTCGTGGTTCGTCTGCCGACACCGAACGTGGCAGCCGAGCTCCGACGCCCACTCGTAGATCCGCGTCTCGAGCTCGGAGAGCGAGATGCCGCCGTAGAGCGCCGGATCGCGGCGTGCGAGCACATCGAGATTCGCCCCGTTCAGCACGACGACCTGCATCGGCGAACTCTAATCGGCGATCAGCTCGTCGAGCGCGCGGCGAACGTCCGCGTCGGGGAGCTCGACGTCCCACTCGGGGCCGTCCGCGCCGAGCAGAACGAGGCCCCGTTTCTTGTCGCGGCGGAGCGCCGCCCAGGCGCGGTCGCGGTCGGCCCGGACCGGCGAGGGGGCGAGCAGCTGTTCGACGACCTCCGTCGACCGGCCGGAGAGCCGCAGTGCGGCGCGCAGCCCGAGCGCGACGGCCTCGCCGTGGCTGATGCCTTCGTAGCCCGCGGCCGCCTCGAGCGCGTGGGCAAAGGTGTGGCCGAGGTTGAGGACGGCGCGACGTCCCTGGTCGAACGGGTCGCCCAGGCAAACCGCCGCCTTGTACGACGCGCAGGCTCGAATCATCGCCTCCTCCTCGAGCTCCCAGAGGGGCCTGCCGGCGAGCAGCCCGGCCTTGACCACCTCTGCCATGCCCTCGCGTCGCTGTGCGTCGCTCAAGGTGGCGAGCACGTCCGGGTCGACGACGACGCGACTCGGATAGTGGAAAGCACCGACGAGGTTCTTCCCAACGGGGAGGTCGATTGCCGTCTTGCCTCCGATCGCCGCGTCGACCTGCCCGAGCAGCGTCGTCGGCACCGCGATCCAGCGGACGCCGCGCAGGTAGGTGGCCGCCGCGAACCCGGCGACATCTGTGGTCGAGCCGCCGCCGTACCCGACGATCGTGCCACTGCGGCTGAGCCTCAGCTCGTTCCAGAGCTGCTCGAGCACGGCAGGCGTCTTCGCGGCTTCTCCCCGCGGAATCCGATGGACGGCCGTCGGCTCGAAGGAGAGAGGATGCAGGCCCAGCACGTGCCCGTCGGCGATCACCGCCGCAGGACCCGGGTCGTCGAGCTGTTCCAGCAGACCCCGCTCGACGTCGACCTGGAGCGCGGCGAGCACCAGCTCTTCGCCGGTGCCGGCTACCGCATCGGCCGCCCTCTCGTAGATCGGCCGCCGCTGCTCGAAGAGCTCGCGGAAGGACGTCTCGTCACGGGCCAGCGGCCGGTCGCTGCTCCTCACCCGCCGCCAGGCTTCGGCCGGATCGACTGCCACGTGAACCGTGTATGCACGCGCGCGCAGCAAGTCGCGCGTGCGCTCGGAGAGGACGGCGCCGCCGCCGAGCGCAACCACGGCTGGGGTCGTGGACGCGAGGACTTGCGCGGCGAGCTCCTCCTCGAGACGCCGGAACTCCTCCTCCCCCCGTTCGAAGAGCTCGGTCACACGCCCGTGCCGGCGCTCGATTTCGCGGTCGAGGTCGACGAAGGGGCGCCCGCTCGCGCGCGCCACGTCCTCACCGATCGTCGACTTGCCCGCGCCCATGAAGCCGATGAGCGCGAGGTGTCGCCCGAGTGCGCCTACCTCGGTGACCAGTCGATTCGCTCCAGGTATGCGCGGTGCGCCGAGACGAAGTCGCCGAGGGCGTCGCCGCCGAACTTCTCCTTCGCCGCGCGCGCGAGCTCCCACGCCACACACGCCTCCGCGACGACTGCGAGCGCCTCGACCGCCGCGGTGTCACTGCGCTCGACGAGCGCCTCCGCCGCCTGGCCCGTGCGGAGGTCGACGGATGCGAGCGGCTTCATCAGGGTCGGCAGGGGCTTCATGGCAGCGCGCGCGACGATCTCCTCGCCGTTCGAGACCCCGCCCTCGATACCGCCGGCATGGTTCGTCTCCCGGTAGAGACCGCGTTCGTCTCGCAGGATCTCGTCGTGCGCTTCGGAACCTCGCTTCTCCGCCAGCCCGAAGCCGTCGCCGATCTCCACGCCCTTGACCGCCTGCGTTCCCATCAACGCCGCCCCGAGGCGCGTGTCGAGACGTTCGTCCTTCGTCGCGTAGGAGCCGAGCCCCGGCGGAGCGCCGCGGGCACGCACCTCGACGACGCCGCCGACGGTGTCGCGATCGGCACGCGCCGCGTCCACCCGCTGCTCGAGGCCGGGTGTGAGCACCGAGCCTGTGACGTCGATCCCGATCTCCCGCAGCAGCGCTTTCGCCACCGCGCCCGCCGCGACGATCACCGCCGTGTGACGCGCGCTTGCGCGCTCGAGTGCGTCACGTACGTCCGAGAGCCCGTACTTCAGAGCGCCCGCGAGATCGGCGTGTCCCGGGCGGGGCAGCGTGACCTCCTTCGTGCCCTTGCCCGCCGGCTCACCGGCCGGAAGCCAAGGGTCCATCCCCCACTCCCAGTTCTTGTGGTCGCGGTTGCGCACGACGAGCGCGAGCGGCGTGCCCAGCGTCCTCCCGTGCCGGAGGCCGGCGAGCACCTCGATCTCGTCGCGCTCGATCTGCTGGCGTGGACTGCGCCCGTATCCCTGCTGTCTGCGGTGAAGATCGGCGTCGATCGCGGCGTGGTCGAGCACGAGACCCGCCGGAAGCCCACTGAGGATCGCGACAAGTGCGGGCCCGTGGGACTCGCCCGCCGTGACCAAGCTCAACGCCACGAACCAAGCCTAAAGGGTGAGGGAGCCCGCCCAGCGGGCTCCCTCAGCGGGACGTTGCCTAGTGCAGCTGCACGTTGCCGCCCTCGAGCGTCTGCGTGCCGGAGTCGTAACCGTTGCTCAGCCGGATGCGGTACGTGTCGGTGCCCGCCCCCGGCTCGGCGTTGTCGGTCACGTCGATCCGGTAGTCGAACGACCCGGATCCGTTCACCGTCGCTTCGCCGAAGATGCTCGCAGACTTGCCATCTGCACTGCACACGACGGCTTGCACGTTGAGCGAGTGGACGTTGAGATCGGCCGCGGAGCCATGGTCCTGATACTCCTCCTCACCCTGGAGACCGGTGGCCTTGGCATTGCCGCCGAACGTCGCCTTGTCGCCGTTGCCGGCCGTGATGCGGCCGCCGTAGGTGACCTTGCAGCCGGCAGTGCTCGAAGGCAGCACCCACTCCTTCGTCGCCGTGTCGGCCGGCTCGGTCGCCTGCTTCGTGTTGTCGCCGTTCGTGTCCGCGTAGGCGGTGATCACGTCCGAGCCGGGTAAGCCGGGACCCGTGTAGCAGAACTGGGCCTCTCCGCTGGCGTTCGTCGTCTGGGAGCCGGACGTCGTGACCGCCCCCGTGACCGAGAACCGGACGACGATGCCGGGCGTCGCGTTGCCGAACTCGTCCTTCACCGTCGCGGTCACGCAGTGCTGAGCGTCGACGACGTTCGTCGCAGTCTTCGGCGCCAGGGTGAGCGTCGCCGGCGGGCCGGGGACGACCGTGATGTTGACGTGCTGGATCGCCCGTGGGGTTCCGTCCACGACAGCCGTCACCGAGCACGAGTACACCCCCGGCACGGTCGGTGCCGTGATGGTCTCGGTGAAGTTCACGTCGACCGGTGCGGTCAGAGGCCCGTACGGCGGCGGCGGGTTGAAGGTGATGCCCAGCGGACAGCCCGCAGAGACGACGAGCTGGACGCTGTCGATGTGGGCCGCCGCTGCGTTGATCTGGTTGATGATGTCGCTCGAGAGGTCCCCGCCCGCGTTGACGGCGGTCCCGCCGGTGCCGCCCGAGAGCTGCTGATAGCAGCTGAGAACGCTGCCGTAGTTGATCATCAGCAGCGTGATCTCGTTCGCGACCAGGCCGCTTATCTCGGTGTCGGAGGTCATCCCTGGATCCGCCGGCGGCTGGTTGCCGCACGCCGGTGCCACGGCCGGCGCGGGTGAATTGTGCGGCGGGGCGTCGCCAAGCACGACCAGGAACTGCACGGCATCCGGATTGCGGCTGGCGTCCAGCACCGGATCCGAGTACGCGTCGTGGAACACCGGGTTGTACGCCTCCGCGAAGTCGCCGCCTCCGCCGGCCGACATGGTGTTGATCGCGGCCTGAACCGCTGCACAGCTCCCGGTGAACACCGGCGTCAGAATCAGGACGCCCAGCGTCGCGGGTCGGTCCGGGATGTCCCGGAAGTCGAACACCGCGAACCGCGCGCCCGGGATCGCGCTCTGGACGTCGTTGCAGAGCTGCGTCGCCTGGGCTTTCGCCTGGGCGATCGCGGCCGTCATGCTGCCCGTGGTGTCGATCGCGATGATGATGTCGGCGGCACCAGGCAGTGCATCGAGGTGCAGCGTTTTCGCGACCGAGGTCGAGCCTCCCGCCGGCACCGTCGCGTTGAACGGATTCGGCGTGAAGGTGTCCGCCCCGAACGCAGGAAACGGCGCGACGAGCGAGCCGACGACCAGTGCGGCCGTGGCCGCGAGTACGCGACCGAGACCTAACCTGCTCATTACGTTCCCTCCCTTTGTCGACTGATCTCTGCCGGCGTCTCGAGACGCAGGCGTGCCGCAGCCGTTGGTGTCAGAGGGGAGGCCCGTGGGGGCCTTCGTCTACCGGAAGGAAGCGCCTCCGCTTATGGAGGCTGCCGCTGCAAGTGTCTCTCCAAACGCCCTCCCCTCGAGAGGTCTTGAACACCGCAGCTGTCTCGCAAACACACTGCCACTGTCCGTGTCTCATGTCAACGGCGGATTTCGGAGAACACCGCGCATGACGTCCACGGGCGCCGGCAGGCCGGTCCACAGCTCGAAGGAGGCGGCTCCCTGCGCTGCGAGCACGTCGAGTCCGTCGACGACGCGCGCACCCGCGCTCTCGGCCGCATGCGCGGTGGCGCTGCGCGGATAGGGCAGATCGACGAGCGCCTGCCCGGCGCCGACCTCGACGACCACCTCGTCCCGCACGGAGGTCGCGTTCACGACGAGGTCGACACGGGCCACATCCGGCGGCCACGTGCCGCGCCGCGAGAACCTGGGCGCCTCCGGCAGCGCGGCGGCAAAGGCAGCTGCCGCACCGCCGTCGCCGATGATCGCTACCCGCTCGAACTCGAGCTCGCCGAGAATGGCAGCGTCGGTCGAGTAGCCGAGAACCTTGCCGCCCGCGATCACCAGCGTGTTCACGGAGGGCGCCTCAGTCTCGACGAGCCGTGCGATGGTGAGCTTGTGCGGTGTGGTCACGTTCGCGCCGGCAAAGCCGAGCGCGACGAGCCCCCTCACGGCGGCTTCGAGCTCCGTGCTTCGCACGGGCAGGGGTACGTACGCCCAGTCGAGCCCGCGCACCGCGAACGCCGCGTTCTGCATCAGCGGCGACAACGAGTGGGAGACCGGATCGCCGAGCAACCCGACGAGCCGTGTCTCACCCGAGATCATGGGCCGCCGTAGCCGTGGGCGTTCGCGTAGTTCTGGAAGGCCTCGTAGCTCGCGGTGAAGAAGTGGTGCTTCTTGTCGGGTTTCCGCACGAAGTACAGGTACTTCACCTTCGCGGGATGCGCCGCCGCCTGCATCGATGCGAGGCCCGGGCTGGCGATCGGCGTCGGCGGCAGCCCCTGTCGCTTCCGCGTGTTGTACGGCGAGTTGCTGTCGAGCTGTGACTGCCGGATCGACTCCGTCGGCGGGATGTCGAGGCCGTAGCGCAGCGTGGCGTCGATGCCGAGCGGCATGCCGGCGTGGAGGCGGTTGTAGATGACCGCGGAGACGAGCTGGCGCTCATCGGGGGAGAGCGTTTCCTTCTCCACCATCGACGCGATGATCAGGACGTCGTAGGGCGTGAGGTTCTTCGAGCGCGCATAGCCGAGATCCACCTGCTTCCAGTTCGAGCAGAACGCGTCGAGCTGGTCCTGCACGAGCTGCGGCGACGTCGTCTGCTTGAAGAACTCGTAGGTGGCCGGGAAGAGGAAGCCCTCGATCGTCTCCACCTTCGCGCGGAAGCACGGCGGCACACGCGGCCTCGCGGTCGCCGCCAGGTACGTTCTCCTGGCCAGTTTCGTCCGGCCCTTCGCCTTGCGCGCAGCGATCTTCGCGACTGCGGCGACGCGTTCTGCCATCTGCCGGCGCGTGAAACCTTCCGGAAAGACGATGTGGAAGGGCTTCGGCATCGCGATCACGGTCACCACCGGGCCGCTCTCCGTCGTCCGCGTCACCGTTCGATACACGAGCGTGCTCGAGAGCGTCGAGGTCTGCTGTGTCTCGCCGCTCGAGCCGCCGCCGATCGCGGCGACGGCGAGCCAGCCGAGGCCGCCCAGCAGGAGCACGAGGAAGCCGAGCGCGAGGATCCGCCGGAGCGCCACCTGCCTCGGGGTCGGCCCGCGAGGCGGACCGCCCCGACGCGGCGGGATTACGCCCGGGCGCCGCTCGTCCACGTCAGGTAGCTCGACAGGAGATGGGCCGCGGCGCGCGCGTCCTCAGGTGCGCGGGCCGGTGCCTGTTCGGCGAGATCGGTCGTGAAGCGCTCGTCGAAGGTGACGACGGGTACGTCGGTCACGGCGGCGAGTGCCTCGACGAACCGCTCGGTCTCGAGTGCCTGCTCGCCCCGTTCGCCTCGCAGCGTGAGCGGTAGGCCGACGACGACCCGCTCGGCCTCCTGTTCGGCGATCAGGCGGGCCAGCTCCGTCAGGCCGGCGGCTGTCGCGGCGCGGTCGACCACACCGAGGGGCGTGGCGATCGTCCCGGTCGGGTCCGAGACGGCGACGCCGGTCCGCGCTCGGCCGAAGTCAAGTGCGACGACCTTCACTTCAGCGCTTCGGCGATCGCCTGCCGGCCGGCCTCGAGTGCATCGCGCAGACCCGCCGGATTCTTCCCTCCGGCCTCCGCGAGGCTCGGCCTGCCGCCGCCGCCGCCCCCGATATGCCGGCCGATCTCGCGCACGAGCTTCGACGCGTCGAGGCCGCGGTCGACGAGCGATTCGTCGAGGTTGACGACCAGGTACGCACGCCCGTCGTCCACGGAGCCGACGATCACGCCCGGCACCTTCTCCTGCTGGCGCACCCGATCCGAGAGGTCGCGGAGCTCGCCGCCTTTCAACGCCTTCGTCTCCACGAGCACGACGTCGTCGTCCCGCTCGACGATCTCGAAGTCGGCTGCCATCTGCTCCTTCGGCCTGCGCGCCTCCTTGCGCGTGCGCTCGAGCTCCGCCCGGAGCTCGTCTGCCTCCCGCAACGATGCGTGGAGATACGCATGCGCCTCACCGGAAGTGACCGCCTCGATTCGCCGAGCTCCTGCACCCACCGAGGTCTCCGAGAGGATCACGAACGGTCCGATCTCCGCCGTCCAGCGGACGTGCGTCCCGCCGCAGAGCTCGCGCGAGAATCCGGGAATCTCGACCACGCGGACGTGGTCGCCGTACTTCTCGCCGAAGAGCATCATCGCGCCGAGCTGCCGCGCCTCGTCGATCGTAGTCACGAAGCCCCGGACCGGCAGATTCTCGAAGACCTTCTCGTTCACGAGGTGCTGAACCCGTTCGCGCTCCTCGTCCGACAGCTGCTGCGGATGCGTGAAGTCGAAGCGCAGCTTGTCGGGCCGCACCGCTGATCCCGCCTGACGGACATGCTCGCCGAGGACGTCGCGCAGCGCCTTGTGGAGCAGGTGCGTCGCCGTGTGATTCGCCATCGTCGGAAAGCGGACGCCCCACGGTACGACCGCCCGGACGCGGTCGCCGCTCGAGAAGCCGTCACCCTCGAAGAGCAGCGCCTGGTCGTTCTCGAGCCGGTACGCCTCCCGCAGGCCCGCCCGCAGGCCGCTGCCGTCGTCCCGCTCGATCCAGCCCGCGTCGGTGACCTGCCCCCCGCCCGCCGGATAGAACGGCGACTCGCGGAGCTTCACGAGGAAGAGCCCGTCCTCGAGATCTCCCAGCGCGCCGATCTGGGTGAGGACGTCGGTCTTCTCGTATCCGACGAACTCCGTCCGGAAGCCCGCCGCCTTCGCGAAGTCCGCCGCACGCTTGTCGTCCTTCGAGATCGCACCGCGGGACCGGGTCCGCTGTCGCTCCATCAGGCGGGTGAACTCCTCCTCGTTGACGCCAAGGCTGCGCTCGCGTGCGAGCTCGCGCGTCAGCTCGAGCGGGAAGCCGTACGTGTCGTGCAGGCGAAAAGCGTCCTCTCCGGAGATGACGTCGACCTTCGCGGCGACCTCCTCGAAGAGCCTCAGTCCGCGCTCCAGCGTTTTGCCGAAGCGCTCCTCTTCGGCGGAAAGGATGCGGTGGATCTCCTCGCGATGTTCCTCGAGCTCCGGATAGCCGCTCTTCATCTCCTCGATCACAACGTCCGAGAGCCTTGCAAGGTACGGCGGCTCGAGCCCGATGCGATTCGCCTGCTGCACGGCGCGGCGGATGATCCGCCGCATGACGTAGCCCCGGCCTTCGTTCGAGGGTGCGACGCCGTCGGCGGCGAGGAACGTCATGCCGCGGCCGTGGTCTGCGAGCACGCGGTGCGCCTTCGTCGCCTCCGGAGAGTCGCCGTACGCGACCCCGCTCTCGTCTGCGATCCAGCGCATGATCGCCTGGTACACGTCCGTCTCGTAGACCGTCATCACGTCCTGCAGAATCGCCGCCGTGCGCTCGACGCCCATGCCCGTGTCGACGTTCTGCTTCGGCAGCGGCGTCAGCTTTCCGTCGACCCCGAGCTCGAACTCCATGAAGACGAGGTTCCAGAACTCCAGGAACCGCTCGCAGCGGGTGCAACTCGGCTTGCAGTCCGGCTCGCCGCAGCTGTGCTCTTCGCCCCAGTCGTAGTACATCTCGGTGTCCGGGCCGCACGGGCCGGGTCCGCCGACCGACCAGAAGTTCTCCGAGGCCGGCAGGAAGACGATGCGCTCGGTGGGTTGTCCCATCTTCACCCAGTGGTCGTAGGCGACCATGTCCTCGTCGAGCCCGAGCTCCGGGTCGCCGGCGAAGACGCTCACCCAGAAGCGCTCGGGATCGAGCTGGAGATGCTCGAAGACGAACTCCCAGGCGAGCTCGATCGCGCCCTCCTTGAAGTACTGCCCGAACGAGAAGTTGCCGAGCATCTCGAAGAACGTGAGGTGCGAGCCGTCGAGACCGACCTCGTCGATGTCAGGCGTGCGGAAGCTCTTCTGGACGGTGGTCAGGAGCGGCGCAGGCGGCGGCTCACGTCCGAGGAAGTACGGCATGAGCGGCTGCATTCCGGCGGTCGTCAGCAGGGTCGAGCGGTCGTCCGCGCGCGGGACGAGCGGCGCCGAGGGCCGAAAGACGTGGCCCTTGGACTCGAAGAAGGCGCGAAAGCCGTCGCGCAGCTCGGCCGAGGTACGCATGGGCCTCGATTGTAGGGGCGGGGTCAGTCCTTCTCGGCGACGAAGACCGTGCTGTGCCGCGTCACCCGCAGCGGCTCGCCCAGTGGCTCGGCAGTGACGAGGCTCGCGAGGTCCCCCCAGCTCGCGGCGAAGCGCCGGACGGTCTCGTCGTCCATGGTGGTCCAGCCATGCGCTTCCCGCCGCGCAACGGACGAAAAGTGACGCCCTAACGAATCCTCGGCGTTCTCGCTGCGAAACGTGAACTCGCCGAGCGCCGTGGCGCGTCCTGCCAGGTCCCACAGCTCCTGGAGATGGTCGAGCGCATTCGTCACGGCGACGAGCCGGCCGCCGCGCTTCAGCACCCGCGCGATCTCTGCGAGCCCACGATCGAGCTCGGGGACGTGGTAGAGCATCCAGGCGGCAACGACAACGTCGAACTCGCCGTCAGCGAAGGGCAGCTCCTGGACGTCGCCGATTCGAGCGTCGATTCCTTGGGACCGCTGGATCTCGACCATTCTCTCGGATTGGTCGATGCCGATCACCTCGCTGCCGAGTTCGTCGCGGATCCGCTGCGCCAGCTCCCCCTCGCCGCCTCCGACCTCGAGCACGCGACGGGGGCCGACCTCCGCGACCGCCTCGAAGGCGAATTCGCGCGGATCGTCCCCTTCGGCGTTCGCGTACGCCGACTTCCGCGCCCTGAGGTTCTCCTCGTTCTCGTATTGCGCTCGAACGAACGCCGCATCGTCGACGGGCTGCGTCAACCTCTGGCGACCTTCGGCTCGCTGCCCTCCTCGGCGATCTCTTCCCGGATCTTCTCGAGCGAGCGGCGGATGAGCCGCGACACATGCATCTGCGAGATGCCGACCTGCTGCGCGATCTGCGACTGGGTCAGGCCCTCGAAGAAACGGAGATGGAGGATCTTGCGCTCGCGCTCGTCGAGCACGCGGAACCCCGGTGCGAGCACTGCACGATCTTCGGAGACGTCGTACTGGTGCTCCTCGGTCCCGATCGACTCCAGCGGATCGAGCTCCTCGCCGTCGTCCTGACCGCCGCTTCCGGACGAGAGCGACAGGGAGGAGTACGCGCGCCCCGACTCGAGCGCCTCCAGCACCTCTTCGTCCTCCACGCCTGCAGCCTTCGCCAGCTCGGAGATCGTGGGCGAGCGACCCAGCTGCACGGTCAGCTGCTCGACCAGCTTGGAGAGCTGCACGTTGAGCTCCTGGAGTCCCCTCGGCACGCGCACAGACCAGCCTTTGTCGCGGAAGTGCCGCTTGATCTCGCCGATGATGTTCGGGGTCGCATACGTCGTCAGCTCGACACCTCGGTCGAGGTCGAAGCGGTCGATTGCTTTGATCAGGCCGATCGCCCCGATCTGGACGAGGTCTTCGAGCTGCTCGCCCCGGTACGAGTAGCGTCGGGCGAGCGACCGCACCAGCGACATGTATTGCTCGATCAGCTGCTCACGCGCCTGCAAGTCGCCGTCTTCGTGATACCGGCGCAGCAGAGCCTTGTCGGACTCGCTCACCCAGCACCGCCCGTCTTGGTCTCGACGCGCTTCGTCAGCTCGACCCACTGCGCCCCGTCGCGTTCCTCGACGGCGACGGAGTCGCAGACGGCGCTGAGGATCCGTCGGAGGTTGAGTCCGTTGGAGCCCGACTCGTCGAGGTCGGCGCCGACGGAGGTGAGCGGCCCGACCACGGTCCGTAGCTCGCCGTCGGTCACGAGCACCCGCACCGTGACCTCATCCCCGTCGCCGGTGCGTTCGAGCAGCGAGTCCAGCGCAAGCTCGAGGTCCTCGAGGTGCTCGAACGTGAGGTCGAGCCGGACGGCGAGCCCGCCCAGCACGAGATGAGCAACGCCGTGGAAAGCGTCGTCCGCAGGCAGCGTCAGGCAGATCTCGTCAACACTCAACGTGTCCCTCCAGTCCAACCCCGTGGTAGAACGGCCGACCGGCAGCACCGGTTGCGCAGGTGAGCGCTAGGAAAATTCACCCGACTCGGAGTCTACGGCTCAGGCCTGAATGAGCCCCGCCCCGACGACGACGTCCTCCTCGTACAGCACTGCAGCCTGTCCGGGCGCCACGCCGTACACCGGACGGTCGAGCTCCAGCCGGAACCCGCCACCGGTCGGCCGCACGCTCGCGGGCACGGCTTCCGACCTGTAGCGCAGCTTCGCCTCGACCCGCTCGACGGCCACGTACAGGTTTCCGCTCGCCTCGAGGGAGGTCCGCGCTAGGGAGGCGCGAGGGCCGACGACGACGATGTTCGTCCGTCTGTCGGACCGGATCGCGTAGAGCGGCTCCGGCGCGGACACGCCGAGCCCCTTCCGCTGGCCGGGCGTGAAGCGCCAGTAGCCGCCGTGCCTGCCGAGCTCGTTCCCCTGCTCGTCGAGGAGCGGACCCTCGTCCGCCGCGAGTCCGCGGCGCTCGAGGAAGGTGCGGTAGTCGTCACCGGCAAGGAAGCACGCCTCCTGGCTCTCGCCCCGGCGGGCGGCGGCGAGCCCGGCTCGTGCCGCCTCCGCGCGCGTCTCCTCCTTCGTCTGCGCGCCGAGAGGAAACGCGATGCGGTCGAGCGTGTCCGGGTCGACACGCGCGAGCATGTACGTCTGGTCCTTGTGGGGATCGGCGGCGCGGGCGAGCAGGCGCCGGCCGTGGTGCCGGACGATGCGCGCGTAGTGACCTGTCGCCAGCGTGCCTGCCCCGGCACGGCGCGCGAACGCGAGCAGCCGGGCGAAGCGAAAGCCCCCGTTGCAGTGGATGCAGGGGTTCGGCGTCTCGCCGCGCTCGTAGCCGCGGACGAACGGATCGACCACGGCTCGACGGAACTCCTCCCTCAGATCGAGCGTGACATGCGGAACGCCCAGTGCGTGACACGTCGCCCGGGCAGCCAGAACGGCGTCTGGCGAGCAGCAGGCGCGCTCCGCGTCAGGACCGTCGGGATCGAGCCAGAGCCGAAGCGTCACGCCGACGGCGTTCGGCAGTGACTTGAGCAGCGCGACGGCGCTGTCGACTCCGCCGCTCATCGCGACGGCCACACGCCCTTCGTCGTCAGGCGCGCGAAAGACCGGCCCGATCGCGTTCGCCAGCGCATCCACGGCGAGCGTCTCCCCGTCCACGGCCGCCGCCTCGAGCAGCGTCATGCCGACGACCGAGCGGTCGAGTCCCGGCGCGTCGGCATCGACGATCCGCTCGCCGTCGAACGTCAGCCGCACGAGCGCGAAGTCCGCGCCGCGCGACGAGTCTCCGATCAGCTGCAGCACGGATCCAGGCTAGCGATCGCCCCACCCTGCCGTGACCTGCGCCCGCTGTGAACCTGGGAATGCCAGGTGGGTGCCGTGCCGGTTACGGCGAAAACGCCTTGGCCGGACGCAAGCTCCCTCAGCAGTGATGTTGGTTCTACATTGGAATGCGCAAGCCACGAACAGGGTCGGGCAGACCGCAGAGTAGCGGCTAACGCAGAAGCTCGACCTCAACGCGCGAAACGCCACTGGATCGTCTGCGTGCCGTGCAGATCGAGCCGATTGGCAAGCTCCTTGGTGATGTCGAACTCGCGACCGGGCACATTCGGGCCTTTGTCGACGACCTGGGTCAGGACCTCGCGGCCGTGAAAACGGATGTAGAGGCGCACTCCGCAGGGCAGGACTGGATGCGCGACGCCCTCGGTCGTCTTCAGGAACGGCGAGCCGCAGGCGGTGCGCCTGCGCGACGCCGTCGGCCCGTATGGGGCCGCGCGCGCGCTGTAGTACCCGTTCTTCGTTCCCGGCACGACGACCGCCGAGGGGAGGTTGCGGTTGCCGTTCGCGTCACGCCGCGTGATCGCCACTGCGGCGATCGCGGCGACGAGCGTGATCCCGGCCAGCCAGACCGCACGCTGGACGAGCGTGGTGTTCACGCGACGGCGTGCAGGAGGTCGGCGAACGCATCGCGGACGAGCCCGTCGAAGTCGGCTGGGAGCATGCCGTCCGGCCCGGCGAACTCCCGCAGGTACATGAGGAGATAGGCACGCTCTTCGTTACGCGCGACGTCGTCGCTCGCGTGATCGCGTGCGGCCCGCTCGAGCTCCCAGAGGTTCCACTCACGCGGACTGTCATTCGCGGGGAAGGGGACGACGAGTGCGGTCTCCGCCACGGGCTCGGGCTCGACGACGGGCTCAGGCTCGGGCTGCGCAGGCGGCGGTGGAACGGCCACGAGGGGTGGCGGCGCGGGCGTGGAGACGGCCACCGGCTCGCGTCGCGGTTCCGGCACCGGTGGCGGCAGCGTGGGAGCGCGGGAGCCGTCCTGCACGGGGCGCTCCGGCGCCTGCGCGAGCGGTTGGCGGGCGACCACCTGGCGCGCCCACACGACGATCTCCACCGCTGCGACGATGAGCCAGGCGCTCGCGACGACGGCGATGATCCACCAGGTACTGAGCCGTTCGATCCCGGCGACCACCGCGGCCGCGATGATGAATCCGGCCTCGATCAGGAACCGGGAGCCGACGACGGGCACGGGGGGATCCTACGGTTGCTGCTGCTCGTCCTGCGGCTCGTCCGGCGGCGACTCGCCCTCGGACGGAGCCTGCTCGCTGCGCGCGCTCCCCGCAGGCGCCTCCTCGGCAGGTGCCCTGGTGGTCGTCGGCGGAGCCGGTGACGAGACCGGCGGCGGCGCAGCCCCCGCTGCAGCTGGACGGGTCGGCGCGGGCGGCGTCCGGCTCGCCTCGGTCGATTCCTTCGCGGCGGCCACGATCGCCTCGCCCACCTTCTTGATCTCGTGCTCTCCGAGGCCGGCCGCTGCGAGCAGCTGCTCGGTGCCGCTCTGCGCGCGGCTGAGGATTGCGGCGGCCTGAGCGCGGGCCCACTCAAGCGTCTGCTCGACCTCGGCGCGCGTGGCGTTCGTCAGCTCGGTGGCCTGGTGACGAGCCTGCTCGAGCAGACGGTTGCCCTTCGCCTCGGCCTCGCGCAGCTCCTGTGTCGCATCGCGGTTCGCGTTGGCGAGTAGCTCGCGCGCCTCGTTGCGCGCGTTGTTGAGCACCTCGGCCCGCTGTCGCTCGCTCTCCTGGCGGTAGCGCTCGATCTCGGCGTCGCGGTCCTGCTGCTCACGCCGTCGCCTGCGAACCTCTTCCTCGGTCTTCGACAGCTGTGCCTCGGACGCCTTCTGCGCGTCGGCTTCGACCGTGTCGGCGAACTCGGCCGCTGCGCGGATGAGGTGCAGCGCATCCATGCGCACCGCATGACCGGTCGGCTCGACGGACTGGCCGCTTCGGCTGGCGGCCTGGAGAACCCGGAGCTGCGCCTGCAGCTGCGCCGAGTGGCGACGGAACGCCTCGAACGCCTCGCGGACACGGTCCGGGTCGTAGCCGTCGCCGGTCCGCGGGAGGTCCTCGAGGCGCGGAAGCGCGGTCAGCGGGGAGTGTTGTCCTGGTTCCTGTGTGGCCATGTGCGGCGAGCCTCAGCGAAAGTATGCAGGTTTCATCGGCCGGCCAGCCCTCGGGGCTTAGGGCTTCGGTGCCTTGAGAGCAATTCCGAGCTCGTCGAGACGTTCCTTCGTCGTCGGCCCCGGAGCCCCTGTGAGCGGATCGGATCCGCTCGCGGTCTTCGGGAAGGCGATCACCTCGCGAATGTTCGACTCGCCGGCCAGGAGCGCGATGAAGCGCTCGATGCCGAGCGCGAAGCCTCCGTGCGGCGGCGCCCCCATCTGCAGGGCGTCGAGGAACCAGCCGAACTTGGATCGCGCTTCCTCCTCCGACATGCCCATCGCGCGGAAGACGCGGGCCTGGAGCTCCTGCCGGTGGATCCTGATCGACCCCGAGCCGAGCTCCCAGCCGTTCCAGATCAGGTCGTAGTGCTGGCTGAGGGCGGAGCCCGGGTCGGTCTCGATCAGGTCTTCGTCACCTTCGACCGGGCTCGTGAAGGGATGGTGGACGAAGGTCCACTCCCCCGTGTCCTCGTCCTTCTGGAAGAGCGGGAAGTCGATCACCCAGAGCAGGGCGTCCTGCGACTCGTCGACGAGGCCGAGCTCGGTCCCGAGCCGGAGCCGCAGTGCGCCGAGGACGCGCTCGACCATGGGTGTCGAATCGGCTGCGAAGAGGACGGCCGAGCCGGGCTCGGCGCGGAACGCCTCGAGCTCGCGTTCCGACAGGAACTTCGCGATCGGTGAGCGCACTTCGCCGGACTCGTCGACGACGAGATAGGCGAGCCCTTTCGCCCCCCACTCCTTCGCGAATTCCTCGAGCCGCTGGAGCTCGCCGCGGGAGAAGGCCTTCGGCGCGACGAGGTACCGCACCGTCTCCGCGTTCGCGAAGACGCCGAACTCGGAGTCGCGCGTCAGCTCGGTGGCGTCCTGGATCTCGAGCCCGAAGCGCACGTCCGGTTTGTCGGATCCGTACCGAAGCATGGCGTCGGCATACGACATGCGCGGGAACGGACGCGGCGGCGGCCTCCGGCCGAGCGACTCGAACGACGCAAGGACCACCTGCTCGAGCACGTCGAGGACTTCCTCACGCGTCGGGAATGCGAGCTCGAGGTCGAGCTGCCGGAACTCGAACTGCCGGTCGGCACGAAGATCCTCGTCTCGCCAGCACGTCGCGATCTGGTAGTAGCGGTCGAGCCCGCCGATCATGAACGCCTGCTTGAAGAGCTGCGGCGACTGTGCAAGCGCGAAGAACCGGCCGAGCTGCAAACGCACCGGGACGAGGAAGTCGCGAGCGCCCTCCGGCGTGCCGAGTGTCATCGAGGGCGTCCACACGTCGATGAAGCGCTGCTCCTCCATCGAGCGCCGGATCGCGGCGATCACCGTCGCGGAGAGGCGCAGATTGCGCTGCATGCGATCGCGCCGCAGGTCGAGGTAGCGGTAGCGAAGACGCACCGGCTCTTCGACGTTCTCGTCGTCGAGCTGGAACGGCAGCGGTTCCGAGCGCGCGAGGATCTCGAGCTCGTCGACCTGGATCTCGACCTCGCCGGTTCCGATGTTCGGATTGACTGCGTCGGGCGCGCGTCGCACCACCTCGCCGCGGGCGCGCACCACGAACTCCGACCGGATGTCATGAGCGGTCTCCGCCGCCTGCGGCGAGCGCTCGGGGTTGATCACGAGCTGCACGATCCCGGTGTGGTCTCGAAGGTCGACGAAGACGAGGCCGCCGTGGTCGCGCCGGCGGCCGACCCAGCCTGCCACCGTCAGCGTCTCGCCGACGTGATCGGCTCGCACCTCGCCGGTGTGGAGATCGCGCCAGGTGCTCATCCGGAGATCCGGTCAACGAGCTGGTCGAGCGGCACGGTGAAGTCGGCGCGGCCCGACTCTCTGACCGTCGCCTGGTCGCCGTCGACGATCACGGTCCACCCCGCGCCGAGCCTGCCCGCCTGGGTCACCTGCCCCTTCGGCGAGCGGCCGCCGTAGTCCATGTCCGCGCGGAGGCCGCGGCGGCGAAGCTCGGCGAGGACGGGCAGGAGCCGCGTACGGTCCGCCTGCTCTTCGATCACGACGAACACGTCGACGTGCTGCGGCTCCTCGCGTTCGGCGCCGATCGAGAGCAACAGCCGTTCGATGCCGGCACCGAAGCCGATCCCCGGAGTCGGCGGGCCCCCGATCGCCTCGATCAGGCCGTCGTAGCGGCCGCCGCCCGCAATCGTGTCCTTCGCGCCGATCGCCTCGTCCTTGAACTCGAACGTCGTGCGCGTGTAGTAGTCGAGTCCCCGCACGAGCGTCGGCGTCAGCTGGTACGAGACGCCATACGCGTCGAGATATTCGCGAACCTGGGCGAAGTGCTCGCGGCAGTCGTCGCAGAGCGACTCGCCGATGGTCGGCGCACTGCTGAGCAGCGCCTGCACACGCTCGCTCTTCACGTCGAAGACGCGCAAGGGCGAAGTCGCTCGCTTTGCCCGTGCCTCGTCGTCGAGCTCGGCGTCGTGCTCGTCGAGCCACGCCGCGAGCCGCTCGACGTAGGCCGGCCGACAGTTGGGGTCGCCGATCGAGTTGAGCTCCAGCACGTAGTCGTTCACGCCGACCCGCCGCAACAGCTCCGAGTAGAGCTGGATCACCTCGGCGTCGACCGCGGGATCGTCGCTGCCGATCGCCTCGATCGAGAGCTGCCAGTGCTCGCGGTAGCGGCCGCGTTGTGGGCGGTCGTAGCGCCACATCGGCCCGATCGTGTACAGCTTCTGCGGTTGCGCCTCACGGTGGAGACCGTGCTGCACGTACGCGCGGCAGATCGGCGCCGTCGCCTCCGGCCGCAACGTCAGCGAGCGCCCACCACGGTCCGTGAACGTGTACGTCTCCTTCTGCACGACGTCGGAGCCGCCGCCCGACGTGCGCACGATCAGGTCCGTGTCCTCGAACGTAGGGGTGTCGATCCGGAGATAGCCGTAGAGAGCGGCAACGTCCTCCATCTCGCCCCTCACCCACTGCCAGAGCGGCTGCTCGGACGGGAGGATGTCGTGCGTTCCGCGCGGCGCTTCGAAGCGCGTCACGCGCGCAGCTCCGCGAGAAACGGATTGCGCGCCAGCTCTGCGCCGAGGGTCGTCTCCGGCCCGTGTCCTGGATACACGAGCGTCTCGGGCGGCAGGCGGTCGGCGAGCATGCGGATCGAGTCGACGAGCGTGTCCCAGTCGGCACCCGGGAGGTCGGTGCGCCCGACCGAGCCCGAGAAGAGGAGGTCGCCGGAGAAGAGCGCGTCCTCGGCGGAGTAGGCGAGGTGCGCGGGCGAGTGGCCCGGAATGCGGAGCGTGACGAAGTCGATGCCGCCCAGCTCGAGCGTCTCGTCGCCCTGCAGCGTGACGTCGGGCGTGTACGGGCGCAGCTCGACCCCGGGCGGCGTGAAGCTGTTCAGGTCCTCGAGCAGCACCCGCTCGTCTTCGGCCATGTAGACGGGTGCGCCCGTCGCCTCGGCGAGATCTGCGACGCCGCCGAGGTGGTCCCAGTGCCCGTGCGTGATCAGGATCGCAACGCAGCGGGCCCCGAGTGCGGCAAGTTCGTCGAACAGGCGCGAGGCCTCCGCTCCAGGATCGACGACGACGGCCTCGCTCGCAGCGTCGCCGGCCCGGACGACGTAGCAGTTCGTCCCGATCGGACCGAGTTCGTATCTGTTCACTGCCAGGCTCACGGGCGTTTGAGTCTAACGTCGGCCCATCGGCGCCCTTAAGATTCTGGCCGATGCAGAGCTGGAACCTGGGCCAGATCGACACGCCCGGCGGAAGCCGCTCGCCTGTCGTGCTGCGCTCGGACGAAGCGGCGCGCGCCGTGCTGATCGCGCTCGAGCCCGGACAGGCGCTCGGCGACCACCAGGTGAAGGAGGGCGCACTCGTCTGCGTCGTCCACGGCTCCGTCCGCGTCGAAGCCGGTAGTGAGAGCGTCGACGCCGGCGCCGGTTGGTTCTTCTCCTTCGAGGCCGACGAGCGCCACTCGATCTCGACCGAGACAGGTGCGCGGATCCTGCTCATCCTCACGCCGTGGCCCGGCGAGGGCCATTACCGCGGCGACCAGAACCGCTAGCGCGTCTTCGGCTTGGCGCCTCGCGCGAGGCGCTTCTGGTACATGCGGTAGGCCAGCGAGTCGGTGAAGTACGAGAACGGGATGAAGAAGACGATCAGGAAGACCGCAGGAAAAACCTGTTGCGCGAGCGGCAGGTTGCGGTTGAAGAGCATCATCGCGACGACCAGCAGCGGCCCGAACAGCAGCGCACGCCGCGCCGACCTTCGCCACGACGGCGGCTCGATCGTGCGCCGCGCACCCGCACGAGCGGCCGGCTTCGACGCGCTCGTCTTGCGCACGCTCGAATCGCGCTTCGCCTCGCGTTGGGCGCGAAGCTCCTCCGTGTCAACGGCGACCTCGTTCCCTTCGTCGTCCACGTAGACGTACTCGTAGTCGTGCCTGCGCGCCTTCGCGTGGCGCCGGCGCTGCTTCTTCGTCGGCATACCCGGCTAGCCTAGCTCGGCGCGCCGGCCTCGGAGCAGGACGCCGGCGACATGGTCCGCTCCGAGGTGGTACGCCAGGTACCGCCAGTCGGGTGCGTCCAGCAGGAGCACGTCCGCGTCATACCCCGGCGCGAGCCGGCCGATACGGTCCGCACGGCCGAGGACGTGCGCCGCATTGACCGTACAGGCCGCCAACGCTTCCGCCGGTGACAGCTTCAGCTGCGTCGCGGCCAGGGAGCAGACGAGTGGGAGGCTCTCGCAGAACGCGCTGCCGGGATTGAAGTCGGTCGCCAGCGCCACGATTGCGCCGGCGTCGAGGAGCGCGCGGGCCGGTGGCATCGGCCGGGCGAGGAAGAGCGCGCTCGCCGGCAGGAGGACCGCCGTGACGTCGCTCTGCGCAAGTGCGGCGACGCCGGCCGGACCGGTCGCCTCCAGATGGTCGACCGAACGGGCGCCGAGCTCGATTGCGAGCGCAACCGCACCCTGCTCGGTGAACTGGTCCGCGTGCAGGCGCAGTGCGAGGCCTGCCTCCGCGCACGCCGCCAGGTAGCGGCGCGCCTGTGCCGTGTCGAAGGCTCCACGCTCGACGAAGATGTCCGCCGCCTCTGCCAGCTCGGCCGCGGCCGGCAGGACCTCCGCGAGCGCGAAGTCGAGGTAGGCATCGGCGCTCTCGAACTCCGGCGGGACCGCGTGTGCGCCCAGCCACGTCGCCACGCCGCCCGCATCTCTGACGGCACGCAGCGACGCGAGCTCGGTGTCGCGGTCGAGGCCGTAGCCGGACTTCGCCTCGAGGGTCGTCGTCCCGGCGCGCAGCATCCAGCGGCGATGCTCACGAACGAGCTCCGCGAGCTTCTCCGCTCCGGCGGCACGGGTGGCGCGCACCGTCGCCATGATCCCCCCGCCGGCTGCGTGCAGGTCCTCGTACGACGCACCCGCCGCGCGGAGCGAGAACTCCTCCACCCGGTCGCCTGCGAAGCACGCGTGCGTGTGGCAGTCGACCAGACCGGGGAGCGCGCAGAGCCCACGGCCGTCGATCTCCTCGACCTCGCCGTCGATCGCCCCGAGGTCCCGCATCCGGCCGACGGCCTCGATCTGCTCGCCGGCGCAGAGAACGTAGGCGTCGTCGATCACCTCGAGCTCGCCGAGCGCGGCCCCGCGCAGCGGCGCTCTGGTACCTGCGGGAGTTGCGAGCTGCGCGAGGTCGCGGACGAGCAGGCGGCGCCCGCCGGGCGCCGAGCTCATTCGCGATCGGTCGGCGGCATCGGCACCTGCAGCCCGTGGGCCTCGGCGGCGGCGAGCGCCTCGGGATAGCCGGCGTCGAGGTGGCGCATCACGCCCGTGCCCGGGTCGGTGGTGAGCACGCGCTCGAGCCGCTCGGCGGCGTCGTCCGTCCCGTCGGCGACGACGACCATGCCCGCGTGAATCGAGTTGCCGATGCCCACTCCCCCACCGTGATGGACGCTGACCCACGTCGCCCCCGCGGCGACGTTGAGCAGCGCATTCAGGACCGGCCAGTCAGCAATCGCATCGGACCCGTCGCGCATCGCCTCCGTCTCGCGGTACGGCGAGGCGACGGAGCCGGCGTCCAGGTGGTCGCGTCCGATCACCACAGGAGCCTTCACCTCGCCCGACCGGACGAGCTCGTTGATCGCAAGTCCTGCCCGCGCACGGTCGCCGTACCCGAGCCAGCAGATCCTGGCCGGAAGGCCCTGGAACGCGACGCGCTCCGGGGCGAGCTCGAGCCAGCGCTGCAGGAGCGGGTCGTCCGGGAAGAGATCGCGGAGCACCGAGTCGATCGCGGCGATGTCGGCCGCCTCGCCCGACAGCGCCGCCCAGCGGAAGGGTCCCACCCCGCGGCAGAACAGCGGACGGATGTACGCCGGCACGAAGCCCGGATACGAGAACGCGTCCTCGACTCCACCTTCGCGCGCCTCGCCGCGAAGGTTGTTGCCGTAGTCGAACACTGCGGCCCCGGTTCGGGCGTAGTCGAGCAGCGCTTCGACGTGCCGCACGATCGAGGCGCGTGCCCGTGACAGGTACTCGTCCGGGTCGGCAGCACGCAAGGCAGCCGCCTCCTCGACGGAGAGACCCGCAGGGATGTAGCCGGTGAGCGGATCGTGCGCCGCAGTCTGGTCGGTCACCAGGTCGAAGTGCTCTCCGCGACGCACCAGCTCGGGCACGACGTCGGCAGCGTTGCCGAGCAGACCGACCGAGAGGGCGCGGCCGTCGGACGCCGCATTCCTGATTCGCGCGAGCGCGTCGTCGACCGACTCCGTCGCCTCGTCGAGGTAGCGCGTCTCGAGTCGGCGCTCGATCCGCGCCGGGTCGACCTCCACGCAGAGGATCGCCGCGCCGGCCATCGTCCCAGCCAGCGGCTGCGCGCCGCCCATGCCGCCGAGGCCCGCGGTCAGAATGGTTCGTCCGGAGAGATCGGGGGCGCCGAAGTGCCTCTCGCCGGCTGCTGCGAACGTCTGGTACGTCCCCTGCAGGATGCCCTGGGTGCCGATGTAGATCCAGCTCCCGGCGGTCATCTGCCCGTACATCGTCAGCCCGAGCGCCTCGAGCCGCCGGAACTCGTTCCAGGTCGCCCAGCGCGGCACGAGCAGCGCGTTCGCGATCAGGACGCGCGGCGCGCCCGCGTGCGTGCGAAAGACGCCGACCGGCTTGCCACTCTGGACGAGCAGGGTCTCGTCCTCGCCCAGCTCCAGCAGCGAGCGGACGAGACCGCGAAGCGCTTCAGGGTTCCGGGCGGCCTTGCCGGAGCCGCCGTAGACGACGAGCTCCTGGGGACGTTCCGCAACCTCGGGGTCGAGGTTGTTGAGCAGCATCCGTAGCGGTGCCTCGGTCGACCACGCGCGCGCGTGTAACTCTGTCCCTCGCGGAGCGCGGATGTTCGAGAGGTCGCCGCAGAGCTCGGCGACGGTCGAGTCCAGCGGCCGGGTCGCGCTCACGCGAGCTGACCCACTTTGGCTTCGACCGCCGCGAGAAGCGAGCCGTCCTGGACTGCGGCCGCGACCGCCTCGATGTCGGGAGCGAGCGGGCGGTCGTCGTGGAGGCGCGGCGAGAGCGAGCGGATGAAGTCGTGCGCGGCGCGCACCCCGTGGCCCGGCTCGAGTGGCGCGAGGAACTCGACCGCCTGCGCACCGGCGAGCAGCTCGATCGCGAGCGCGCGCTCGGAGTTGTCGAGGACCTGCCACGCCTTCAGGCCCGACGCGTTCCCCATCGACACGTGATCCTCCTGTCCGGCGCTGGTCGGAATGGAGTCGACGCTCGCGGGATGACAGAGCACCTTGTTCTCGCTGACGAGTGACGCGGCGACGTATTGCGGAATCATGAAGCCGGAGTTCAGGCCGCCGTCGACGGTGAGGAATGCGGGCAGGCCGTCGGACAGATTGGGGTTGACGAGCCTCTCGATGCGCCGCTCCGAGATGTTGGCGAGCTCCGAGCATGCCATCGCAAGGGCATCGAGCGCGAACGCGAGCGGCTGTCCGTGGAAGTTGCCGTTCGAGACGAGCAGCTCGTCTTCGACGAGGACGAGTGGATTGTCGGTCGCGGCGTTGAGCTCGACGGAGATCGTGCCCTCCACGTAGTCGAGCAGGTCGCGCGCTGCGCCGTGCACCTGCGGCGCGCAGCGAAGCGAGTAAGCGTCCTGCACCTTGTCGCACCACTTGTGCGCCTCGTTGATCGCCGAGCCCTCGAGCAAGACGAGCACGTTCGCGGCAGAGCTCGACTGCCCGCGCAACGGGCGCAGGCGGTGGATCTGCGGGAGAAAGCTCGTCCGCGAGCCCTGGAGCGCCTCGAGCGAGAGTGCACATGCGATGTCCGCCACCCCTGCGAGGCGTCGTGCGCGCACGACACCGAGCGCGCCGTAGGCAGCCATGAACTGCGTCCCGTTGATGAGCGAGAGGCCTTCCTTCGCAGCTAGGCGTGTCGCCTCGAGCCCCGCCGCCGCCAGTGCGTCCGCACCCGACAGCACCTCGCCGCCGAACACGGCTTCGCCCTCGCCGACGAGCGGCAGGGCGAGATGAGCGAGGGGGGCGAGGTCGCCGCTCGCGCCGACGGAACCGCGACTCGGCACCCTCGGGACGACGCCGCGCTCGAGGCACTCGAGCAGGAGCTCGACCGTCTCGATCCGCGCGCCCGATGTTCCCTTCGCGAGTGCGTTGGCGCGGAGGAGCATCGCCGCGCGTACGATCGGCTCCGGATACGGATCGCCGACGCCGCACGCATGGCTGCGCAGCAGCCGCAGCTGCAGCTCCTCCGTCAGCTCTTCGGGGATCGATTGCGAGACGAAGCGGCCGAAGCCCGTGTTGATCCCGTACGTGTGCTCACGTGTTCCATGCGCGGCGCGCTCGACGAGGTCGCGTGCGGCGCGCATCTTCGTGCGGGCTTCCCCCGAGAGCGACGCTGCGACGTTCCGGAAGGCGACCGCCCACACGTCCTCGATCCGAAGATCGTCTCCGGTCAGGCCGATCGCTGTCGCCTGAGCCATCGAGCGCGAGTCTAGTGCCAGGCAGACTGCGCCGCGTGGCCGACCCGGTGACAGCACACGCGGAAGAAGCTCCGCTCCTCGTCCCGCCTCCGAAGGACCGCGCGCTCGAGCTGCTCCGACGGCGCGACTTCCGTCGGACCTATCTCGCCGTCGTCGTCAGCGAGCTGGGCGACTCGTTCCAGTACGTCGCGACGATGTGGTTTGCGCTCGTCAGCGCCGGGCCGCTGGGCGTGATCGCCGTGCGTCTCGCCGACAGCGTTCCGGCGCTGATCTTCGGCCTGCACGGCGGAGTCATCGCGGACAGGCGCGATCGGAGGCGGACGATGGTGGCCGCGGACGTGATCCGGGCCGCGGTGCTCGTGCCGATCGCACTGGCCGGCCTCGCCGGGCGGCTCGACCTGTGGATGCTCGTCGTCGCCGCGTTCGTGCTCGAGACGGCGACGAGCTACTTCGCGCCGGCGTACGGCGCGCTTCTCCCCACCCTTGTCGAGCGGAGGAACGTGCAGGCGGCCAACAGTCTCGTGCGCGCAACCGCCGAAGCCGTTCGGGTCGGCGGCTGGGCGGCCGCTGCAGCGCTGCTCGTGTTCTTGCCCCTGAGCTCCTTCTTCCTCCTCAACGCCGGCTCGTTCTTCCTCTCGGCCGCCCTGCTCGTCGGTGTGCGGGCGCACACTGCGGCCGCCGGGGAGGAGGCGGCGCCCCGCATTCGCGAGAGCTTCGCGGCGCTGCGCCGGTTCCCCACGCTCGTCGTCGCCGTGGCGGCGCTTGGGGTCGGCGTCACGATCAGCTCCGGGACCTGGATCGTCGGCGTCCCGCAGCTCGTCCGCGACACGCTGGACCTCGGCGCCGGGAGCTTCTCGCTCGTCGCCACGGGCTATGGCGTCGGCGCAGTCGTCGCCGGTGCGCTGCTCTCACGGGTCACGGTGTATCGGAAGGCACGTGTCAGCCTCTACCTCTGGATCGTCTACGTCGCGTGCTACACGCTGTTCGCGTTTGCGGGCTCGCTGACTCCGGCGATCGTCGCCGGAGCGGTGTCGGGTGCGATCCAGTCGGCGGTGCTGATCCTCCTCTATTCGGCCGCGCAGGAGCAGATCGCCGACGCCGTGCTCGGGCGTGTCGTCGGGCTCATCTCGCTGGTGCACCGCGGCGCACACGCAACGGGGCTCATCTTCATCGGACCGCTGTTCGCGGTCGCTTCGACGCGTTCGGTCTTCGCCGGCGCCGCCGTCGCGCTGCCGCTGGTGGGACTGTCCGGGCTCCTCGTGGTCAGTCGGCTGCCCGCTCGAGCAGGCGCAGCTCGAGCACGTGCGACGGATTGAACCCGTCGATCTTGAGCACCGCGCCGGCGGCCGCGGCCGCCGCGCCGGCAGGCATCAGCCCGACGAGCTCGGCGCCCGAGACCTCCGTCCCGCGGGCCTGGGCCTCGTTCTCGATGAACGCGACGATGTCGTGCAAGGCTGCGGCTTCGTAGTCCTCGACGTTCATGCTGACCTGCGTGTGACCCGCTCGCGGGAGGAAGAGTCCGAGTGCGCGCACGCCTGGGAAGCCACCGCCCTTCTCCCGTACGACTGCCGCGATCGCGCGGGCGATCCCGGCGTCGTCGCTCTCGAGATTCACGTTGAACGCGATCAAGGGACGCCGCGCGCCGATGATGACGCCCCCGGCGCTCTCGTCGAGGATCGACGGACCGAAGTCCGGCGCCACCTCACCCGTGTCGATGCGTCGTTGCAGCTCCTCGGGGCCGCCGCGCCGGAAGAACGCAGGCCCGCGGCCGGGCGCGGAGTCGCCGTACAGAAAGACGGGCAGGCGAAGCTCGCTGCCGATGCGCTCTCCAAGCCGAAGGGCGCAGTCCTGTGCACGCTGCCGGTCGGCAGGATCGAGCGCGACGATCGGCACGACGTCCGCTGCTCCGATCCGCGGATGGGCACCTTCGTGGCGTCGCAGATCGATGCGCTCCCGCGCGCAGGCAGTCGCGGCGAGGAGCGCCTCCACGAGCGAGAGGTCGTCGCCGACCAGCGTGAAGACGGATCGGTTGTGATCGACGTCGGCATGGACGTCGAGGAGCCCGGCACGCTCGGCCAAGGCGTGCCGGAGCGCATCGATCGTCGCCGGATCGCGCCCCTCCGAAAAGTTCGGCACCGACTCGAGCGGCAGCTTCACGGGCGTACTCTAGAAACCATGCGGACGTACTACGACCGCCGCGCCTCCGAATACGACGACTGGTGGCTCGGCAGGGGTCTGTATGCCGATCGCTTGCGTCCCGGCTGGGACGAGGAACGTGAAGCCCTGGAGCGCGCGATCGCCTCGCTCCCACCCCGTCGCACGCTCGACGTCGCCTGCGGCACCGGCTTTCTGACGCGTCATCTGCCCGGCGAGGTCGTCGGCCTCGATGCCAGCGCCCGGATGCTCGAGGTCGCCCGTGGGCAGGCGCCAAGCGCCGACTTCGTGCAGGGAGACGCGCTGGCGCTTCCCTTCGACGACGGCGCGTTCGAACGCGTCTTCACGAGTTACTTCTACTGCCATCTCGAAGACGACGAGCGAGAGCGCTTCCTCGCCGAGGCGACGCGTGTGGCGCCCGAGCTCGTCGTGGTCGCGTCGCTCCGGGGGGAGGGAGATCCGCTCGAGCGCTGGGAGGAGCGCCGCCTGCGGGACGGCTCGACGTGGACTGTGTACAAGCGCGTCTTCGAGGGAGACGATCTCGCAGACGAGCTCGGCGGCAAGGTCGTCTTCAAGGGCGATTGGTTCGTCGTCGTCCGCGCTTGACGAGGCGACGCTCGTCCTATCGCTCGTTCGCGTCGTTGCAGCGCGACTTGCGCGGGTGCCGCGCCTGCGCCGAGGCCGGGTTCCCGCTCGAGTCCTGGCCGGTCATCAGCGACTACCTCGGGCAACGCGCGTACATGTACGGCCAGGCGCCCGGTGTCGTCGAAGGCCAGGAGCGCCGTCCGTGGCGCGGCCGCGCCGGGAAGACGCTTCGCCGCTGGCTCGAGCTGGACGAGGACGAGTTCTACCGGACGTTCTACTGCGCCTCGGTGACGCGGTGCTATCCGGGGCGCGCTCTTTCGGGGCGCGGCGACCGGACGCCGACGCCACGCGAGCAGGAGCTCTGCTCGTTCTGGCGGAGATGGGAGCTCGAGCTACTCCGGCCGGGACTGATCGTCCCGGTCGGCGGGCTGGCGATCCGCAATCTGCTCGGCATCCGCGGGCTGGCGGAGTGCATCGGACGCACATTCCAGCTCGGCGACGCAGTGGCCGTCCCGCTTCCCCATCCATCCGGCGCGAGCGGCTGGCTCAACTCTCCGGCGAATCGCGAGCTGACGGCGCGGGCGACGGCGCTCGTGCGGGAGGAACTCTCACGCCTGTAGGGACAACGCCCACGGCTAGATTTGAGGGGATGAGAGAGCAGAGCGGAACGCCGTATCGAGCCACGTTTGCCCGCCTACTCGGCTTTCTGCGCCCCTACAAGGTCTCGCTCGTCGTCTCGATCGTGCTCGCGGTCGCGTCGCAGGGCGCCCAGATCGCCCTGGTCTGGGTGACGAAGCACGTGATCGACAACGCCATCACGCCGCGCAACCCGGGCAGGCTCTGGGATTACGTCGGCCTGATCGTCGCGCTCGGTGCGCTGCGGGCGGTTCTCATGGCCGGCCGGCGACTCATCTCCGGCAAGCAGGCACTGGCGGTCGAGATGGACATGCGCCAGGGGCTCTACGCCCACCTCGTCCGGCTCTCATTCGGGTTCTTCGACCGGCATCAGACGGGCCAGCTGATGTCGCGCGCCACGGTCGACCTACAGGGCGTCCGCTTCTTCCTCGGCTACGGCCTGATCTTCTTCTTCCAGAACATCCTCACCGTTCTGTCGGTGACGGTCGTGCTGTTCTTCTTCCAGTGGCAGCTGGCGCTGATCGCGCTGGCGATCACGCCAATCCTCGTGGTGCTCGCGTACCGGTACAGCCATGTGGCGCATCCCACGCTCAGAGACGTCCAGCAAAAGCTCGCGGACGTCGCCACTGTGGCCGAGGAGAACATCGTCGGCGTCCACGTCGTCAAGTCGTTCGCCCAGGAGCCACAGGAGGAGCAGAAGTTCACCGAGCGCTCCGAGGCCGTGTTCCAGCAGACCGTGCGCGCGAACCGCCAGCGCGCGCTCTACGTGCCGTTCATCTCCTGGGTGCCGATGCTCGCGCAGGGGGCAGTGCTGCTCGTCGGCGCCCGCATGGTCGCGAACGGGGAGTTGAGCGTCGGCGGGTTCGTCGCGTTCAACCTCTACCTCGGGATGCTGATCATGCCGCTCCGCTCGCTCGGCATGTGGATCGGCCAGGCGCAGCGCGCGACCGCGTCGGGCGAGCGCATCTTCCAGGTGCTCGACGAGCCTGAGGAGATCGCGGACCGGGAAGGTGCACGGGAGCTTCCGGCCGGCGGCGGGCGGCTTCGGTTCGAGGGGGTGGACTTCGAGTACCTCGAGGGGCACCCCGTCTTGCGCGGAATCGACCTCGAGGTGGATGCCGGCAAGACGATCGCGTTGATCGGGCACACCGGCTCGGGCAAGACGACGCTGACCTCGCTCGTGCCCCGCTTCTACGACGTGACCGGCGGCCGCGTGACGCTGGACGGAGTCGACGTGCGGGACGTGACGCTGGCCTCGCTGCGCGGCGCGATCGGCGTCATCTCGCAGGATCCGTTCCTCTTCTCCGCGACCGTGCGGGAGAACATCACCTTCGGGGCGCCGGGTCTCGACGACGCCGGCATGGAGCGCATCGCGCGCCTCGCGCAGGCGCACGAGTTCGTCGAGCAGCTGCCCGACGGGTACGACACCGTCATCGGCGAGCGCGGGATCACGCTCTCGGGCGGGCAGCGCCAACGGCTGGCGATCGCCCGTGCGCTTGCCGTCGATCCGCGTGTGTTGATCCTCGACGACGCGACCGCGTCGGTCGACGCCTCGACCGAAGCCCGCATCCGCTTCGGCCTGCGCGAGGCGATGCGGAACCGGACGACGCTGATCATCGCGCACCGGCTCTCGACGATCGCGCTCGCCGACGAGATCGTCGTCCTCGACGACGGCTGCATCGAGGCACGCGGCACGCACGACGAGCTCCTCGAGACGAGTGCCGTCTATCGCGACATCTACGAGCACGGCCTGCTCGAGCGGCAGTTCGCAGACGCAGTCGAGGCGCGCGCGGAGACGGATGCCCTGGAGGCCGCATCATGAGCGTCGAAGTCGGCACGGAAGCGGCACGGACGCGTCCGTCTTTCGCCGGTAGTGTCACCGCCGGGCGGCGGGTGGCGGTCCTCCCCTCCCGGGTGGGGACGCGCGCGCGTGTACCTAGAGAGGTGTGCGGCCGATGAGGGTCTGGCAGCCCGGCGGCCATCTCAGCTCGATCAAGAAGGTCGAGGTCGACGACTGGTCGTGGCGCCGGACACGCCGGCGCATCGCGGCACTCGCGCGGCTGACGCGCCCCTACAAGGTGCGAACGGCTCTCTCGGTCGTGTCGTTGCTGGCTGCCACCGCGACCGCGCTCGCCCCGCCGTTCCTGGCCAAGTACGCCGTCGACGACGGCATCCGCAAGCACGACCTCGGCAAGCTCTGGTGGATCGTCGGCGCGTTCGTCGCAGCAGGGCTGCTGAACTGGGCGATGAGCTACGTGCAGACCTACCTGACGGGCTGGGTCGGCGAACGGATCCTCGCCGATCTGCGGATCGGGCTCTTCCGGCACCTGCAGCGACTCTCGCTCGGCTTCTACGAGCGCACGCGTGCAGGCGTGATCATCAGCCGCCTGACGAACGACGTCGAGGCGATCGACCAGCTCGTCACAGACGGCGTCACGAGCCTCGTCCAGAACAGCCTTACGCTGATCGGCACCGCCATCCTGCTGTTCATCCTCGACTGGCGGCTCGCGCTCGCGACGCTGGCGGTGATCCCGCTGATGAGCATCGCCACCGTGATCTTCCGCGTCCGCTCGACCCGCGCCTACCGCGCCGTCCGCGAGCGACTCGGGCTCGTCACGGCGACGCTCGCGGAGGACATCGCCGGCATGCGCGTCGTCCAGGCGTTCACGCGCGAGGATGCCAATGCGCGCAACTTCAAGGCCGTCGCCGAGCGCTACCGCGACTCGAACATGGAGACGGTCGTCCTGAACGGCCTCTACTTCCCGTTCGTCGACCTGCTCTCCTCGATCGCGCTCGCCGTCGTGCTCGGCTACGGCGGCCATCTCTACTTCAACGGCGACGTCACGATCGGAACGCTCTTCGCCTTCATGCTGTACGTGCAGAACTTCTTCGACCCCGTCCAGCAGCTGTCACAGCTCTACAACACCTTCCTCTCGGCGACGGCGGCGCTCGACAAGATCATGGACGTGATGGAGGAGGAGCCGGAGGTGCGGGACAATCCCGGCGCGCAGCCGCTGCCGCAGGTGGATGGGCGCGTGCGGTTCGACAGCGTCCGCTTCGGCTACGGCAAGGGGCCCGAGGTGCTGCACGGCCTCGACCTCGACGTCCCGGCCGGCACGACGGTGGCTCTCGTCGGCCATACTGGCGCAGGCAAGTCGACGATCGCGAAGCTCCTGGCGCGCTTCTATGACCCGAGGGAAGGGTCGATCTCGATCGACGGCCACGACCTGCGCGACGTGACGCAGGCTTCGCTTCGCCGGCAGCTCGGCATCGTTCCGCAAGAAGGCTTTCTCTTCGCGGGCACGGTCACCGAGAACATCGCCTTCGGCCGCCCGGACGCGACGACCGAGGAAGTCGTCCAGGCGGCCCAGACGGTTGGAGCCCACGACTTCATCCTTCGCCTCGAGGACGGCTACGAGACCCAGCTGCAGGAACGGGGCTCACGCCTCTCACTCGGCCAGCGGCAACTCGTCGCGCTCGCCCGGGCGCTGCTCGCCGATCCGCGCATCCTCATCCTCGACGAGGCGACGTCCTCGGTCGACATCGGCACCGAGCGCAAGATCGAACGGGCCCTCAGGCTGCTGCTGTCTGGTCGGACTGCCTTCATCATCGCCCACCGCCTGTCCACCATTCGCGACGCCGACCTGATCGTGGTGCTCGAGCACGGGCAGATCGTCGAGCAGGGCACTCATGAGGAACTGCTGGCCAAGCGCGGCCTCTATACGTCTCTCTATGGAGACTGGGCCGCAGACGTGGCCTAATACACGGATGGCCCTCGACAAGGAGACCGAGGAGCGGATCGAGCAGCCCGTCTCGAAGGAGGCCGAGCGCGAGACGCAGCTGACCCCTGCCCAGGCGGTCCGGCAGATGAAGATCAACGTGCCCGTACGCGGCAACCGCAAGCTGCGCAAGCTGCTCGAGCGCGTGAACGACGATACGCAGCTCAAGGCCTGGTGGCACGTCGCGAACGTCAACGCGGTGGCGCGGATGCACATCAACGACCACTCGTGGGTCCACATCCAGATCGTCGCCAACATCGCGCTCAAGCTCCTGCGCCAGCTGACGAAGCACCACATCGAGCCGGCCGTCGTCGGCGACTACGGCTACGAGAACGACGACGCCGAGGTGGTCGTCCTGCTGGCGGCGCTCACGCACTGCGTCGGCATGTCCGTGCACCGCGAGGGGCACGAGGACTTCAGCCTCTTCCTGGCCGAGCCGAAGCTGCGCGAGCTGCTGGAAGGCATCTACGAGGAGCCGGACGTGACGGTGATCGTCTCCGAGGTCCTCCAGGCGATTACGAGCCACCGCGACTACGGCAAGCCGCTCACGCTCGAAGCAGGCATCGTGCGGGTCGCCGACGCCCTCGACATGGAGCAGGGCCGCTCCCGAATCCCGTTCGCGCGGGGCTCGATCTCGATCCACTCCCTCAGCGCGGCCGCAATCGAGGACGTGGCGATCAAGGACGGAGAGCAGCGACCCGTCCTGCTCGAGATCACCATGAACAACTCCTCCGGGATTTACCAGGTGGACAGCCTGCTGAAGGCCAAGCTCCAGGGATCCGGCCTCGAGCCGTACGTCGAGGTGGTCGCGCACATCGACACCGAGGCGGAGAAACGCCTCGTGCCGATCTACCGCCTCGAGACCTAGACGCCTACGCGACGACCTGCCGGCTCAGCCGCCGGGAGGTCTGCGAGCCTGTCGCTTTTGGCGGTGCGAGTCGAAACCGCTCACTTCCGAAGCAGACGTCGTCGCCCGGTTCCACGTCCACCTCGTCGATCACGCGCGCCCCATTGACGTAGGTCCCGTTGAACGAGGCGAGATCGCGGATCCGCCAGCCGCCTTCTCGACAGATCAACAGCGCGTGGCGTCGCGAGACGGTCGAGTCCGACAAGACGCAGTCGCAATCGCGAGAGCGGCCGAGTATCACTGCCTCCCGCTCCGGAAGGGCGAGGCTGGGGATTCGTGGCCGATTCCACGCGTCAGAGAGACGCCACGTCCACGCGGAGACCCAGGCTGTGGCGGCGAGAACAAACCGACTGAGAGGGTTGGGCTCGGGGAGGTCGGCCACGAGAGCTCGAAGCTCCGCCTGGTTGCGACTCCTGTAGACCAGGTCGAGTCTCGCCGAGAAGGTGTCCAGCGAGAGTCGCTCGTCGGCACAGGCTCCTCTCAGTCGCTGAGCCACGCGCTCCCGCTCGGTGACCGAGGGACGCGGTCGCGACGCCGGGTAATCCGGGGCCATACCCGGATCTTCCCGGGTCGCTGACGATTAGTCCACTCCTCGTGCGTAGGAGTCCACCCGCTGTTGCGCGGTGCGGTTCGCGGGGTGCTACTCGGCCGGGTGCAAGAACTGGACTTGACGAACGCTCGCTGCTGTCGAAGCATGATGGGCGTCGGCGATCCTGGGCCGACTTCTATGTCGAAAGGGGAGAGATGCGGCTGAAACTCGTCGCTGTGTCAGCGGTGGCAGTGCTTGCGCTTGCGGTAGTGGGGCAGGCATCTGCCTTCCATTGCTTTGTCGTCAAGAAGCCGATCGGTTCTGGATCGGCGGCGACGCTCACGTTTGACGTCACGTCGGGCGGCGAGCCTGATTTCGGTTCGCTTCCGTTCAACCCGAACTCGGGTCGCGTGCAGGGCGGCTTCATCACTCTGCGGCTGGTTGCGGGGCCTGTGGAGCTCGGGACGTGGGACATCCTGTTCCAGAACACGGTCGGCGGCCAGGCGCACGCGGCAGGACCGGACGGGGCAAATGAGTGCGACGGGGTCGGAATGGATGACCTGCTCGCCTGCCTCGGCATTCCAGAGGAATAGATCGCCTGCGTGGGAGCCGGACGATGGGCCGGCTCCCACGCCTAGGCCCGCGTGTGAATCACGGCACCCCTGGCACGTCTGACCCGCGCAGCCATGCGGTTGTCGCAGAGCCACGCAGCGCGGAAAGGCCCATACGGGATTCGAACCCGTGCCGCCGCCGTGAGAGGGCGGTGTCCTAGGCCACTAGACGAATGGGCCGAACGAGGGGTTCAGTGTAGCGGCGAGTGGGAAGAACGGCGCCATGCTGGGCCGGTGGCGCAAGCGCGGCGAGGAGCACCGCGCGAACAAGCAGCAGGGCGACGTCCACGCGCTCGACCGCGAAGGAGACCCGCGCGGAGGCGTCCAGGACGAGGAGTATCGGAGCGCCGATCCGCGGGACGTTGTCGAGGCGGAGGGGACGGCCATGTCCGGCCCAGGTGGCGCGCCGCAGGAAGGAACCTCACCCGAGCAGCGCCGCAGGGAAGACCGCAGCTAACGCGGCTACAATGGCCGCTCGTTGCGGGGTCGTCTAATGGTAGGACGCCTGACTCTGGATCAGGTAGTCAAGGTTCGAGTCCTTGCCCCGCAGCTCACAGAAACCCCCGCAGAACGGGGGTTTCGTTGTTTCTGAAGTCGAAGCACACGCGGACACCCCCGCCTGTGTCCCTTTTCGCTCCCCGGTGGTACGCGACTCGAACTCGAACCCGACGACCCGATCATCGCCAATCACCCAGGCATCGTCATCCGGGTCAGATGAAATGCTTCACACGCGACGGGTTGAGCGCGACGGAGATCTTCCATTTCGGTCTTTCGTGAACTACCCTCTGTGGGAAAGCGGGCACAGACTTTGCGCAAGCTCATGCTGATTGCAGGCGTCGTTCTTGCCACTGTGGTGGCAGCGACGAGCGGATGGGCGGCCGCCGCCAAACATATTGTCGGAACGTCGCGCAGTGAGGTGCTCCGCGGCACAGCAAGGGCGGACATCCTCGATGGCCGTGGCGGCAATGACCGCTTGCTTGGGTTGGCGGGCAACGACGTGCTCATCGGCGGACCGGGTCGTGATGTGCTTGTCGGCGGCGCCGGCAGAGACAGGCTTCGCTGCGGGCCGGGCAACGACACGGCCAGAGCAGATGCGAGTGACATCGTCGCTGGGGATTGTGAGGTGGTGACGGGTGTGCCGACAAGCGAACCTCCGCCGGCACCGCCGCCACCAACAGCTCAGATTGCATTGCCCGGTCGTTACTGCGGCTACACGAACGCGGGCAAGATCATTTGCGTCACAGTCGCACCGGATTCGCGCCGCGTGACCGCGTATTCGCTTAGCTCCGAGGTGGACTGCGGCACGATGAAGAGGACGTTTTCGTTTGCGCAAGCTGGCCCGGCATTGATTGAAGCGGACCTATCGTTTGCTCATTCGTACGACGGTGCTCTTCCCGATCGCCCGGCGTTGAAGAACATCCACGTTGCTTATGAGGTCAGGGGCAAGTTCGATACCGCCGGCAACGCGAGCGGTATGTTCTGGCTGAGCCGACTGTCGTTCGACTCCACTGGGTCGCACTTCGACTGCACCGGGTCTGCGAGTGGCTGGCAGGCGAAGCTCGGGCCATAACCGGGCTTTCCGGAGCGGCCGCTGTCGGTGGCTATCACAACTCGAGTTGCGTGGCGCTTGCTCTTTTTGATCCTTCCGTGCCGGGTGCGGCCGTGCTGCTAGATTAGTGACTGGGGAAAGAGGGGACGATCGCTGCGGCATCGAAAGTGGGAGATGCCGATGTGGGTTTGGATCGCGATCGGAGTGGCTTCGTTCCTCTTGCTCTCGCTCGTTGTGGCGCTCGCGTTCGCACGGATCCTCGGGACGATTGGGCGGCGCATCTCAGAGCTATACGAAACGGAGGATTGGGCGATGCTGCCGCCAACTCGTGCGTCGACGGATGTCGAGGAGCAGCAGCCCCAGGAGATCGACTCACCAATTCCGGTCACGACTCGTCGCGACCGCCGCGAGAGCGCAGGAGGTGCGCGCAACTCAAATAGGTGAACCTCCTCGGCACCTCGGGGGGGCATGTCGCGGCGCTCGGCTGCAAACACGCTGCTAACGAGCCTCGCAGACAAGGTTCGAGTCCTTGCCCGCAGCTCGACGAATGCCCCGCTCGGCGGGGTTTTTGTTTGCCGCGGGAGTTGTATTCCGGCGTCGCAAGGCGGAGAATCGAAGAAACCGGGGGGAAGAAAGGGGAGATCAGCCCATGCGGAAGCTGGCCATCCTTCTGGTGATCGCAGTCACCCTGACCGCGATCGCCGTGTTACTCGGGACGGCGACCACTGCCGGCGCCGACCCGAATCTGCCGAACATCCCAGCCCACCGGCACTTCATCCAACTTGGCGACGGCAGCCTTGTTCAGGTCGGGCCGCGCGTCTGCGACGACGCTTCGCTGCAGAACGCGTTCAACGAGTTCCATTCGAACATCCACATCGCGGTTGCAGGCTCGCCTGGACCGGCACAGCCGGCGCCAGGGCTCCACGACCACCGGAGTCCGGACATCGTTTCACGCCCCTGCTCATTCACGCCCTGAGCTGATCCAGCGCCGAACCCAGCGGAGTCTCGGCCCGCAAGGGCGGGCTCCCCGGTCTCGGCGCCCCCCGACAAGGAGGCGCACCATGCACAAGGGTCACTTCAAGCCGGAGCATCCCGCGCACGAGGACCACATGAAGCACTTCGAGGAAGCGCTGAAGGACGCGCTCAAGGACTGGAGCGGTCCTGAGAAGACTGTTCCGGTCACCCTCGAGGCGACGGTCTCGCCGAATCCCGGCGGCATCAAGGAGTACTTCGTGACGCTCGGCGGGTAGCGCCTGGCTGACGTGCCCTGCAGGCGCGTGAGCCGACCGTCACACGTACGACCGCTCCGGGCGGTGGCGCGTCGCGTGCGAACGAACGTCGGAGGAGACCGCCCCCAGCAGTCAGCACTCTTGGCCGCCGGCAACGCCGCAACGTCACCGGCGGCGATACCGAAGTCTCGCCGCTACAGCTGCCGAAGTACCTAGCCTTACGGCTGAATTCGACTGGCCACGCCGTGTGCTTGCACGCCCGGACCTACCCGATCGCCACCCGGTTCGTGGGGATGACGCGTGCCGGCGATCGAAGGACGACCTCCCGTCAGTGGGAGGCCGTCCTGTCGTCGTACGTTCGTTACGGAAGCGGCAGGAGCGCGGAGGGCAGAGCGAGATAGGGGTCGCTCTGGAGATCCGCGAAGTCGGCCGGGTCCATGGTGGGCACGGCGTCCGTCGCGTCGCCTTCGGCCGCGTCCTCGGTGGCAGAGTCCGCCCACGAAGCCTGCGCGACGGCGAGGTCGGCCCACGAAGCGTCCGCCCACGAGGCCGCGCTCCAGGAGGCGTCCGCCCACGACGCCGCGCACCAGGAGGCGTCCGCCCAGGACGCATCGGCCCACGACGCGTCCGCCCAGGAAGCATTGGCCGTCACCGCGGCAGCCCAGCTCGCCGCGTCGAAGGTCAGGCCCCCGGAGCTCGAGACAAGGAACGCAGTTAGGGGCTTGTTCGGGTTGGGTGGGGTCGTCTTCAGGTCCCCGGCGCGTGCGGCGTTCACCTGGCCGACCCCGGCCGCGCCTGGATTCGCCTGGGGCACGGGCTTGGCCGTGACCATGATGGCGCCCTTGACCTGATCGGGCGTCCAGTCCGGATGCCGTGCGAGCAGCGCCGCCGCCGCCCCGGCGACGACGGGAGCCGCGAACGACGTACCCGACAGCTGGATGTAGCCGGGCGCGACGACGTTCCCAGGCTTCTCCGCCACGAGAGTCGCGGTTTGCGGGACGGGGCCGATCATGTACCGGCCAGGCGCGCCGACCTCCGGCTTCGAGAAACCGTCCTCGGTGTAGCCGTATGCAGACCAGGGAGCGCTCGCGTCGTCACCGAGTGCAACCTTGTTCCCGATGTCGACTGCACCCACGGTCATGACGAACGGGTCGTTGCCGGGAGCGTGCATGACGCCGCTCGGCCCCGTCGGGCTGCCGTAGTTCCCGGCGGCCGCGACGACGAAGATCCCGCCGAACCACAGCTTCTCCACCGCTCGGTCGAGCGGATCGTTGTAGAAGTGGTTGAACGCACCGGAGTGGAGCGAGAAGTTCGCGACGCGGATGTTGTACTTGCCCTTGTTCGCGAGGATGAAGTCGCATGCGGCGATGACGTCGCTCGTCCGTGCGGTGCCCTTGTCGTCCATGACGTCGAGCGAGAGGATCTGCGCGTTCGGAGCAGCCCCCGCGTAATGGTCGGCCGAGCCTGCCGCGATGCCCGCGACGAACGTGCCGTGGCCCCGACCGTCACCAGGGGTGTTGGTCGTCGCACCACTCGCCATGTTGACGTTGCCAAGCACCCGCGAGCCGTTGCCGAAATCGGCGCGGTTCGCGTCGATGCCGGAGTCGACGATCGCGATCGTCGGCGCCTGAGGAGCCGGGCTCGTCGCTGTGCCCCAGAGCTTGGCGACGCCGGACTCGTACGGCCACATCTGATCCGACGAGAGCGTTCCGCTCAGGCGGACCGAGGAGTCCGGCGTGATCGTCAATCCCGGCTGCTTCGCGAGAGCCGCAAGCTTGCCCGCCGTGATGTCGATGGCGACGGCGCCGATGAGGTTCAGCCGCCTGCGTACCTCGGCACCCAGCCCGATGACCTCGTTGCCGACATCACTCGTTCCAGCCGAGCTCTGGACGATGACATGAAGCTTGCGCCCCGGGTCACTCTCCGCCTTCTGGAGGAGGCCGGGCGTGATGAACGTCTGTGCCGCGTTGCCCGAGTCACTGGTCTTCGCGCCGGCAGTCAACGGCAGAAGCAGGGTGCAGGCCGAGAGGGCCATGAGCATGATGCTGCGTCTGCCGCGACCCCAGAGTGCGTTGCCGCGCTTGCCCCCACCGCCTGATCCCCAGAGCATGTTTCGCCGCGAGTCGCCACGGGAGCCGGAGCCCCAGAGCGCGTTCGAGCGGATGCCGCCAGTCGAATTCCGTGAATTCCGCATTCCGAAGAACTCCTTTGCCCCGCGCAGGCGCGGGAGCCGCAGTAGACGCCAAGGAGGCCGGGGAGCCTCCGCTGCTCGCAAGGTAGGGACGATGGCGCGCCCGGGCCTCCCCTACCGGGGGGAGAGCGTGCGAATCACTCGGTCGAGGGATCGGACCTAGTTGAGCGTGATGCGGCGCCTCACGGTGCCGGCGCGTTGATGCCGGGCTTCGACGCCTATCTCGGCGCCGGTAGGCGCCTCGACGACCCATTCGACCTTGGCGAGGTTGCTCGTCGACTCGTCGTTCGCCCACCACGTGGTGGAGCGGTTCTCGACACGACCTTTCAGCTGGCCGGCATCGCTCTTTCGCTCCCCGCCGACGATGCGGGCGCCCTCCGGCAGGTCGACCTCGACCTCGATGTCGCGCACCGTCTTCCGCTCCAGCGCCTTCTGCGTCACGTTCGTTGGCAGCCAGCCCGAGTTCTGCAGGACCAGGCGCACGAGGTAGGAACCCTTGCCGAGCTGCTCGACGTCGAGCGAGCGGATCTCGAGCAGCGGCGAGACGAGCGACTGGAAGATCGCCCAGTCGGAGTGCGGCGCCACCTCCGCCTCGAGGCGGTCGAACGGAACGTTGAACCAGTAGTTGATGATGTCCCACCCGCCGAGCTCGACCTTGCCCAGCTCGGGATGGTCGAACTCGTACCAGTCCACGTATGCGTCCGGATACGTCTTCTTCGCCCACTCGAAGAGCTTGAGGTCGTCTTCGATGGGGTGCTCTCTGATCCAGTCCGTGAAGTGGTAGCCGGAGATCCCCGCTTCTCTCTGCGGACTCCAGAACTCGGTCGTCCACGAGAAGACGCCGACGTGGTCGTACATCCAGTCGTGCGCGCCTCCCCTGATCGACTGCTTCGGCTCGTACTTGAAGTCGTGGTAGACGGAGACGGCCGGATATCCGGTCAGCTCGGTGCCGCGTTCGCCGATCAGCTTGTACGCGCGCAGGTCGGCGGTCGGGAACTCCTCGTCCGGCCGTCCCGCGTACGGGCGGAGGTGGACGCCGCTGAAGGTGTGGTAGGCGACGTGCCCGGTGATGTTCGGGCGATCAATGACCGCCTGAACCATCGCGCGGACCTCGGGCTCGGACGTCGGATAGGGGCCGGCACCCTGCTGCTCGTGCTCGAGCGACCACTCCGCCGGGAAGTTGCGATTCAGGTCCAGCCCTTCGACCGGCGGAGGGGTCTTGATCGTGACGCCGTCGTAGTTGTCGATCCGCCCTTCGCCGAGCAGTCGATAGAACGGCCCGTCTTCGGGTGCGTCCACCGGTTCGCGACGCACGAGCAGCTTCTTCTCGTCGGGATGCCCGCGCCAGGCGCCGATCGGATCTTCGACCCTCATGTCGAGCACGCGCCCATCGCCGTCGAGGTCCTCGACGCGCAGTCCGTCTTCAGGCTCTTCGCGGGGATACGGCCGGACGCTCGACCGGATGAAGCGCCGCTCCTTCAGTCCGTGCTCGGCCCCGTCGGGGTTGAGCCTCGGGATGACGTAGAAGACGCGCGTGTCGAGCGCGCGCGTGACGAGGTCGTCCCTGCCGTGCTCGGTGATCAGCTTGTGGACGAGGTGAAGCGCCGCGGTGCAGCCCGTCCACTCCATCGAGTGGATGTTGGCCTCGACGAGGAATCCCGGCTTGTCGACATGTTCGCCGGTCTCGGTATTCGTGACCGTGACAAGCCAGATGTCACGACCTTCGTACGACGTGCCGATCGACTGGACAGCGCAGAGGGTGGGAGCTTCCTCCGCCCAGCCGTGGAGCGTCTCGGTGAGCTCGTCGTACTCGTAGAAGTGGTCGTACGCGACCGGTCGCACGTCGTCAGTGCGTCAACTCTGCGATCAGCGGGGCCGTGTCGTGCGGCTCGAAGCCCAGACGCGACGCGATCTCCTCGCTCGAAGGCTTCGTGCCCTCGGCGAAGAGCTCGCGCAAGATCTCCCCCGTGCGCGCGTTGTGCCACCAGTCCTCACCGACCTCGTCGACGAGGTATGCACGCAGCTGGGCATGCCTGATCCACGCGCGTAGGTAGTCCGCGGAGTAGAAGCCGGGGTCCATGTCCGCGAGGTGGCCGTCGGCCGGATAGCGAATCCCGGTCGCAGCCGTGAGCCGCCGGGAGTAGTCCTCGCTGCTGACGCCTGCACCGTCGAAGCTGGACCAGAAATGGAGCTCGAACTGAAGCTTCGCCGTGTAGCGTCGGAAGAGCAGAGCCTCGAGGAACACCGTCGCCTCGGCGTTCGTCTGCGCCTCCTCGTCCGAGAGTCCGAAGTGCTCGGCATGCCACGCAGGCTCGCGCGTGATCGCCTCGCAGATGTACGAATAGATCTCGGTCAGGGCGTGGTCGCGGGAGATGCGGCGGAACGTGTACGGCAGGGCCGGGTCGACGCCCGCGTAGTGCAGCGCGTGCCCAGCCTCGTGCAGGAAGGCCTGGTAGTCGTGAAGCCCGCCCTGCGCACGCGTGATCAGGTGCACCACCGTCGGCGGATCCGAGGCGATCACGCAGGCACGCGGAGACTTCTGCGGGCGATCGTCGAGGTCGAGCCGGATGTTGCGATCGGACGCGAGGTCAAAGCCGAGCGCAGAGAGGGTCGCCAGGCAGACCTCGGTCGCGCGCTCCTTCGTGTACGTCGAGTCGAGCGGCGAGAGCCGCCGGACGTAGCCCATGTGGGCCGATGAGGGAATCTGCTCGCGCTCGGGCCCAAGCAGCCGTTCGAACCAGCGCTCGCGCATGGCGATGTAGCTGGCCTCGATCTCCTCGCTGGCCGCGGCCAAGACCGCCTCGAGCTCGCGCAGCGAGATCTGCTTCTCCTCCTCGTTGCGTGCGACGGGATCCGGTACCTCGGTCAGGTCGGCTTCGAGCTCCTCGTACGCGCGCAGCAGGTCGAGCCGATCCGGGTTGAACTCCGCAGAGGTGCGCCGGTGCAACCGACCGAGCTCGTCACGACCCGCGTAGTCGGGCAAGACGGCAAGGCGCGCCAGAGCCGACCGGAGCGGCAGCTCCTCGCCCTTGAACGTCAGCCGTGCCGCGAGGATCGCGTTTTCGAGCTCGTCCTCCCGCTCCGCGAGCTCGGCGGCGATCAGCCCGCTCTCGCAGGTCTTGCGCAGGCGGTACAGCCACTCACGCTGCTCGTCGTCGGCGCGTCCCTCCTCCTCGCGCAGTGCCCGGAGCTGCTCGCGGCTGAACAGATCGGCGTAGCGCGCGACGATGGCGGCCTGCTCGGAGACCTCCTTCTCGCCGACGCGGACGGCTCGCCCCTCCTCCGACCGCTCGTAGAGATACCGCTGGAGCTGTTCCTCGAATTCCGCGGGACTGCGCACCGCAGTGGTCGACATAGCGAGGACTCTATCCAGCCTCGCTGGTGGCCCGCGGCGCCAGCTTCCGCACGGGTCCCAGCAGCTCCTCGAGCGTGAACGGCTTCGCGATCACGCCGTCTGCAGCCGTTGCGTCGAGCGCCGGCGTCCCGACCGAGCCGGTGAGCAACAGGACGGGCAGACCGGGATGGAGCCGCCGCAGCTCGCCCAGAAAAGCGGTCCCGCTCTCGACGCCGAGATGGACGTCGAGCAAGACGACGTCGACATCGCCGCCAGCGAGCTCTTCCCGGGCGCCCGCAATCGTCGCAGCTTCGCGCACCGCCCACCCCTCCAGCTCGAGGTTCACACGGCAGAGGAAGCGGATGGCCGCGTCGTCGTCGACGACGAGAACGGTGTGGCTGGGCGAGTCCACCGCGCGCGCCAGTGTACGCGTATCCGCCGGGAGAGAAAGGCCGTTTACACGTTGAAAATGCGAAACCAGCCAGACCAGCTGTTCGCGGCGCTCGACCGCATCCGCGGCCGTGTCCCGCTGCCCTCGCCTCAGTTCCGGCGCCGGGCGTGGCTCACGTTCCAGCGGGCGCTCGACCCGCTCGCACCGCCTAAGCCCTTGCGGGGCCCGCCGCGGCGCTGAGCCGCTCGAGCGTCTTGTCCCTGCCGAGGAGCTCGATGCTCTCGAAGAGCCCCGGCGAGACCTTTGAGCCGGTGACCGCAATCCTGATCGGTTCGAACGCCTTGCGGGGCGACAGCTCCAGACGCGAGGCAAGGTCGCGCAGCGTGGTCTCGATCTGCGCCGCGGCGAACGGCTCGACGCGTGCGAGCTCGTCGCGCGCCGCGCTCACGACGTCGGCGGCGCCGTCTCGAAGAGCAGGCCCCGGCTCGATGTCGCGGAAGAGGAAACCGGCGAAGTCCGGAAACTGCCCGAAGCGCTCGATCTTCTCCTGCACGATCGGTGCCGCACGCCGCACGAGCTCCTCGTCCCAGTCGTGCCCGGCTTCTCGCAGGTACCGCACGAGCTCGTCTGCGTACTCCTCAGGTGCAAGCGTACGGAGATAGACCCCGTTCATCCAGTCGAGCTTGTCGTAGTCGAAGGTCGCCGGGCTCGGAACGACCCGTTCGAGCGAGAAGCGTTCGACCAGCTCCTCCGGCGACATGATCGTCGTCTTGTCGTCGTAGCTCCAGCCGAGCAGCGCCAGGAAGTTCATCAGGGCGGGCGCGTAGTAGCCGGCGTGCTTGAACTCGTCGACGGTCACCGAGCCGTGGCGCTTCGAGAGACTCTTGCCGTCGGCCCCGAGCACGTGCGACACATGTGCATACACCGGTGGCTCGGCACCGATCGCGCGGATGATGTTGACCTGCTTGGGCGTGTTCGAGATGTGATCCTCACCGCGGATGACGTGCGTGATCCTGTCCCACACGTCCTCCATGGGCGAGGCGAAGTTGTACGTCGGCCGGCCGTCCGAGCGCACGAGCACAAGGTCCTCGAGCTGCTCGTTCGGGAACTCGACGCGGCCCCGGACGACGTCGTCCCAGGCCGTGACACCCTCGTCCGGCATGCGGAAGCGAATCGCTCCTTCGTCCTCGTACGCCTTCCCCTCCTCGACCAGCCGGCGCGCGACCTCCGCGGTCTCCTCCATCCGGTCGAGCTGGAAGGTAACGTCGCCGTCCCAGTCGAGCCCGAGCCAGCGCAGCGAGTCCTGAATCTGTTGCGTCGCCGCCTCGACCTCCCGGCTCGTGTCGGTGTTCTCGATTCGCAGGCGGAACTCCCCGCCCTCGTGCCGGGCGAAGAGCCAGTTGAAGAGCGCGGTGCGGACGTTCCCGATGTGCAGGAAGCCCGTCGGGCTCGGAGCCATGCGGACGCGGACAGACACGCCGTTAGGTTACTGCCGTGCTCTTCGGCGCCCACTGCTCGGGAGGAATCAAGAAAGCGCTCGACAAGGGCGCCGACATGGGCGCCGACGCGGTCCAGCTCTTCGCGCAGAGCCCGCGCACCTGGCGGTTCCCCGACCACGACCCGGCCGACCTCCAGGGGTTCCGCGCAAGGCGCGCCGAGCTCGGCGTCCCGGCCCTTGTGCACGCCCTCTACCTCGTGAACCTCGCCGCGCCGGACGACGCCATCTACGCCAAGAGCGTCGAGACGATGCGGGCGACGGTCGACGCCGCGTGCGCGATCGACGCGGAGGCCGTCGTCTTCCACGTCGGCTCGCATCTCGGTGCCGGCTTCGAGGCGGGTCTCGAACGCGTCATCCCCGCGATCGAGCAGGTGCTCGATCGCTGCAACGACCGCACATGGCTCCTGGTCGAGAACTCGGCGGGCGCCGGCGGTACGATCGGCCGCTCCGTCGACGAGTTGGCCGTGATCTTCGACGCCGCCGGCCGTCACGAGCGCCTTGGGATCTGTCTCGACTCCTGCCACCTCTTCGTCTCTGGCGTAGACGTCACAGATCGCCAGGTCCTCGCGGCCATGCTGGACGAGCTCGAGGCGCGAATCGGGCTCGACCGCCTGCGTGCACTCCATGCGAACGACGCAAAGGCGCCACTCGGCTCGAATCGCGACCGCCATGACAACATCGGCGCTGGGTTGATGGGCGAGGGCCTCGGCGTCTTCCTCGCGGAGCCGAGGCTGCAGGGGCTGCCGGTCGTCCTCGAGGTGCCCGGAGCCGACGGCAAGGGGCCGAACGCAGATGAGATTCGCAAGCTCCGTGAGCTCCACGCCCGCGCCGCGGCTTAGGTACCGCTGGACGATCCTCGCGGCGGGCGTGTTCGCCCAGGCCGCAAACTCCGCGGTCCTGCTCGGCCTGCCGGCGATCGCGCCGGCGATCCGCCAGGAGTTCGCCCTGACACTGCCGCAGGTCGGCGTCGTGCTCGCCGCGGTCAACTTCGGCGCGGTCGCCACGCTCCTCGTCTGGGGCATCGTCGCCGACCGGATCGGCGAGCGAGCGGTGATCGCGCTCTGCCAGATGGGCGCCGGAGGAGCACTCGTCTGGGCTGCGTACTCCTCGTCGTTCGGGGAGCTCGTCGCCGCGTTGAGCCTGACCGGCGCGCTCGGCGCGGGCGTCAATGCTGCCAGCGGCCGCGCCGTGATGTCGTGGTTCGCCGAGGAGGAGCGAGGCTTCGCGCTCGGCATCCGGCAGATGGCGGTCCCGCTCGGCGGAGCCGTGGCCGCGGTGACACTGCCGGCGCTCGACGAGCGCGTCAGTCTGGGCGCTGCCTTCGACGGACTCGCCGCTGCGTCCTTTGCCGCGGCCGCCGTGGGTGCACTGCTGATCCGCACCGAGCCCGCCGAGGAGGAAGAGCATTCGGTGCTCGCACGTCCGCTGCGCGATCCGCGGGTGTGGCGCATCTGCATCGCGAGCACGTTCTACGTGACGACACAACTGAGCCTGCTCGGCTTCTTCGTCCTCTTCCTGCACGACCACCGCGGTGTCTCGACGACCGTTGCGTCGGGCGCGTTCGCAGTGACGCAGGTCCTCGGCGGGATCGCCAGGATCGTGGTCGGCCGCCTCTCGGACCGGCTGAGGATGCGCATCGTGCCACTGCGCTGGGTCGCGCTCGCCCTCGCGGCGTCGCTCGGGGTGATGGTCGTCATGCTGGATCTGTCGCGGTGGATCGTGATCCCCGCGCTCGTCGTCGCAGGCGTCCTCGCGCTCTCCTGGAACGGGCTTTCGTTCACGGCAGCGGCCGAGGCGGCCGGACGCGCGAGGAGCGGCGCGGCGCTCGGCCTGCAGCAGACGTTCCTCTCGGCCGGCGCGATCGTGGCGCCGATCGCATTCGCGTCGGTCGTCCATGCGGTGTCCTGGCGAGCGGCGTTCCTGCTCGCCGCCTTGAGCCCGCTCGTCGGCTACGCCCTCTTGCGTCCTCTTGCAGAACGATAGGGAGCTCCTGACACGTCGCGAGGCGCCGCGCGGAGCCCGGCTTCGCCGGGCGGGAACCACCACCGGTCAGGAGCTCGCTAGTCCGTGACGCGAGCGAAGATCTTGAACGTCGGACTGCCGACGGGCAGCTCGTGGAACTCCGGATTGACGCAGCCGAGCTCGCCCGAGCGGTCGGTGCCGTAGCACTCCTCGACCTCGACGAAGCACATCGGCAGCGGCGCGCGCGTCGCGCGGACGGCGCCGAATCCTCCACGCCTCGAGTCTGCCTCGTGCAGCAGCTCGAGGTCGATCTCGACGCCGTAGACGCGTTGCATGCAGCCGATGTACGTGTGGCCGAACTCCTCGAACGCGTAGAGGAACGGACACGCGCGCTCGACGCATGCGGACGGGTAGACCACCTTGTCGCAGTGCACCTCGCAGCGCCGGCACTCGAGCTCGTCCTGGGGCCGGAGCGGAAGCTCCGTGACGGACACGGCCGCGAGGCGTTGGGCCGGTGGCTGCATGACGGAATTGTCCTGTCACAGAACCCCCGCCGCAAGACTTGACAGGAGGAGCTCCGATCGGCTAGTGCCGCTAGGGTACGACCCGGTGGCGCGACGACTCCTTTGGGCCTCGCTTGCGCTCGCGCCGATCACGATGCTCGTGGACCTGGTCGCCCACCCGGGCAAGACCGTCCTGTTCGTGCTGGCGGCAGTGTCCCTGATCCCGCTTGCGTGGCTGATCGGCGAGGCGACGGAGCACGCCGGCGAGCACACCGGTCCGCGGATCGGCGGCCTGCTCAACGCGAGCTTCGGCAACGCGCCCGAGGTGATCATCGCGGTGATCGCGGTGGCCGACAACCTGCCCGACGTGGTGCGTGGCTCGATGGCGGGAAGCGTGATCTCGAACATCCTGCTGGTGCTCGGCTTGGCGATGCTCTTCGGACGCGACAATGCGGAGCTCGACCGGCGTTCGCTGGTCGGCCAGCTCGGACTGGTCTTCCTCGCCGTCGTCGTCCTGCTCGTGCCCTCGATTCCGTCCTGGGACGGCAACCCGAACCGGCACTCTCTCGCCGTGCTCAGCATCGGGCCGGCCGCCCTCTTGTTCGGGATCTACGTCTTCATGACCTTCCGCGACCTGAGGCGGCGGCCCGCACACGAGCCGACCGGCGAGGCGGGCTGGAGCCTGAAGGTCGCGCTCGTCGTACTCGCCGTCACGACGGCGGCGACGGCGGTCATCAGCGAGATCCTCGTTCACTCCCTCGAGGCCTTCGCCGAATCGGTGAACCTCTCCGAGTTCTTCATCGCGGTCGTCATCGTCGCGATCGTGGGGAACGCGGCCGAGCATGGAGGCGCCGTCGTGATCGCGACGCGCGGGAAGATGAAGCTCGCCACCGAGATCGCGATCTCGTCGAGCGCCCAGGTCGCCCTGCTCGTCATCCCGGTCGTGACGCTGATCTCGTTCGCGTTCGCGCATCCGCTTGCGCAGGCGTTCCGCCCCATCGAACTGGTCGGGATGGGCGGCGCCGCAGCTTTTGTCGCCTTCGTCATTCGCGACGGCCGCTCACGCCGCTGGGAAGGCGGCCTGCTGATCGGCGTCTACGCCGCCTTCGCGCTCTGGTGCCTGCTCAGCGGCGACCGCTGAAACAGGGCGGTTAACCGCACCACGGAACGGCCTGCTGGCCGTCTTGCCGGGGCTCGCGGTACGGTGGACACTCGTGGGCGAGATGCAGGGACAGACGAGCGAAGCAGTGGCACCTGCCGCCGTCGGCGGTTCCAGCAGCGAGCCCGTTGTCGGCGCCCGGGACCTGACCCGGCGCTACGGCGAGGGTGACACGGCGGTGGACGCGCTACGCGGCGTCTCGCTCGACGTCCCGCAGGGCCATCTGACCGCGGTCATGGGACCTTCCGGCTCGGGGAAGTCCACCCTCATGCACATCCTTGCCGGTCTCGACAAGCCGACCTCCGGCGACGTCACGATCGCCGGCACAGCGATCTCGAAGCTGAGCGACACGGAGCTCACGAAGTTACGGCGCCGGCACATCGGGTTCATCTTCCAGTTCTTCAACCTGTTGCCCATGCTGAGCGCGCAGGAGAACGTCGTTTTGCCGCTCTCCATTGCAGGCGAGAAGCCCGACAAGGCCTGGGTCGACGACCTGATGGAGAAGATCGGCCTGTCCGACCGCCGGACGCACCGGCCCTCGGAGCTGAGTGGAGGCCAGCAGCAGCGTGTCGCCATCGGACGCGCGCTCGTGAGCAGGCCGAGCATCGTGTTCGCGGACGAACCGACGGGCAACCTCGATTCGAAGACCGGTGGCGAGATCCTCGAGCTACTCCACCGCTCCGTCTCCGATCTCGGTCAGACGATCGTCATGGTCACGCATGAGGCGCGCGCGGCCGCAGTGGCCAACAGGGTCCTGTTCCTCGCCGACGGCCTGATCGTCCGGGAAGCGCAGAACCTCTCCACGCACGAGATCGTCGCTGCGATGGAGAACCTCGGCACGCCGTGACCGCGTTCGCGCTGCGAGGGCTCCTCGGTCGGAAGCTCCGGACGATCCTGACCGCATTCGCGATCGTCCTCGGCGTCGCGACAGTGAGCGGGACGTACGTCCTCACCGACTCGATCGACAAGGCGTTCGGCTCGATCTTCACCGAGAGCCGCAAGGGCTCGGATGCCGTCATCAGCGGGAAGTCACCGTTCGACATCACCGAGGGCAGTGGAGTGACGGCCCCCACGTTCGACGAGTCGCTGCTCGCCGAGGTGCGCGCCCTGCCGGACGTCGTGGTCGCCGACGGGAGCGTCCGTGGCCAGGCACAGCTGATCGGCAAGGACGGCAAGGCAGTCGTCTACGGAGGCGCGCCCAACCTCGGCTTCAGCATCGCCAGGGGAACGTCCCCGTTCAACCCGCTGACGCTCGTCGAAGGCGCCTGGCCGCACGGGCGCGAGGTCGTGGTCGACAAATCGACTGCCGGCAAGGAGTCCATCGCCGTCGGCGACGTCGTCGGCGTACAGGCCGTCGGGCCGGTGCGGCGCCTGCGCGTCTCGGGAATCGTGAAGTTCGGCTCGGTGTCGACGATCGGCGGCGCGACGCTCGCCGGGTTCGACCTGCCGATGGCGCAACGGATCTTCGGCAAGCCGGGCCAGCTCGACGAAATCGCGGTCGCGTCCAAACCCGGCGTGGCCGCGGACGCACTGCTCGCGCAGATCCGAGCGATCCTGCCCGCGCACACGCAGGTCCGGAGCGGGCAGGTTCAGGCGCACGAGGACAGCAAGGACACGAACTCGTTCATCTCCTTCCTCCAGAAGTTCCTGCTCGGCTTCGGCGGCGTCGCGCTCTTCGTCGGCAGCTTCGTCATCGCGAACTCGCTCTCGATCACGATCGCGCAGCGAACCCGCGAGCTCGCGACACTTCGGACGCTCGGCGCCTCGCGCCGCCAGGTCCTGCGCTCGATCGTCCTCGAAGCGCTCGTGATCGGGATCCTCGCCTCGGTGATCGGCCTCTTCGCGGGGCTCGCGCTCGCGGAGGGGCTCTTCTCGCTCTTCGACGCGGTCGGCTTCACGCTGCCGAACAACGGCCTGACCTTCGAGACGCGCACCGTGGTCGTCTCGCTGCTGGTCGGCATTGTCGTGACGCTTTTGGCGAGCCTGCGCCCCGCGCTGCGTGCGACACGTGTGCCCCCGATTGCCGCTGTCCGCGAGGGCGCGACGCTTCCGGAGTCGCGGTTCGCGAGGTTCCGTCTCCCCGCGTCGGCCCTCCTGACGCTCCTCGGCTTCGGCGGCCTGCTCTGGGGACTGTTCGCGCCCGATCTGGGCACGACGGGGATTCTCCTCTTCATGCTCGGCGGCGCCCTGCTCGTCTTCTTCGGCACCGCCCTTCTGTCCGTCAGGCTCGTGACGCCGCTCGCAGGCAGTCTCGGCTGGCCGGCGACGCAGGTCGGCGGGAGTGCCGGGGTACTCGCGCGCGAGAACGCGCAGCGCAATCCGCAGCGCACCGCATCCACGGCCTCGGCGCTGATGATCGGCCTCGCGCTCGTGACGCTCGTGTCGATGCTGGCCGCCGGCATCATCTCGAGCTTCAGAGGTGCGGTGAACGACATCTGGCGCAAAGCGGATTACGCGATCACCGCGCAGAACAACTTCTCTCCCATTCCCGTCGGCGCTGCCGACGCAGTCGACAAGACACCCGGTGTGCTGGCGGTCGGCAACGTCCGCGTGGGCCGGGCGCTCACCTTCGCCGACACGATCAACATCACCGCCGTCAATCCCGAGGCGAGCCAGATGTTCCAGCTCGACTGGAAGCAGGGGTCCGGCTCGCTGCTCGCAACCCTCGGCGCGAAGGGTGCGTTCGTGGACAAGGGCTACGCCGACAAGCACCACCTCCAGGTCGGCTCGCCGGTGCCGCTGACCTTTGCGAGCGGCGCACGCGAGACATACGTCGTCCGCGGCATCTTCGATCCGCCGGCGGGTGGCTCACCGTTCGGGAACGTCACGATCTCGGCTGCGAGCTTCGACCGCTTCGTCCCCCAGCCGGAGAACCTCTACTCGTTCGTGCTGATGGCAGGCGGCCAGACCGATGCGAACCAGGCGGCGCTCGAGCGCACCCTGAAGGCCTTCCCCAATGCGAAGGCCGCGACCCGGCAGAAGTTCATCGACAATCAGATCTCGGGACTCAGCTCCGTGCTCAACATCCTCTACGTGCTGCTCGCACTCTCCGTCGTCGTGAGCCTCTTCGGCATCGTCAACACTCTCGTCCTGACCGTCTTCGAACGTACTCGCGAAATCGGCATGCTCCGCGCGATCGGCATGACCCGCCGGCAGGTGCGGCGGATGATCAGACATGAGAGCGTCATCACCGCGCTGATCGGCGCCGCGATCGGGATCGTGCTCGGAGTCGTCCTCGCCGCGCTGCTCGCGGCGCGCGTCGACTTCATCGTGCTCTCCGTCCCCGTCGGACAGCTGATCGGCTTCGCGGTCGCCGCAGTCGTCGTGGGAATCATCGCCGCGATCTTCCCGGCGCGTCGTGCCGCACGCCTCAACGTGCTCGAAGCGCTGCAGTACGAGTAGCGGCTAACGGCTGAAGGACTGCGGCGTACGCGTCATCGGGTACGTCGCCCAGTAGAGCTTCTCGATCGTGCCGTCCTCGCCGCGCACGACTTCGAGCGCTTCCCCCTCCTCGGGCCCGGAGACGCCGCGGAAACGATCGCTCCCGTCCGGTTCGAAGACCGCAGGCGGGTCGGCCGGTGCGGCTTCGGCCGGACGAGCTTCCAGCTTGCCGTTCCGGTAGCGAATGACGATCTCGGAGCCCTCGGACCACCAGCGCCCGAGCAGCGGCTCGAGCTCCGCCGGAACGTCCTCGACCGGATGCCACGGCTCGGGTTCGGGCGGATACGCCTCGGCCGCCTTCACCGCGAGCTTCCTCGTCAGCTCGTCGATCTTCACTCCCGCTCCCGAGTTGACGAGCACCACCGCGCCGGAGCGGCCGTCCGGAGAGATCGCCAGCCCGGCGAGAAAGCCGGGCATCGCGCCGCCGTGGCCGATGAAGAGCCGGTCGTCCTCGCGCATCAGCATGAGCCCGAGGCCCCACCCGAGCTTCCACTTCTCCAGGTCCGCCATCGACTGGAAGCGCCGCATCTCCTGCGCGGCCTCCTTGCGCAGAACGCCTTCGGCGCCCTCGACGAGGAAGACACCCCAGCGGGCGAGATCCGCGGTCGTCGACCAGAGCGAACCGGCGGCAGCGAAGGCGCCCTTGATCAAGTTCTGCTCCGGCCGGACGACGTCCGCGTACGGCTCGACGTAGTAGGCGTTCGCGGCAGGCAGATGCTGGTCGAACGTCGTGCGCCTCAGGCCGAGCGGCTCGAGCAGGCGCTCACGGACGTAGTCCTCGTAGTCGAGACCCGAGCGCCTCGCGACCACCTCGCCGAGGAGCGCGAACGCGAGGTTCGAGTAGTGCCAGCGCGCGCCGGGCGGCAGCACCTGCCGCGCATCCGCGAGACCGGAGACGAGCCCCTCGCGATCCGGAAACTCGAGCGTCTCCCACACGTAGCCCGGCAGCTCACGCTGTAGACCGGACATGTGCGCGAGCATGCGGCGGATGGTCGGGCCACCGTGGTGAGCCTCCGGGACGTGCCGCTCGAGGCGGTCGTCGAGGTCCAGCTCACCTGCGTCCCGCAGCTGCATGATCGCCGCTGCCGTGAAGGTCTTCGTGATCGAGCCGACGCGATATTGCGTGTCCGGCGTCGCGGCCTCCTTTTCCTCGATGCGCGCAAGGCCGAGCGCCTCCTGCCAGACGACCTCGCCGTTCCCGACCGCCGCAGCGCTGAGCGACGGGATCCGCTCGCCCGACTGCGCCTCGCGGACGAGCCGCGACAGCTCGGCGACGGGCGGCTCAGGCTGCGGCAAGCGTCCTCAGGGCGGCCGGAATCGCTTCCACCGCGGACTCGACGTCCTCGTCGGTGACGTCGAGGTGCGTCACCGCCCGCACGACGGTCGGGTGGACGGTCGTCGAGACCAGCACGCCGCGTTCCTTGATCCGGTCGATTGCATCCGCGCGGTCGGGCCCGACGTCGATCTGGACGAAGTTCGTCTCCACCTGCTCGAGGTCGACCCGCACGCCCGCGTCGACAAGCCCTTCGGCGAGCCGGCGGGCGCGCCGGTGATCGTCGGCGATCCGCTCGACGTGATGGTCAAGCGCGTACACGGCGGCCGCCGCGACGATCCCGGCCTGCCGCATCGCGCCGCCGAAGAAGTGCTTGCCTCGCCGAGCCCGGGCCATCAGCTCGGTCGAGCCGGCGATCAGCGCGCCCAGCGGGCAGCCGAGTCCCTTCGAGAAGCAGAGTGTGACCGTGTCGAAGCCGCCGGCGATGCGAGCCGCGTCGATACCGGTGGCGGCCGCGGCGTTGACGAGCCGAGCACCGTCGAGGTGGACGGCGAGGTCGTGCTCGCGGCACGTGGCGACGATCGCGTCGACCTCGTGCAGGGGCCACACCCGGCCGCCGGCACTGTTGTGCGTGTTCTCGATCGTGACGACGCGCGTCGGCGCGACGTGCACGCTCGTGCGGTCGCGTAGCTCCGCGAGGACCTGCTCCGGCGAGAAGCGGCCCTTCGTCCCTTCGAGCCCGATCGTCAGCAGGCCCGAGTGGGCGGCGGGCCCACCGAGCTCCGAAAGCATGATGTGAGCGTGCCGCTCGACGAGGAGCGCGTCGCCCGGCCGGCCGAGGATGTTGAGCGCGATCTGGTTCGCCATCGTCGCGGTCGGAAGGAAGACCGCCTCCTCCTGCCCCAGGAACTCGGCCCCGCGCCGCTCCAGCTGGTTCACCGTCGGGTCCTCTCGCTTCTGGTCGTCGCCGACCGCCGCCGTCGCGATCGCCTCGCGCATGGCTGCGGTCGGCTGGGTCAGGGTGTCGGAGCGGAGATCGACCACAGGACCATTTTGCCGGTTGGAAGTCGTCACCTAGGCGGGTGATCGTCCCGCGGGGCCGCCGGGCCGATGAAACTGCACCGAAAGGAACGTGGAGATGCCTTCGTCAGACAAGGGGTTCATCGGCGGCGGTCTGAGAGTCGCCGCCGGCGGAGCCGCCCCGCTTCGGCTCGACCACTCGTACTTCGAGCACGAGGTGAGGCCGATGCTGGGGACGATCCTGCTGCAGAAGGGCTGGATCACCCACGAGCGCCTCGACGCCGCGCTCCAGGAGGTCAAGGTCACCGGCATGCGCCTCGGCGAGACGCTGCTCAGCCGTGGCTGGCTCTTCGAGCCCGAGCTCGCCTGCGCACTGGCCGAGCAGGCGGACCTTCGCTACGTCGACCTCGTCCGGCATCCGCTCGACCAGCGGGCCGCGGCGATGCTTCCGCTCGAGGTTGCGCGCCGAATGTTCGCCGTCCCCGTTCGCTTTCTCGAAGACGGCAGCATCGAGGTCGCCGTCGCGGATCCGGCGGACGTCGACCGCGAGGGACTCGAGCGGATCCTCGGGCGCCGGGTCGAACTGGTCGTGGGCGAGCGCTCCGCGATTCAGGAAGCCTGGCGCTACTCGACGCCTGCGCGCTAGAACGCGAGCACGACCCCTTCCCACGCCTCGAGTCGTCGCGGCTCCGCCCGCCCGTGCGTCGAGAGCAGCACGTCACCGCCGAGCTGCGGGTCGAACGGCTCGTCGCTGAGATTCAGCACCACGGCCGTGTCGTCCCCGCGACGCCAGGCCCACACGCCACGCGGGGCCGGCAGCGCCTCGTAGGCACCGAAGAGGAGATCGTCACGGGCGCGCCGCACGGCGATCACGTCGCGGCAGAAGGACAGCACCGAGCCCGGCGTGCGGCGCTGCTCGGCGACGCTCGCCACTCCCCCGCCGAGCGGCAGCCACGGGTCACGCCACTCCGCGTCACCCCACGGCATCGGCGTCCGGGCGCCGTCGCGTTCGTGCACGTCGCGGACGCGGTCGGGCGGAATCTCGCCCTGGCGCATCCCGAGCTCGTCGCCGTAGTAGAGAACGGAGGTGCCTCTCACTGTCAACAGTGCGAGCAGCGCGCAGCGAACCTTGGCGTCGTCCTCGTCGCAGATGCGCGTCGGGAAGCGCACGACATCGTGATTCGAGAGTGCCCACACCGGCAGTGAGCCGGCAGGGAGAAGCTCCTCCGTGCGCTGCACGACCTCGGCGAGGCCTGACGCGTCGAGTCTCGCGAACATGAAGGGGAAGTTGAAGGCGAGCTGGAGCTCGTCCGCACCGGTGCCGTAGAAGGTCGCCAGCTCCGCGAGGTCCATCACCCAGGTCTCGCCGAGGAGCAGTCGCTCCGGCTCGTACCCGGCTGCGAGCGCGCGCCAGCGGCGCAGCACCGCGTGAACCTCCGGCACATTTCGCCGGCCGGGCGGATCCTTGACGAGCTCGTGCACCACGTCGATCCGGAAGCCGGCGACGCCGCGGTCGAACCAGAAGCGGAGGATCTCGTCGAATGCGTCCCGCACCCCCGGGTTCATCCAGTTCAGGTCCGGCTGCTCGGGGAGAAAGAGGTGGTGGTAGTACTGGGCGGTCGCCTCGTCGTAGGTCCAGGCCCGCCCGCCGAAGACGCTCTCCTGCTCTTCGGGCTCGTCGCGCCAGATGTACCAGTCACGGCGCGGCGACTCCCGCGACGAGCGCGAATCGAGGAACCACGGGTGTCGGTCGCTCGTGTGCGCCGGAACGAGGTCGAGGAGGATGCGGATGCCGAGCTCGCCGGCATCGCTCACGAGGGCGTCCAGGTCTGCGAGCGTCCCGAAGTCCGGGTGGACGTCGAAGTAGTCCGAGACGTCGTAGCCCCAGTCGCGGTTCGGCGAGGGGGAGGTCGGGTTGAGCCAGATGCCGTCGACGCCGAGCCAGTGCAGGTACTCGAGGCGAGCTCGGAGGCCGGCGATGTCACCGACACCGTCTGCATTGGAGTCGGCAAACGAGCGCGGATACGCCTGGTAGAGCACCGCGCCGGACCACCACGGCCGCGAGGACGAAGGCATAGCCAACGCTACCCTGCGGGCCGTGGATCGTGTGTTGCTGCAAGAGCGTCTAGCCGCGCGCGGTGAGCCTGACTACCGGGCCGGCCAGGTGTGGGAGTGGGCCGCCCGTGGAGCTGAGAGCTACGCACAGATGACCAATCTCCCGGGTGAGCTGCGAGCGGAGCTGCAGCGGGAGGTTCCGTTCTCGACGCTCGAGCTCCAGCACGAGGCGAAGGCGAGTGACGGAACGGTAAAGGCGCTCTTCTGCACGCACGACGGCCATCCGGTCGAGGCCGTGCTGATGCGCTATCGGGACGGCCGCCGTTCGGTCTGCCTCTCCTCGCAGTCGGGCTGCCCGCTCACATGTACCTTCTGCGCCACCGGCCAGATGCGGTTCCGGCGCAACCTCACCGCCTCGGAGATCCTCGACCAGGCTCTGCACTTCCGCCGCATCGAGCCGGTCGACCACGTTGTCTTCATGGGCATGGGCGAGCCGATGCTCAACCTCGACTCGGTGCTCGACTCGGCGCGCTCGCTGCCGGACCTCGGCGTGACCTGGAGGCGCACGACCGTCTCCACCGTCGGCTGGCTCCCCGGCCTCCGACGCTTCGTCGACGAGGTCGAGGAGCCGATCAGGCTCGCGCTCTCGCTGCACGCCCCCTCCGACGAGCTGCGCAGCGAGCTGATGCCGGTGAACGAGCGCTACCCGCTCGCCGAGGTGATCGAGGAGTGCGTCCGCTACCACGGACTGCGGCGACGCAAGGTGTTCGTCGAGTACGTGATGCTCCGCGGCGTCAACGACCGCGTCGAGCAGGCGCGTTCGCTCGCGCAGCTCCTCGACCCGAAGGCGTTCAAGGTGAACCTGATCCCCTTCACTTTTACCCAGATCGGCTCTGTGGCTCGGTATCAGTCCTCAACGCGCAAGGGGATCTCGGCCTTCAAGGATGTACTCGAGCGCGGCGGGATCCCGACCACAGTCCGTCTGAATCGGGGGCGCGAGATCCAGGCCGCGTGCGGCCAGCTCGCCGCGATCGGTCCTACCTCTTAGCGCTGCCCCTCGGTTGAATTAGCCCGGCGCTGGATCGATGTTGTGGTTCAGATGGAAGACGTTGTCGGGGTCATAACGCCGCTTCACTTCGACGAGCCGGTCGTAATTTGGTCCATAGGCGGCTCGCACCGCCTCGCCGACGTCGTCCTCGTCTAGGTAGTTGACGTAGCGAAGCTGGGCACGGTATGGCTTTATTGCTGCGTACGTTTCGCGCGCCCAGGCGATGTTCTCGTCCGTGGTCGCCGGGTCTGTCCACTCCGAGAAGATGCCTAGGTTGTACCCCGGGTTGCGGTGAGGTACGGCTGTTTCCGACACGCCCACACGGCACACGGCTCCGTGGAAATGCTCGATCACCATCGCGCTCATGGGCGAGGGTGCCACCGCGAATCGCCCGATCAACTCACCGATCGCCTCGTCGCTCAAGTCCCGGACGAAACTCGACTTCCAGTAGTTGAGCGCGTCCCGCGGGTAAGCGTCGTCGAGCATCATGTTCACCGCGGGATAGGGCATCGGACCGACCTCGGAAAGGATCGGCGAGCCGAACTCGAGCAACGGGCGCAAATCTCTCTTGGCCTGTTCGACCGAACCAACGTGGCAGATTACGAGCGCAGCCATCTTTAGGCCCGACCTGTCAGGGGCGTGAACGAGTCCGGCAACGACCCACAGCTCATCTGGCTGCGAGAGATCGCGAAAAGCACGCAAAACCTCGCCGGCATCCTCGAACGGATGGGCGATGAGACCGCCGAACACCTCCCGAAGTGGATGCAGCCGGTACTCGAGCCAGGTCGCGACGCCGAAATTGCCGCCCCCTCCACGCAGCGCCCAGAACAGGTCTGGATCGCTCTCCTCTGTCACCGTGAGCACGTCGCCGGCTGCGGTCACCAACTCGACCGACAGCAAGTTGTCGACGGCGAGGCCGTACACGCCGTTCAGCCAGCCGAGCCCGCCGCCGAGCGTGAGCCCAGCGATGCCGGTGGTAGAGACCACCCCACCGGTTGTGGCGAGCCCATGCAAAGCAGTCTCCCGGTTCAACTCGCCCCACGTGACGCCGCCCTGTGCTCGAACCGTCTGTGCTGTCGCATCGATATGAATGCCTTTCATCTCAGCGAGGTCGATCATCAGGCCGCCGTCCGTGACAGCTTTGCCCGCCACACTGTGGCCGCCGCCGCGCACTGAGATCTCGAGGCCCGATTCGCGCGCGAAGGCAATCGCGTCGACAACGTCGGCCGTGCCGTGACAACGTGCGATCAGCGCGGGCCGCTTATCGACCAAGCCGTTGTGAACCCTGCGCGCCTCCTCGTAGCGCTCGTGATTCGGGTCGATGACTGAACCGGAAAAAGCCGCGGCAAACGCGTCGAGCCGCTCAACGTCAATCGCTGTCACTGTCGCCATTCCGCACCCCTAAGTTGGTCTCCAGAGCAGTCTAAGTCGTCGCCGCGCCTGGTCAAAGGCGCGAGGGCGCGGTTCTGCGCCACGATGAGGAGATCGCCGCCCGCCAGCGCCGCTTTCAAGGACGTGCTCGACGCGCCCGCTTCCCGCAACCGTCCGCTTGACGCGCGGCCGTGTCATCGCGGCCGCCTGCGGTGAGCTTGCAGCTACGAGCGCCTAGCGGCCGTTCCTGGTCTGCTCCTACCCGTCTTGCCGATCCCTACCCCGCGTGCTGCAGGGCCGGGGTGCAAGTCGCACGGCCGCGCTTCTCGAGGTACTGCTGGTGATAGTCCTCGGCCTCGTAGAACGACTGTGCAGGCTCGATCTGGGTGACGATGGGCGCTCGCCAGTTGACCTGCTGCTCCGCCTTCGAGCGCAGGGCCGCCTCCTGCTGCTCCGAATCGTGGAAGAAGATCGCCGAACGGTAGTTGTCGCCGATGTCCCAGCCCTGTCTGTTTAGCTGCGTCGGGTCGTGCTTACCCCAGAACACGTCGAGCAGTTGCTCGTACGAGATGCGCTCGGGGTCGTACGTCACCTCGACGACCTCAGCGTGACCGGTGGCGTGCGAGCAGACGTCCTCGTAGGTGGGGTTCTCGGTGTGGCCGCCGGCGTAGCCGACGCGGGTCGCCGTCACGCCCTCGAGCTGACGGAACGCCGCCTCGACACCCCAGAAGCAGCCGGCGCCGAACGTTGCCTTCTTCTCCACTACTCCTCCTCCAGGTCGAGTGCCGCCGAGTTGATGCAGTAACGCGCTCCGGTCGGGGCCGGGCCGTCCGGGAAGACGTGACCGAGATGACCGCCGCAATTCGCGCACATGACCTCTGTCCGGACCATGCCGTGGGTCGTATCGGTCTCCTCGTCGATCGCCTCGCGGTCTGCAGGAGCGTAGAACGCGGGCCAGCCGCAGCCCGAGTCGTACTTCGTCTCGGAGCGGAAGAGCTCCGCCCCGCAGCCTGCGCAGCGGTAGGTGCCTGGCTCGAAGGTGTGGTCGTACTCGCCGCTGAACGGCGCCTCCGTGCCCTTCTCGCGGAGCACCCGGTACTGCTCGGGCGTCAGCTCCGCGCGCCACTCCGCCTCGGTCTTTTGGACTTTCGTCATCAAATCTCCCTCGTTCGGGTTCCCCCTACAGTCTTGCTGCTGGGGGATCCGTTACGCGACCGAGGGATGCAGGATCGCCCAGGCCCAGCCGATCCCTGGCCTGAAGGGAGGGAGCTGAAGATGAAGGAAGCCGTCGTGCTTATGCGGTTTCTGCGGCACGACCCGGTCGGGCAGCGCCTCGGCGTGGGCACTCTCGTGGTGGCGTGGTTCGCCCTCGCGTGGACGAGTGTCGTCGTTGCGGCCGCCGTGCCGCTCCTGCTCGTGTTCGCCGAAGTCGTCCGCCGCCGCCGAGAAGACGAGACGGTCGTCGTCGACGACCTCGAAGACCTCTACTAGCCCACAGGCCCCGTAAGTCGTGCACGGTGGCGCGCGCCGTGCACGACGATCGCGCTGAGCAACAGCGCGTCGCCCGCCAAGGCGAACACGTCGGCGAGGTTGAACGCGATCCCCTGCGTCGCGCTGTTCACCACGAGGGGATCGGGCACGCCCTGCCGCCACGCGAGCAGCGAGACGAGATTTCCGAGAGCGCCTCCGCACGCGATACCCGCGCCGACACTTGCGGCATTCGACGGGACGCGCGGTACGAGCGCAACGAGTGCGAACACGACCGAGGCGATGACGAAGGCGGCGAACGGCGTGCGCGCGTGATGGAAGCTCGCGGGACTGACTGCTTTGTGCACGAGGTCGATTGCGGCAAAGGAAACGGCCGTGCAAGCGAGAACCAGACGTCGCAGTTTCACCGGACAAGCATCTCACGCAGCTCAAGTCTGTCCGACGCACAACCGAAGATTTACCGATGGGACAACGCCGCTATCCCGTGTGTGTCGCCCGCGAGGGAAAACCTCGGCTGCGTTCGTTGGAGGACGTCGTTGCGTTACCACGCAGGAGTCCACTGACGCCGGAGCTGCAGCGCGCACTTGCCGCCGCCTCTCGCTTGCACGGCCTGCGTTCGGATCTCGAGCCGGTGCCGGTACGCCCGACCGCCACCATCAGCGAAGCCGGCGCGTACCGCTTTCGCAAGCGTGATCCGATCGATCTCCGCGTCTCGCGCGTCGGGGGACGCACGACGCTCGGCTTCCTGCACGAGCTCGGTCACCTGCTCGATCACCAGATCTACTACGACCGCAAGTCCCGATCGTGGGCGTCTGCAGTTCACGCCGCCTTCGCACCCTGGCGCGCTACCGCCGAGCGGCTCGAGAGACGCACGCTTCCCGGCGGTGCCGGGCGACAGCGCTACTTCCAGTCGGTGCACGAGGTGTGGGCTCGCTCCTATGCGCAGACGGTCCTGCTGCGCTCGGAGGACCGGACGCTGCTGCGACGGCTCGAGAAGCTGCAGGCCGACGACGACGCGCACGTGTGGCCGGCTGAGCAGTTCGAGCCGGTCGCGATCGAGGTCGAGCTCGTCTTCGAGCGACTCGGCCTGCGCCAGCTCAGCCTGCCGCTGGCCGCATAAGGGACCGACTAAGCGCCCTTCTGCGCTTCCAGCTGACGTGGCTCCGCCGGCTCGACCCGCAGGTCCGGGTGGTCCTCGAATCCGTACTTGACGATCGCTCGCTTCGCCGCGAGCACCTCGTCGAGCCGCTTGACCGGGCGCGTGTGCGGAGCCTCGCGCAGCACCTCCGGCTCCTGCGAGGCCTCCCGGGCGATCGCGAGCATGGCGTCGGCGAATGCGTCGAGTGTCTCCTTCGCCTCGGTCTCCGTCGGCTCGATCATCAACGCCTCGGACACGACGAGCGGGAAGTAGATCGTCGGGGGATGGAAGCCGTAGTCCATCAGCCGCTTCGCGACGTCGAGCGCCGTGATCCCATGCTCTCGTTTCAGCGTGCGCGCGCTGAGGACGAACTCGTGCATCGCCAGGCGGTCGTACGGCAGGTCGTACGCCTTCTTCAGTCGCGCGAGCAGGTAGTTCGCGTTGAGGACGGCGGTCTCCGACATTTCGCGCAACCGCGGGCCGTACGAGCGGATGTAGGCGTACGAACGGACGAACACGCCGAAGGGACCGGTGAAACCGCGCACCTTCCCGATCGACTTCGGGCGGTCGTAGTCGAGGCGGAAGCCGTCGCCGTCCGAAACGACGTGCGGCACGGGCAAGAACGGCTCGAGGACGTCTCGCACGACAATCGGGCCTCCGCCGGGCCCGCCGCCGCCGTGGGGCTGCGAAAACGTCTTGTGCAGGTTGATGTGGACGATGTCGAAACCCATGTCGCCCGGCCGGGAGATGCCGCAGACGGCGTTGAGGTTCGCGCCGTCGTAGTAGAGCAGCGCGCCGGCATCGTGGAAGATCTTGGCGATCTCCTCGATCCGTTCGTCGAAGAGGCCGAGCGTCGAGGGGTTCGTCAGCATCAGCCCCGCCGTGCGTTCGTTCACGAGCTCGCGGAGATGCTCCACGTCGACGTTGCCGCGCGGGTCGGTTTTGACCTTCGCGAGCTTGTAGCCCGCCATCGTCACGCTCGCAGGGTTCGTGCCGTGCGCCGTGTCCGCGGTGATGATCGTGTCACGCTGCTCGGCCTCGCCGCGGTCGGCGAAGTACGCCCGCATCAGCATCAGTCCGGTGAGCTCGCCCTGTGAGCCCGCGGCCGGTTGCAGCGAGCAGGCGTGCAGCCCGGAGAGCTCGATCAGCGCCTCCTGCAGCCGCCACATCAGCTCGAGTGCGCCCTGGCTCGCCTCCTCCGCCTGGTACGGATGCAGGTCGCGGAAGCCGGGTAGCATCACGAGCCGCTCGTTGACGCGCGGGTTGTACTTCATCGTGCACGAGCCGAGCGGATAGAAGCCGGTGTCGATGCCGAAATTGCGCGTCGACAGCTCGGTGAAGTGCCGGACGAGCTCCGGCTCGGCCAGCTCGGGCAGGCGCGGCGGCCGCGCGCGGCGGAGTTGCTCGGGTACCTGAGCGGGCGGTAGCTCGTAACGCGGTGGCCCTCCTCCACGCCGGCCCGCCTGCGACTTCTCGAAGATCAGCTTCATCGCGCTGCCAGCGCTGCGGCGAGGCGATCGATGTCGGCCGGACTGCGACGCTCCGTGACCGCGACGAGCAACGCGTCGTCGAGGCCGGCGTAGTCGCGTCCGAGCGCGTAGCCCGGATGCACCCCGCGCTTGCGCCCTGCCCGGATCGCCTCCTGGGCGTTCCGTCCGGTGCGCACCGCAAACTCCTTGAACGTTGCCTGCTCTGGAAACGCAAGCTCGAGCCCGGCCTCCGTCAGGCGTCCCTTGGCGTATTCCGCGAGGCTCAGGCAGGTCTCCCCCACCTCGCGCAGCCCCTGCGGACCGAGCCACGAGAGGTAGACCAGGCCACCGAGTGCGAGCAGCGTCTGGTTCGTCGTGATGTTGGAGGTCGCCTTCTCCCGCCGGATGTGCTGTTCCCGCGTCTGGAGCGTGAGCACGAAGCCCCGCTCTCCCGCCGTGTCCCGCGTCTCGCCGACGATCCGTCCCGGCAGGCGGCGGATGAACTCGTTGCGCGCGGCGAGGAAGCCGTAGTGCGGCCCGGCGAAGGACTGGTAGTTGCCCGCGCTCTGGCCTTCGCCGATCGCCATCCCGCAGCCGTACGCGCCCGGCGCCTCGAGCACGCCGAGCGACATCGGGTCGACGTGGGCGACGGCGATCGCCTCCGCGTCGTTCGCCGCGGCCGCGAGGTCGGGTGCGGGCTCGAGCACGCCGAAGAAGTTGGGCTGCTGGAAGATGACGCACGCCGCGTCGGTTGCGGCACGACGCAGCTCTTCGGGATCCGTCGCGCCGTCGCGGTGGGGAACCTCGACAACCTCCAGGCCGAAGCCCGGGGCATACGTCTTCACCACCTGGCGAACCTGCGGATTCGTTGCCTCCGTGACGACGACCTTCGTCCGCCCCGTCGCGTGCTTCGCGACGTAGCAGGCGTCGGCGGCGACGGTCGTGCCGTCGTAGCCCGAGGCGTTCGAGACATCCATGCCGGTGAGCTCGCAGACGACGGTCTGGTATTCGAAGATCGCCTGCAGGACGCCCTGGCTCATCTCGGGCTGGTACGGCGTATAGGCGGTCAGCAGCTCACCGCGCTGCAACACGGTGTCGACGACGGCGGGCACGTAGTGGTCGTAGATGCCGGCGCCGAGGAACGAGAGCTCCTCCGAGGTGTCGACGTTGCGCGCTGCGAGCTCCTCGAGGTGGCGCGTCAGCTCCTGTTCCGACAGCGGCGGCTCGAGTGCGAGCTCCCTTCCCAGGAGAACGCCTTCGGGAATGTCTCGGAAGAGGTCGTCGACCGAGGAGACCCCGATCGTCTCGAGCATCTCCTCGCGGTCGCGATCGGTCAGCGAGAGGTAGCTCAACTGTCGGCGACGACCTGCTTGTACGCGTCCACGTCGAGCAACGAGTCCACTTCGGCAGGATCGGAGAGTCGGATCCGGATCAGCCAGCCGTCGCCGTACGGATCCGCGTTGACCGTCTCCGGCTCCTCGACGACCTTCGCGTTCACCTCGATGACCTCGCCCGAGAGCGGCGCGATCAGGTCGGAGACGGCCTTGACCGACTCGACCTCGCCGTAGGAGGAGTCCTTCGAGATCGTGTCGCCCTCCTTCGGCGGCTCGTAGTGCACGAGCTCGCCGAGCGCGTCCTGCGCGAACCACGTGATCCCGAGGAGCGCCTCGTCGCCCTCGATGCGCGCCCAGTCGTGCTCGCGGTGGTACTTCAGGTCTTCCGGATACGACTCGGCTCCCGCCACGTCCTACGTCTCCTCTCGTTTGTAGATCGGCTTCGGAACGACCGCTGCGCGCGCGTCGCGTCCCCGCACGTCGATCGTGAGCTCGGCGCCCGGCTTCGCCGCCGGC
>DASTZS010000041.1:0-12417 GCA_035764165.1 Gaiellaceae bacterium | reverse complement strand
GACTTGTACGGCGAGACGACTCGGCGCGCGCCGGCGCGGGTGAGCTTCTGCTCCGATCCGTCCCCGCTCGCGCGGGCGACGATCGTCAGGTCGGGCCGGAGGGCGCGAGCAGTGAGCGTGATGAAGACGTTCTCGGCGTCGGAATCCACGCAGGCGAGCAGCGCACGAGCGCGGTCGATCCCAGCCTGCCTCAGGAGTTGCTCGTCGGACGCCTCCCCTTCGAGATAGAGGATGCCGTCTGCTGCTGCCGCCGCAAGGCTGTCGGGGTTGCGGTCGATGACCACGTACGTCGCACCCGCCGCCCGCAGCCCGCGGACGACCTGACGGCCGACCCGGCCGAAGCCGCACACGAGAAAGTGGTCGGAGAGGGCGTCCGTCATCCGCTGCCTCCTGCGCTCGTCGAGAAGGCCGGTAACCTGCCCCGCAACGAAGAACTCGGTCACCGCGACGAGCGCGTACAGGAGCGTACCGACGCCGAGGACGATCAAGAGGACCTTGAGGATCTGACCGCCGGTCGTCTCGGGAGACGGAATCGAGCCGACTGTCGCGATCGTGTCGAGCGTCCAGACGAAGCCTTCCCAGAGCGAGGTGTCCTCGGTCGCCGAGAAGCCCACCGTTCCGGCGAGGAGGAGCAGGCAGATACCTCCTCCGAGCTTCGCGAGTCGCCAGAGCAAGAGCTGGAGCTGGAGCCGCGCCTCACGGGTCATCGCCGCTCCGGCCGGGGCATGTTGCCGGCCGGTCTCTCGAGCCCCGAGCTTCATGGACGTTGCGTTATCCGATCACCAGAGTCTCGACGTCAGCGAGCCGCGGCTGCAGTCTACGAGGAGCGAGCCATGTGCTCGTCGTCCGTGTCCTCGGCGGAACTATGCGCGTTCGTCTTCCTCGCCTCGGGCGCGTCCGAGTATGTTCACGGGATCGTGCTTCCCGTCGACGGGGGATGGCTCGCGCGGTGACCGAGGTCATCGAGCGGCTCGCAGCGCTCCGAGTCGTCCCGGTGCTGACCGCGACGGACGCGGACGAGGCCGAGCGCGCGTGTGAGGCGCTGCTCGCCGGTGGGCTGTCCGCCGTCGAGGTCACGTTCCGGACGGACGCAGCCGCCGACGCGATTCGCCGCGTCGCGCAAATCGACGGGCTCGTCGTCGGGGCGGGAACGATCCTTTCGACGGCGCAACTGGCCCAGGCGCTCGACGCGGGCGCCTCCTTCGCCGTCGCCCCAGGGACGAACGCGAGCGTCGTCGAGGCGGCCCGCGCGACCGGCGTCCCTTTTTTCCCGGGGGTCGCCACGCCATCGGAGATCGAGCGAGCGCGCGAGCTCGGACGTCGCGTCCTGAAAGTCTTCCCGGCCTCGATCCTGGGCGGCCCGCCCCTCCTGAAGGCGCTCGCCGCGGTGTACCGCGACGTCCGCTTCGTGCCGACAGGCGGTATCAGCGCCGAGAATCTCGCGTCGTACCTCGACGTGCCGGCGGTGCTCGCCTGCGGCGGCACCTGGATCTGCGAGCAGTCGCTCCTGCGCGAGGGCCGCTTCGACGAGGTCGCGCGGCGTGCGCGCGAGGCGGTCGCGCTCGTCGCGCCGGTGGCGGCCGCGTGAGCATCCTCGCGATCAGACCGGCCGAGGAGTGTCGCTTCGACCTGGTGGCGCTCGGCGAGGTGATGCTCCGCTTCGACCCCGGCGACGGCCGCATCGCGACGACACGGACGTTCGCCGTCTCGGAGGGCGGCGGCGAGTACAACGTCGCGCGGGGTCTTCGGCGCTGCTTCGGGCTGCGAGCGGCAGTCGTCACGGCGTTCGCCGACAACCCCGCCGGCCGCCTGCTCGAGGATCTGATCCTGCAGGGCGGCGTGGATCAGACGTATGTCCGCTGGGTGCCGTACGACGGCGTCGGCAGGAGCGTCCGCAACGGCCTCAACTTCGTGGAGCGCGGCTTCGGCGTGCGCGCTGCCCTCGGGTGCTCGGATCGCGGCCACTCGGCGGCTGCCGCCATGCAGCCTGGAGACGTCGACTGGGACGCCGTCTTCGGCACGGACGGCGCGCGCTGGTTCCATTGCGGCGGCATCTTCGCGGCGTTGGCGCCGAACACCGCGGCCCTCGCGCTCGAGGCCATGGCCGCGGCGCGCCGCCACGGCACGGTCGTCTCGTTCGACCTGAACTACCGGCCCTCACTGTGGACGTCGAGCGGGGGTCCAGAAGCCGCGGCGGCCACCAACCGGGAGCTTGTGAGGCAGGTCGACGTCCTCCTCGGCAACGAGGAGGACTTCTCGGCCGCGCTCGGCTACTCGCTCGAAGGTGTCGACGAGTCGCACGTCGATCTCGACGTCAGTGCCTACCGCCGCCTCCACGGCGAGGTGCTGTCCGGGTATCCCAACCTGACCCTCGTCGCCACCTCGCTGCGCGAGGCGCACACCGCGTCGGTCAACGACTGGAGCGGCGTGTGCAGCACCCGCGACGCGTTCGTCGTCGGCCCCGCGATGCGCGGGCTCGAGATCTTCGACCGCGTGGGAGGCGGCGACTCGTTCGCCTCAGGCCTCATCTACGGCCAGCTGAGCGGCGCCGACGTCGAGACGTCGCTCGCGTACGGCGTCGCGCACGGCGCGCTCGCCATGACCACTCCCGGGGACACGTCGATGGCGACGCTCGAGGAGGTTGAGCGGGTCATGCGCGGCGCAGCCGCACGAGTCGTGCGCTAGGGCTCGCCGCCCAGCAAGCCCGCTGATGCGCGAGCGCGACCGGTCTTGCAAGACAATCGAGCCGACACAGGAGGCGTGAGGTGGGAGACCAAACCTTCAAGACGAGCGATGCGCGTTCCATCGGCGAGCAGCTCGGCATCGACTGGGGCTCGAGCCCGTTCGACGTCGAGCAGTTCCGCGCCGGCATGGACGTCGAGCTCGAGCACGGGACACGCGATCCGGAGACCGACGTCACGGGCGACGACCCGCTGCTCACGGGCAAGATCGCACTCGCCCACCTACGTGAGCTTCCCGACTACTACACCCGTCTCGCTCGGATGGAAGCGGAGGGCGAAGCCGCGGTCTGAAGCTGCTGGTCGTCAACGAGCGCGTCGTGTGGGTGATAGCGACCGCGACGGCGTCTCCGACATCTACGTCATGGGCGCGGACGGCGGCGGTGCGCGCAACGTCAGCAACACGGTCGGCGCGGACTCCAGCCCGGCCTGGTCGCGCTAGCGATGAAGGCCGGAGCGCACCGCCCCGGTCGTGCGCGGCGCCCGAGCAGGCCCGACCGTGCGCGATGATGGAAACTGAGGGCGTGCCCCCGGAAACGCGCTACACCCGCAGCGGCGATGTGAGCATCGCGTACCAAGTGGCGGGCGCAGGCCCCTTCGATCTGGTCTCTGTCCCGAGCATGACCCATCACGTGGAGATGGACTGGGAGAACCCGCATGTTTCGCTGTTCCTGGAGCGGCTGGCGTCGCTGAGTCGCTTGCTCGTCTTCGACAAGCGCGGGACGGGAATGTCGGACCGCGTCGCCGGCTCGCCGACCTTGGAGACGAGGATGGATGACATCCGCGCAGTGATGGACGCTGCCGACTCCGAGCGCGCAGTGTTGTTCGCCGCCGGTGACTCGGGTCCGCTCTGCATCCTCTTCGCGGCGACGTACCCCGAGCGGACCGCGGCTCTTGTCCTGTGGCATGCAGCCCCTCGGCTTACGCGATCGCCGGCCGTGCCGTCGCTTCCCTCGCGGGGGCAGGTGGAGACGCGCATCGATGAAGTTCGTCGTCGCTGGGGTGAGCCCGGCTTCCTCGAAGAGGCTTTCGTGCGGAGAAGCAATCCGGATGCGAGCGACGCCGACATTCGTGACTTCGCGCGCGTCTTCCGGCTGAGCGTGAGTCCGGGGGCGGCTGCGGACTACATGCAGATGAACCTCGACGTCGACGTGTCAGAGGTCTTGCCGACGATCAGGGTGCCGACCTTGATCTTGCACCGGACGGGGTTTCCCCTCTTCGACGTTCGCGTGGCGCGCTACATGGCAGAACGGATTCCGGGCGCACGCCTCGCCGAGCTCCCCGGCCGCGACTTCGCCCCATCGCTCGGCGATCAGGAGCAGCTCTTCGACGAGCTCGAGCGATTCTTCGCCGCTTCGCTGGAAAGCCACGGCGGAGAAGCGCAGGAGCCGGAGCGAGTCCTCGCGACGGTGGTCTTCACGGACATCGTCGGCGCCACGTCCAAGGCGGCCGAGCTCGGCGATCTTCGCTGGCGAGAGCTGTTGAGTCTCCACCACGAGCGGATCCGCCGTGAGCTCACGCGATACCGCGGCACCGAGATCGACACGGCGGGCGACGGCTTCTTCGCGACCTTCGACGGCCCGGCGCGAGCGATCAAGTGCGCTTCTGCCGTGACCGAAGCGATCCGCGAGCTAGGGATCGAGATCCGCGCAGGCCTGCACACCGGAGAGTGCGAGCTGATCGACGGCAAGGTCGGCGGGCTCGCCGTCCACATCGGCGCGCGCGTGGCGGCGCAAGCCGAGCCTGGAGAGGTCCTCGTCTCCAGTACCGTCAAGGACCTGGTCGCCGGCTCGGGCATCCGGTTCGAAGACCGCGGGACGCATGACCTCAAGGGCATCCCCGGAGAGTGGCGCCTCTATACCGTCGTCGGCTGAGCCATTGGGACGCTGGCTCCGTCCCACCATCCGACCCGCTTCTCGCCCGATCACGGGTGGCCCGAGGTCCGACTACGACTCGACCGTGGCGCTGCGGTTCTCCACCCTCACGCGCCAGCGTCGACCGAAGGCGCGGATGCCGTCGAGCGTGAGCCCCTCGAGCCACGCCGGGAGGAGATCGGCGGTGACCCGCAGAGCGCGCGCATCCGGGTCGGGCTCGAGCCCGAGCTGCGCACGCAGCAGGAGCAGGGGTGCGCCGGCAGCCCACGCCTGCGGCCGGGCCGAGGTGGGCACGACGCCCGGCGCCTCGTCGCCGCGCCGCTCGCCACCCGCGAAGAGCTCCGGCAGGCGGTACTCGAAGAAGGGCGCGCAGTCGAGGAGCGCTCGCACGACACGCTCCGCCGGCACCCGCTGGCCTGCCTGCGCGAGCCCGAGCGCGATCAGCGAATTGTCGTGCGGCCAGACGGTGCCGTTGTGGTACTCGAGCGGGCCGAACGCGGGCTCGTCGGCCGCGAGGGTTCGAACCCCCCAGCCGGACCAGAGCGGTCCCGAGACGAGCTTCGCGGCAACCTCCGCAACGCGATCGGCGGGAACGATGCCGCTCCACAGCAGATGGCCCATGTTGGACGCGAGCGCATCGACCGGCCGCTTTTCGGCGTCGAGGCCGAGCGCATACCAGCCGCGTTCCGGAAGCCAGAACGCCGCGTCGAACCGCTCGCGTAGTGTCGCCGCTTCGCCTTCGAGACGCACCGCCGTCGCCTCGTCACGCCACACGCACCGGGCAAGCTCCGCCATGCGCAGCTTTGCGTCGTAGACGTAGCCCTGAACCTCGACGGGCGCGATCGGCGCCCGTGCGAGCGACCCGTCGTGGAAGACCATCGAGTTGTAGGAGTCCTTCCAGTTCTGGTTGTCGATGCCGTGGCTCGCGCGGCGCAGGTACTCGACGAAGCCGTCGGCGTCGCGGTCGCCGAAGGAGTCGATCCAGTCGAGCGCGCGGCGAGCCGCGTGCTTCAGCTCGAGCACGATCCCGTCGTCGCCGCTCCAGCGCCAATGCTCCGAGAGGAGGACGAGGAACAGCGGCGTCGCGTCGACCGTCCCGTAATAGCGGTCGGTCCAGATCCGGGCGGTCTTGCCGCGCCGCAGCTCGTGCACGATCTTTCCGGGCTCCGCGTCGCGCTCTGCATCATCCGTCTCCGCCTGCGCCTCGGCGAGCGCACGCAGGGCGCCGGCGGCCGCCTCGGGGCCGAGCAGCAGCTCTTGGAGAGACGTGATCAACGTGTCGCGGCCGAACAGGGTCATGAACCACGGCAGCCCTGCCGCCGGCACCATCCCGCTCCCCGCCCAATGCAGCCGGAGCGCGGCCAGGTCCGCGAGCGAGCGCGCCCAGGTGCGCTCGAGCGCAGGCTCAGCCGGCGCCTGCAGTCGCGGCGCCGAGCGCCACCAGGCAGCGAGCGACGCGTCCCGCTCGCGTCGATCGTCGCGGAGCCCTGCCTCGAATGCGGCAGCGTCGAGCTCCTGTGTCCCGTTCAGGAGCCACTGCACGGCGACGCCGAGCTGCCAGCGCTCGCCGGGGGCGAGACGCAAGCGGTAGCGCGCCGCGCCTCCGTCCGCGTCGTCGGGCGCCGGGGCCAGGTGCACGAGCGTCCGCGCCGGGAAGCCCTGGTCCGCGAACTCGACTGTGCGTGCATCCTTCCAATGTTCCGGACGCGACGGCGCGACCTCCGATGTGCCCGGCGCGCCGAGCTCCTCCACGCGCTTGACCGCGAAGATGTCGGCGAAGTCGGATGCCAGCTCGAGCTCGAGCAGTGCCTCCACCTCGCGGTCGGACCGGTTCCAGACGGTTGCCGCCTCTTCGAGGCCGCGACCGACGAAGAGCTCCCGCCGCACCGCCAACCCGGTCTCCCACTCCAGCTCGAAGACCCCTACGTGCGGCGCGCTTTGCTCGAAGGCAACCGGATCGCCGCGGTCGCCGTCGATCGTCAGCACCGAGCGCGACAGAAAGCGCGTATCCGCGGCGAAGAAGCCGGACGCCGTGGATACCCCGTCGACATCGCCGCGCTGGTCGCAGATGACGAACGTCGACCCGTCGAGCAGCGTGAGCCGCATACGGTCGGGTTGAGTCGTCGGCTCAGGCACCGATCGCTTCGCCGCTGCCGAGATCGAAGAAGTGGAGGTGGCGGAGGTCGACCGCAAGCTCGATCGGCTCATCGGGCCGGAGGCTCGCCGTTGCATCGAGGCGGCCGACGATGGTGGCGCGGGAGCCGTCCGTGTCGGTTCTGAGCTCCACCAGGTCCCCGGCTTCGTCCGGGTTGACAAGTCCCTCGAGCACGTCCTCGACGAGGACAGGCTCGGCGTCGATCTCGACGTGCACGAGCTGTTCGGGGCCGAGCGCCTCGACGGCCTGGACGCGTCCTCGCAGCCGCCCTCCGTCGCCGCCGTCGTGCCGGCCGGGCATGTCCAGCGCTTCCGGCCGAATGCCGACCGCGATTGGTCTCCCCACCTCTCGCGCGAGCGCGGGTCGCGCGTTCAGCACCTCGGCCGGCAGCGCAAGCGTTGCCGTGCCAATGCGACACATGAGGGCATCGCCTTCACGCTCGAGCGAGCCTTCGAGCATGTTCATCGCCGGACTGCCGATGAAGCTCGCGACGAAGAGGTTGGCCGGACGCTCGTACAGGCGCTGCGGCGGTTCGAACTGCTGCAGCAGCCCCCTGCGCATGACCGCAACGCGGTCGCCCATCGTCATGGCCTCGATCTGATCGTGGGTGACGTACACCGTCGTGACCGCGAGCTGTCGCTGGATGCGCGAAATCTCCGCGCGCATCTGCACGCGAAGCTTCGCGTCGAGGTTCGAGAGCGGCTCGTCCATGAGAAAAACCTGTGGCTCGCGCACAATCGCGCGTCCCATCGCGACGCGTTGGCGCTGGCCGCCGGACAGTTGACCTGGCTTCCGGTCGAGGTGGTCGAGGAGGCCGATGATGCGCGCCGTCTCCTCGATCCTCCGCCGGGCTTCTGCCTTCGGCACCTTCCGCATCCGCAACGCGAAGCCGATGTTCTCCGCCACCGTCATGTGCGGGTAGAGCGCGTAGTTCTGGAAGACCATCGCGATGTCGCGCGCGCCCGGCGGCAGGTTGTTCACGACGCGCTCGCCGATCCGGATCTGGCCCTCCGAGATCTCCTCGAGACCCGCGATCATGCGCAGCGCGGTCGTCTTGCCGCAGCCGGACGGGCCGACGAGCACGACGAACTCGCCGTCCTGGACCTCGAGGTTGAGGTCGGAGACGGCGCGGAAGCCGTCACCGTACGTCTTGGTCACGTCGTCGAAGGTGATTCCGGCCATGCGAGCTCCTATTCCTTCACGGCACCGGCGGTCACGTTCATGATTCGCCGCTGGAAGACGAAGAAGAGGACCGCGACGGGGATCGTCATCAGCGTCGAGGCAGCCAGCTTCAACGGGTAGCGGTTGCCGGAGCCGAGCTGCCCGGACGCCAGCTGCGCGACTCCCTTCGTCAGCGTGTCGAGGCCCGTGCTCTGCGCCGAGATGATGAAGTGGGCGAGCTCGTTCCAGGATCCCTGGAACGACAGGATGAAGATCGTCACGAGCGCAGGCCGCGCCATCGGCAGCACGATCGACCAGTAGATGCGGAAGATGCTCGCGCCGTCGATCCGGGCCGACTCCTCGACGCTGACGGGAATCGACTCGAAGAAGTTCTTCATGATGAACACGCCGGCGGCGTCGACCAGCAGCGGGACGATCATCCCGTAGTAGGTGTCGTACATCCCGAACTCCCGGATGATCAGGAACTTCGGGATCAGGAGCACGACGCCCGGCACCGCCATCACGGCAACGATCGTGGCGAAGGCTGCACCGCGTCCGCGGAACCTGAGACGCGCGAGGGCATAGCCGGCGAGGCTGTCGAGGAACACACGCAGGAACGTGACGCTGAGCGTCACGATCAGGGAGTTCTTCACCCACGAGGGGAAGTCCTGGTCCTCGTACAGCTGGTGGAACGCGCTCGTCGTCGCCGGATGCGGGGTGAGGCTGAGCGGGTTCGCGGTCGAGTCCGGCTCCGTCTTGAACGACGTGACGACGGCGATCACGAAGGGGAAGATGTAGACGACCGCGAGCGCGAGCAGGAAGCTGTACGTCATCGCGCTTCCGACGCGGCGGCGCCGCACCGCTCTCGCGTCACTCCTCGCGCGGGAGTTGCTCACGGCGCACCTCCGGGCGAGGCCGACGCGACGCGCGACGCGTTCGGGTCGCCGAGGGCCTGCGTCGGCCCGAAGCGGCGCCGTCGAGGCACCCGGTCCGGGTTGCGGGTCGCCAGGCGCGTCAGGATCGTGAAGAAGACGATGATCGCGAAGAGGATGAACGCGATCGCAGCCCCGACGCCCCAGTTGTTGCCGTTGAAGGAGGCGTTGAAGGAGAGGAACGCGGGGGTGAGCGTCGTGTTCGACGGGCTCCCCTTCGTCCCGACGTAGATCTGGTCGAAGATTTGCCACGTGCCGATGAGCCCGAGCGTCAGGATCGTGAAGATCGTCGGCCTGATCATCGGCACCGTGATGTGCCGGAACTTGCGCCACTCGCTCGCGCCGTCGAGCGCGGCCGCCTCGTTGACCGAGTCGTCGATGCTCTGGAGCGCCGCGAGGAACAGCAGCATGAAGGTCCCCGACGTCGTGAACACGGCCATCACGATGAAGACGCACATGGCGATGCTCGGCCCGGACAGCCAGTCCCAGTAGCTGACGCCGAGGAAGAACCCGTTCGCGAGCGAGCCCGACGACTGGTCAACGCCGAACTGGCCGAGGATGACGTGGAAGAGACCGCGCGGGTCGTAGAGCCATGACGGCCCGGTCGCGCCGAAGTACGACAGCAACTTGTTGATCGCGCCCGTCGGCGAGAAGAGAAACAGGAAGAGGACGGTGATCGCGACCGAGCTCGTGACCGACGGGAAGTAGAACGCGGTCCGGAAGAACCCGACGAGCTTCACCCGGCGGTTGACGAGGACCGCGAGGAAGAGTGCGACCGCGGTCTGGATCGGGACGACCAGGAGGACGTAGTAGACGTTGTTGCGCAGCGCGGTGCCGAAGTTGTTCTGATCGAGCCCGGGCTCGGTCAGCAGGTGGCGATAGTTGTCGAGGCCGACGAAGTGCGCGTTCGCGCCGAGCGGGCTGCCGTTTCCGTTCCAGTCGGAGAAGCTCACCCACGCGGCCATCGTGATGGGCAGCACGAGGAACAGCCCGAGGATGACGATGACGGGCATGAGGAACAGCCACCCGGCTGCCGCTTCGTGCCCGCGAATCCCTGGCTCGCGGAGCGTCGCAAACCTCTTCAGCACTCTCGCCTCCGTGGTGTGAACCGCCGCTTGCCGGCGGCGCAGGCGCCGCCGGCAAGCGTCCCCCGTGCGCTACTTGTTCAGGATCGACTGCAGCTCGCTGTTGATCCGATCGAGGATCGTCTTCGGATTGTTGGACTGCGGCAATCCCTGCAGCTGCTGGTTGAAGTCGCCGAGCACGGTGGCGATGTCGGGCACGGTGGGGATGCTCCTCGAGTATTCGGCACCGGCCAGGAAGGCAGCGAACTGCGGGTAGAGCTTGCTCCACGCCTTCGCGTTGGCCTTCACCGACGGCATCACGCCGAACGCCTTGGCGTTGCCCATCTGCACCTTCGGCGAGGTCATGTACGTGATCAGGCTCATCGCCTCGGTCTTGTTCTTCGAGGCGGCAGCCATGCCCCACCCGCCGTCGTACTGCAGCGTCCCCTTCCCCGCAGGCCCGGTCGGGAGCTCGACGACGCGGTACTTGACGGTCGGGTAGTCGTGGGTCATCGCGCCCGAGATCCAGTTCCCCTCGATCGTCATGGCGCACATCTGCTTCCCGAAGCCCTCGCCACCCCAACCGACGCCGAGCTGGTTGGTGAGCTTGAACGAGCCGGCCTTGATCATCGACTTGACGAAGTTGAACGCGGCGACGTTCGCCTTGCTGTTGACCGTGGCGGTCTGCCCGTTTTTGGAGACGAGCCAGCCGCCGGACTGGATCATGAACACGCCGAGGCGGTGGAACTCCGCACCGGTGCAGAGGCCGACCTGTCCCGACCGCGTGAGCTTCTTCGCGACGGACGCGAGCTGCGCCCATGTCTTCGGGTAGTCCTTGGCCGTCAGCTTCGCACGCTGCCACGAAGCGGTGTTGATCACGAGCGCGAGCGTCGAGAAGTCCTTCGGCGCTGCATACAGGCGGCCCTTGTACGTGTACGCCGCGCGCAGGCTCGGATAGAAGGCCTTCACGTTCTTCAGGCTGTCGAGCGGCGCAAGGCTGCCGGCCTTCGCATACGTCGCAACCTGGTCGTTGCCGAGGTAGAAGATGTCCGGCGGGTTGCCCGACGCGAAGCCCTGGGCGAGCTGCTGCCCGAGGTCGGAGGCGACGACCACGTTCACCTCGATGCCCGTCTGCTTGGTGAACGCCTTGGCAGCGTTGTTGACGGCGAACGTCTCCGCGGGGCCAGAGCTCCCGATCAGGGCCGTGAGCGTCGTCGTCGCCGTTCCGCTCTGGCGCGAGCCGAGGGCCGTGCCGGCGGTGAGCGCGAGCGCGGCGACCATGGCGAGCACGAGCGCGGCCCGTGAGCGAGCGATGCGCGGTTTCCGATGCGCGTTCACGTACAGTCCCTCCTTCGAAACTATGTTGGAAGCGCTTTCAGGACGTTGGCGGCGAGATTACGCCCGCTTCCGTCGAAAAGTCAAGGCAGCCTGCTTGACTTTCGACGTCCTGGCAGGCAAACGTTGAGTCCCATGGAAGCGGTTCCCAGACCTTCCGCGCGCATTGCCGACGTCGCGGCGCGGGCGGGTGTGGGTATCGCCACGGTCTCCCGCGTCGTCAACGACCGCGGGAACGTCGCCGCGGCGACACGGGATCGTGTGCTCGAGGCGATCCGCGCCCTCGAGTACCGGCCGAGCTCGGTCGCCCAGAACCTCTCGCTCAGGCGCACGCTCGTGATCGGCGTGGTGCTGCCGTTCCTGACGGAGGCCTCGCCGATCGAGCGCGTCCGCGGCATCGTGACCGCGCTCGCGTCCTCGCCCTACGACCTCGCGCTCTACGACGTCGAGTCGGCGGATCGCCAGCAACGCGCGTTCCGCCTGCTGGCCGACGCCCATCGCACGGACGGGCTGCTCGTCGTGTCGCTGATTCCACCGGACGAGGAGGTTCGACGGCTCCGAGCCGAGGCGATTCCGTGCGTGCTCATCGATGCACGGCATGATGCGCTGCCGAGCGTCGTGATCGACGACGTCGCGGGGGGTGAGCTCGCGACCCGGTACCTGCTCGAGCTCGGCCACCGCCGCATCGCCTTCATCGGCGACAAGCCGGCCGACCCCTTCCGCTTCCAGTCGAGCCGCGACCGGACGACCGGATACGAGCGCGCCCTCGAGTCCCTCGGGGTCCCGATCCGTGCCGAGTACGTTCGCGAGGGGACGCAGAGCCGCCACGTCGCGCGCAGCATCGCGGATGAGTTGCTCCGGCTCCCCGAGCCGCCGACGGCAGTGTTCGCCGCCTCGGACGTCCAGGCCCTCGGCGTGCTCGAGGCAGCACGCGCGCTGCGGATCGACGTGCCCGAGCGGCTGTCGGTGATCGGGTTCGACGACATCGAGATCGCCTCGTACGCAGGGCTGACCACCGTTCGCCAGCGGCTCTTCGAGAGCGGGCGCCGCGGCGCCGAGCTGCTCCTCCAGGCGCTTGCAGGCGAGCCGGCGCCCGCGCGCGTCGAGACACTGCCGCTCGATCTCGTCGTCCGCGGCACGACCCGCCCGCCTCGCTGA
>DASTZS010000040.1:0-5311 GCA_035764165.1 Gaiellaceae bacterium | reverse complement strand
CAACTTGACGCGCTGGACGGACTCGAACGAACCCGTCGGCGACCGGGATTGGCTCCAGCCGTAGAGCGGGTCGTCCGTGATGCTCATGGACGTTCCGCCGAGATGCGCTCCGCCGCGGAGACGGGATCTCCGTCGATCAGCGTCGCCCCGATGCTGCGAGCCAGGCCCGCGCTCGCCCCCGCCCCGGCGAGTGCGAGCTGTACCACGCGCGCGAGCTCGGTCAGCTCCGCCTTGGCAGCCGGCAGACCCCGTGTCGCGGTCGCCGAGACAACGACGAGGTCGGGCTCCACCCGCGCCACTGCGTCCCGGATCGTCGCGACGGGGGTGTCGGGGCCGAGGTACGCGATCGCCCAGCCGCGACCGGCGAGCACGAGACCGAAGACGATGAGCGGCAGGTCGTGGAGCTCGCCCGGCGCGCAGGCAAGCACGGCTGTCGGGCCGGAGCCTCGGCCCCAGCCGCGTGCGATGCCAAGGAGACGCCCGCGGAGGAGGTTGCTCGCGAAGTGCTCCTGCGCGATGGACGCGTCGCCTTGCTCCCACCGCTCCCCGAGTTCCCGCAGGTACGTCAGGACGACGTCGCGCATCACCGTCTCGAGCGTGAACGTCGCGAGCAGGCGATCGAGCACGGCGTTCGCACCGGGCTCGTCGAAGCGGTCGAGCGCGGCGCGTAGCTGACCCGCGAGCGGCGCAAGTCCCGCGGACTGCCCCTCGTCGCCGGACCGGGTCGAGATCTCCGCGAGGGCCAATTGCGCTGCCTGTGCGGCAGAGACCCCTGCCTCCAGATGCCGTTGCATCGAGCGGACCCGCTCCTCGTCCGCCGCCGAGTAGAGACGGAAGCCGCCGTCCGAACGCACCGGCTCGAGCAGCCCGTACCTCTGCTCCCAGGCGCGAAGCAGTTCGGGAGACACCCCGACGCGTTGGCTCAAGGCACCGATGCGGAGGTGAGGCCGGCTCATGATGCGAGTCTATACGAATTCTCGACAAAGGTTTGACAAGGCGGTGCAGGAGCGGCTACTATCTCCACATACTCTCTACGAACTCTCTACAAGGAGGACACACATGAAGAAGCTCGACATCCTCGCCGCGGTGCTCGTGGCGGTTGGCGGGATCAACTGGGGTCTCGTCGCGTTGGCGGAGTTCGACCTGGTCGCGACACTCGTCGGGCTCGAGTTCGGCGAGACGAACGCCGCGAGTCGGCTCGTCTACGGCCTCGTTGGTCTCTCGGCCGTGTACCAGATCCTCCAGCAGCACGCTATCCGCCGCCGCTGGAGCAATGACCCCCGCGTCTCGACCGCCTAATGCGGCGCGCGCTGCAACGCCTCCACCCTCCCACGACGACGAAGGAGACAACCATGTCCAGCTCCCACGCAAGCCCGAGAAGAAGCGTCCGTCTCGCCGGGACGTCGGCCGCAACACTCGCCGCCGTCTTCGCGCTTGGACTCTCCGGCCCGTCGGCCACGGCGGCTCCGAACGCCGATGCGAACATCGTTCGCACCGCCGCGAGCGCAGGGCAGTTCGACACGCTGCTCACCCTCGCGAAGAAGGCCGGCCTGGTGGCGGCCCTCTCGGGCTCCGGGCCCCTGACGGTGTTCGCCCCTACCGATGCCGCGTTCAGGTCCGTCCCCAAGGCAACGCTCGCCAAGCTGGCCAACGACAAGGTTGCACTGCGGCGTGTGCTCCTCTACCACGTCGTCAAGGGCAACGTCACCGCCGCTCGTGTCGCGAAGCTGAGTTCGGCCATGACGCTCGCCGGACCGTCGGTCGGGATTCGCGTCAGCGGCGGGAACGTGTTTCTCAACCGGTCGACGAAAGTCGTCAAGGCCGACATCGCCGCGAGCAACGGCACCATCCACGTCATCAACAAGGTGCTCCTGCCGCCCGCGAAGTAGCGCCATGCGACACCACGATGGGCGGCCCTCGGCCGCCCATCGCGGCGCGGGTGCGTGCTTGCGTCGGACGTCCACCGGGAAGGACGCGCGGGGAGGGAGCCGCTGCGAATCCGAGAGAGGAGAGAAGGATGAACTCTGAGCTCGACCAGCTGTACGAGATGATCGACGAGATCGAGGTCGCGATGATGACGACGAGGCGGGAGGATGGACACTTGGCGTCCCGTCCCATGGCGACCCAGAAGCGCTCGGCGGGTGCTGATTTATGGTTCGTCGCGGCCGAGGAGACGGCGAAGCTTGCGAACCTCGAGGCAGATCCTCATGTCAACCTCGCGTACTACAAGGATCGGACGCGCGAATGGGTATCCGTGTCCGGGTTGGCGACGCTTTCACGTGACCGCGCGAAGATCCGCGAGCTGTATGCGCCTGACTGGAAGCTTTGGTTCGGCGGGGAAGGCGATTCACGTCATGGAACCGCCGATGATCCTCGTCTCGTGCTCATAGGCGTGGAGATTCACGACGCTTCGTTCCTCGAGCTTTCGAAGCCGGCTCCGGTGGTGCTCTTCCAACTGGCGAAAGCCCTCCTCACGGGCGACAGGGCGGAGATGGGAGAGACGAGACACATCGAGACGTCGTGATGAGGAGCGAACGAGGAGCTGCGGTGAGGGTTGCTGGCGCGGCCTGAGTCCTTTCCTAGAGGCCGAACGGATCCAGGAGCAGGCGGGCTACGGTCACGGCGATGACGCTGGTCACGATCGTCGCGATGCGGGCGATGGTGGCCTCGTCGATGGGCCACGCCTGTATCGCTCTCGCGCGCTTTTCGAGCGCGTCGGCCGCGCTGAGGAGGCTCTGCCGCTCGCCGAGCATCGCGAGTGTGGGCGTCTCACGCAGCGGTTCGTACGCCTCCGCGTACAGTCGTCTCGCGATGGCGAGCTCGCTGTCCCTGATCTCGACCATCTTGCGGTGCAGACGTCGGAGCGAGAGGAAGAACACTGCGAGGGCGGCAACGAGCACGACGCCGCCGATCACGAAGCCGACCGCGTCCGGGATACCTGTCCAGACCACGGGCACCAACCACGCGAGCAGCAACCACAGACCGAGGAACGCCACGTCCCCGACCGGCCGCAGGCCGAGGTCAGGTGCGACGCTCGCGCGATGAAGGTCGAGCCGGGCGTGGCCGAGACGGTCGAGCCCGAGTTGCAGGGCCGCGAACGTCCAGAGGAACGTGCACATTGCGACGCCGAGCGCGAGCCAGGTTGTGGCACGCAACGCGGCCGGGCCGAATCCATCCTCGATCAGGGTGCTCACTCCGAAGGCGGAGGCGAGCGCGACGGCACCGAGCAGCGGAGGTGCGACGAGGTCGACCTCTCGAAACGACGTCCGCGCATGGCTTTCGACGACATCGGCGATCTCGCGGTCGAGGCGCTCGAGTCGTCGGGCGATGCGACGGGTCCCCCAGAGGGTGACGACCATCGCGAGGCTGAGAGCCGCATAGTTCAGGACCACCACCCACGAGCTCCGATCCCAGACGGCGCTCCGCGACTCGTCATCGAGAAGCAGGAGGTTTGCGCCTGCGTTCATCCATGGGATCGACGCCCAGACCACGAACCAGAACGGCGGCGGGCCAGGCAGTCGCACGAGGATGCGGTCGGTCAAAGGTCGAAGCGGGCGCATGCGGCAGCCCTACGCGAGCTCGCGCGCGACGTCGCCGAGCACCGCGACCATCTCGGCGTCCTCGTGGTCGAGATGCTGCAGCATGGCCCGCTCGACGCCGACCGCCTCGTAGGCCTGGAGGCGCGTCGCGATCTCGTCCACCGTGCCGCAGAGCGGTGGCTCGCCGGAGCTGTTCGTGACCGCTCGCCAGCGCTCGAGCCGGTCGGCGACCTCTCCGCCGTCGCGGCCGGCGACGCAGCCGGTCATCATCGAGAAGACGAGTGGCGGGCGGCCCGCGTCGCGTGCCGCGTCGGCGACGCGTTCCGCGCGCTCGCGAGCCTCGTCCAGCGAGGGGTCGACCGTGTTGTACTCGCCGGCGAAGCGCACTGCGGCAGCAAGGGTGCGCGGCTTTGCCCGGCCGCCGACGATGATCGGCGGGTGCGGCTGTTGCAGCGGCTTCGGTTGGACGTCGTCGGCTTCGCCCCACTGGCGCGTGATCTCGGCGAGCTGACGATCGAGCTCGTCCAGCCGGGATCGCTGCGTTCCGAACCCGAACGCGTACGTCTCGTGCTCCGCCTCGAACCAGCCGGCGCCGATCCCGAGCTCGACGCGGCCGCCGGAGATGTGGTCGACCGTCACCGCGTTCTTCGCGAGCACAGAAGCCGGGCGAAACGTGACCGGGGAGACCAGCGTCCCGAGCCGGATCCGCTCCGTTCGCGCCGCGAGCGCCGCGAGCGTCGCCCAAGCGTCGAGCGATCCTGCCGGCTCGCCGCGGACGATCGAGCGGTAGTGATCGGAGCGAAACAGCGCGTCGAGACCCGCGCGTTCCGTCGCCTCGGCCAGCGCAAGCCATTGCGGCCAGGTGACCCCCTCCTGTCCCTCGATCATCAGGCAGATCCGCATCACGCGACATCCTGTCCGATCGGGTGCGCTCGGTCGTGCGCCAACCGTGCAACGAGCCCGGGTGAGGCTTTCGTAAGCACGTGCCCGTGCGTCCTGGGCGCCGGGTACGATCGCGCGCGATGCCGACCTCCCTCGTCACCGGCGGCGCAGGCTTTCTCGGCTCGCATCTCTGCGAGGCGCTGCTCGCGAAGGGGCATCGCGTCGTGTGCGTCGACAACCTCGAGACGGGGTCGCTCGCGAACGTCGAGCATCTCCGCGAGAACTTCGTGTTCCTCCACCACGACGTCAGCCTCCCGATCGCGATCGACGAGCCGCTCGACTTCGTCTACCACCTCGCCGCGCTGGCGAGCCCGATCGACTACCTGCGCCTGCCGCTGCACTCGCTGAAGACGGGTTCGTACGGAACGCATCACGCGCTCGGACTGGCGAAGTGGAAGCGGGCGCGGTTTTTGCTCGCCTCGACGAGCGAGGTCTACGGCGACCCCGAGATCCACCCGCAGCCGGAGACGTACTGGGGGAACGTCAACCCGATTGGGCCGCGCGGTGTCTACGACGAGGCGAAGCGCTACGCCGAGGCGCTGACGATGGCCTACCACCGCCAGCAGGGCGTCGACACGGCAATCGTGAGGATCTTCAATACGTACGGGCCGAAAATGCGGCCCAACGACGGGCGCGCGATCCCGAACTTCATGAGCCAGGCTCTGGCGGAGAAGCCGCTGACGGTGTACGGCGACGGGTCGCAGACGCGGAGCTTCTGCTACGTCGACGACCTCATCCGCGGCCTGATCCTGCTCGTCGAGTCCGGCGAGCACATGCCCGTGAACATCGGCAACCCGGGTGAATACACCATTCTCGAGCTGGCGGAGGCG
>DASTZS010000039.1:0-10049 GCA_035764165.1 Gaiellaceae bacterium | reverse complement strand
TCGCGCGCCCGCTGCGTGGCCGTGAGCGACCGTCGGAGGTCGCCCAAAATGAGCCAGGCGTAGCCGAGGTTGGTGTGTGCTCGTGAGGCTGGGCGTCCATGCCCCGCCGACAGCGTCAGCGCCTCTTCCAGCAGCTCGACGCCACGTGCGTCGCCCGATCCGGCCCGAACGGTGCCCCACGTGACGAGCGCGTCTGCGCGGATCTGATCGTCCCCTAGCTCGCGGGCCATTGCCGCTGCACGCTCCGCCCACTCGAGCGCGGTCGCGACTTGAACGTTGAGCCCGGCGCGCCGCGCCTGCTCGGCGAGCACGAGCGCCTGCGCTCGCGAAGCAGGTCGGCCCTCGACCAGCGCCGCAGCGCGATCGAGCCAACGCTGGGCCTCGTACCCGCTCCGAGCCGACGCGTAGAAGCTGGCCGCAATGGCGCACTCGGCCGCGCGGTCCGGGTCACCGGCGGCCTCGTATGCATCGACGGCGCGGGCGAGCTCGTCCCCGTCCCGATTGACGAAGCCGAACGCCTGGCCCGCTGCCGCCAGCAGCTCGGGAGAGGGATCGACGTGCTCGGGCAGCAGCTCGAGCGCGTGCGAGAGGAAGCGTGCTGCGGCCGTGTACGCAGACAGCGCGAGCGCACGCTCACCCGCCTCCTGCAGTGCCCGCACCGCTCGCGCGCCGAGCTCGGAGACGTCGTCTCCCGCGGCGCGCCCCAGCTCGATCGCCGTCAGGTAATGGTGCGCGACGGTCTCCGCCCGATCCTCGGCCCGATCCTCCGGCAGCGACTCGATCCACTCGGTGGTAGCGACGTGCAGCCGTGCACGGGCCGCGCGCGGCAGCTGCCCATAGGCGGCATCCCTGACGAGCGCGTGCACGAACGCGTGCTGCGTTGCGCCGGACACCGCAGAGCGATGCTCGCGCCGCACGAACTCCTTCCGCTCGAGGGAGCGAAGCGTCTCCGCGAGCCGCCAAGGCTCCAAGCCGGTCAAAGCGACGAGTGAGTCCGACCAGAACACCTTGCCGAGCACGGAAGCGCTCTGGACGATGGTCTTCTCCTCGGACGAGAGCAGGTCGATGCGTGCCGCGACGATTCCCTGGACGTTCTCGGGCAGCTGACCTTCGGGGCTGCCACCCGCCTCGAGCATCCGCACGAACTCCTCTGCGTAGAGCGGGTTGCCCGCCGCGCGCCGGATGAGAGCCTGCTGCAGGTCGGCCTCGACGACCGGCTTGTCGAGGAGCGCGAGCACGAGGCGCGCGGTTGCGGCGTCGTCGAGCGGTGTCAGAGACACGGTCGTGGCGTTGCGCTTGCCGCCGCCCCAACCGCGCCTGCGGTCGAGCAGCTCAGGACGTGCGGTGCAGATGACGAGCAGCGCGACGCCGTCCACCCACTCGACGAGACTGTCGACGAAGTCTAGGAGGCCGTCGTCGGCCCAATGAAGATCCTCGAAGACGAGGACTGTCGGCCCCTCGTCCGCGATCGCCTCGAGGAAGCGTCGCCAGGCCGCGAACGCACCGGCCTGATCGCTCGTGAGCTCATCGCCGGTGAGCCCGACGAGTGGCCGCAGCTGACGTTCGACCCAGGCCCGCTCCCGCTCGTCTGCGACGATCGCCGCCGCGAGCGCCAGCTTCGCCGCAGCCTCCTCGGCCGGATCGGACTCCAGGATGCCGGCCTGTGCTTTGACGATCTCGCCGAGCGCCCAGTACGAGACGCCCTCGCCGTAGGGGAGCGACCGTCCCTGGCGCCACTTGATCAGCTCCGTGTCCGCGTCGACGACCCGGCTCAGCTCGTAGACGAGGCGGCTCTTGCCGATGCCTGGAACACCGACGAGCGTCACGAGCTGCGTCGAGCGCTCTGCGCGTGCGCGTGCGAGCGCGTCGACGAGGACGTCGAGCTCGGCATCACGACCGACGAGATCGGCCTTGCCCGCCCCGCCCAGGTCGATCCCGAAGCGCGAACGCGCCTCGACCGCCTCCCAAACAGGGATCGGCTCCGACTTGCCCTTCGCCAGCACGGGCTCGGCCTCGCGGTAGACGATCGCACGATCGGTGGCCCGGTAGGTGTGCTCGCCGACGAGGATGCCGTCGACCGGAGCGGCTCCTTGCAGCCGCGCGGCCGTGTTCATCACGTCCCCCGCGACCATCGCCTCGCCCTCGCCGGGCGAGGCGCCCAGGGCGACCAGCGCCTCTCCGGTGTTGACCGCGATGCGCACGTGCAGGTCACGCTCCGGCTCCTCCTCGTTCAGGCTGGCGACGGCAGCGCGTACGGCCAGCGCGCCGCGAACGGCCCGCTCGGGATCGTCCTCGTGTGAGACGGGCGCTCCGAACACGGCGACGACGGCGTCGCCGATGAACTTCTCGACGGTGCCGCCATGGCGTTCGAGCTCCTCCCGCGCCCGCTCGTGGTAGACGCGCAGCAGCGCACGGACGTCCTCGGGGTCGCTCGTCTCCGCACGCGCCGTGGAGCCGACGAGATCGACGAAGACAACGCTAACGACCTTTCGTTCTTCGCCCGCACCGCCCGGGGCAGCCGTCAGCGATGCCCCGCACTCCGAGCAGAACTTCGCCGTCTCGATGTTCTCGAAGCCGCACGACGCGCAGGCACGCATGCGCCGAGTCTATTCGGGCCTCGGCCCGTCCAACACGTCGCGGAGCCAGGACCTCGTTGGATAGTCTCGCCAGCATGGAGTTGCCGCTCACCGGTGGTTGCGGCTGCGGCGCGGTCCGCTTCGAGGTGTCGCAGCCGTTCCTCTCCGCCGGGTACTGCCACTGCACTCGCTGTCAGCGGCGGTCCGGGACGGCGTCGTCCGCCAACGCACGAGCTGAGACGGGGTCGGTCACCGTCGTCCAGGGGGCCGAGCACCTTCGCGGCTGGGTGCCCGAGGGCGGCCGTGAGAAGGTGTTCTGCGTCCAGTGTGGGTCGGCTCTGTTCAGCTGCGATCCGGGCTCGACCGACTACACGGGTGTGCGGCTCGGCGCGGTCGACGGCGATCCCGGGATCCGGCCCCAGTCACGGGCGTTCGTCGCGTACGCGGCCTCGTGGGAGCCGATTCCCGACGACGGCCTGCCGCGCTACGACGAAGCCCGCCCTGGGTACGACGAGGGCCGCTAGGCCGCAACCCGCTCCGCCACTGGCTGCGGTGGCGCGTTGCGGCCGGCGAGCACTCCGCCGTCGATCGGCAGCGTGGTGCCGGTGATCCAGCTCGAAGCAGCACCTGCGTAGAACAACACCGCCTCGACGACGTCGCTCGGCACGCCGTGCCGACCGAGTGGATGGAACGCCGCGACCGAGTCGAGCACCTCGCGAGCCTGGTCCGCGGTCATGAAGCGCTCGTAGGCCGGCGTCTCAACGAACGCGAGCGCGACCGTGTTCACACGGATGCCGTGTGGCGCGAGCTCGATCGCAAGGTTCTTCGTCAGCGCATGCCGCCCGGCCTGCGCAGCCGAGTAGGCGCTCGTCGGGGTCGTGGCGATCGCGTCGATCGCCCACATCGAGCCGACGTTCACGATCGCGCCGCCTTCGCGCTCGACCATCACACGCGCCGCGGCCTGCGACGCGTAGAACGTGGGGCGGAGGATCGAGTCGAGTGCCTCCTCGAACTGCTCGACCGTCTGCTCGAGAAACGGCACGGGACGGAAGATCCCCGTGCTGTTGACGAGCACGTCCAAGCCACCGAAGCGCTCGACCGCGGTTACGGCGAGCCGCGCGCCGGCTTCGGGCGTGCTCGCGTCCGCTGCAATCAGGGCGACGCGATCGTCCGATGCGTCGAGCTCCTCGCGTGCAGCTGCGAGAACTTCTGCGCGCCGGCTTGCGAGCACGATGGACGCACCCTCCTCGAGCAACCGGTGCGCAACGGCCTTGCCGATGCCGCCGCCGCCACCGGTGATGACTGCGACTTTGCCCTCGAGACCCAGACTGGCCATGACCACTCCTCATGTAGTTTCCGTGACAACTACAAGAGTAGCACCATGATAGTTTCTAAGCAAACTACATGCTACGATCGCGTGCATGACCGCGCGCGTCCCCGACCCGCATCTCGGCGCCTGGCGCGCGGTGCTCAGCGCCCACTCCGCGCTCGTCGCCGCGGTCGAGACGGAGCTGGCAGAGGCATCGCTCCCTCCGCTCGCGTGGTACGACGTGTTGTGGGCCGTCCGGCGCTCGCCGGGCAAGCGGATCCGGATGGCCGACCTCGCGGCCGAGGTAACGATCTCCCGTGGCGGCCTGACGAAGCTCGCCGACCGGCTCGAGAAAGCCGGCGTTCTCCTACGTGAGGCGGTCGAGGAGGATGGACGCGGCTTCTACGTCGTGCTGACTCCCGCCGGCGAGGCGATGCTCCGGCGGATGTGGCCCGTCTATGCTCGCGTGCTTCGGTCGTCGTTCGTCTCCGCGGTCTCCGCGGAGGAGGCGGAGGCGATCGACGCAGGTCTCACGCGGGCTGCCTCGGTGGCTCAGCAGCGGCCGGCGCGCCGCAAGGCCTCACGCAGCGTCGGCGGATCGCCCCGGTAGCCCCACGAGCCCGTCTCGAATCACGACGAGGCCGTCGCCGGCGAGTGACTCGGCGGCTTCGAGGTCGAGGTTGGCCAGCAACTGACGGCGCTCGGCGACGAGCCGAAGCGCGGCTGCGCGCCGCTGCCGGAACGATCCTTCGAACCGCGACTGCTTGCGGGCGGGCTCGTCTCTCGTCCCGACCGACGGGCATTCCGCGGCCAGCGGGCAGACGCCGCAGCGGGGCACACGGGCGAGGCAGACCGTGGCGCCGAGATCCATCAGTGCCTGCGCTGCGGCCGGGCTGAACCCGTGACCGGTGCGGCGCTCGACCCGTTCGACGTTGACGTCTCGCGGCAGCACCGCCTCGCCGAAGGCGAAGTTCCGTACGGCGGCGGCCGTGTACCGCCCGACTCCCGGCAGCGTGGTCAGGTCGTCCGGCCAGCCGTGATCGGCGATCTGGACTGCGGCGCGGTGGAGCGAAACGGCGCGGCGGTTGTAGCCGAGCCCTTGCCACTCGACGATCGCCTCCGCGGGCGATGCCGCTGCGAGATCGCGGGCCGTGGGCCAGCGGCGAAGCCAGCGCTCGTAGCGAGGGACGACCCGGTCGACCTGCGTCTGTTGGAGCATGACCTCCGAGACGAGGATTGCGTATGGGTCGCTCGTACGGCGCCAGGGGAGCTCGCGCGACGACCGCTCGAACCACTCCATCAGGCGGCGCTCCACGCGGCCGATCGTACGCTGCGGCCAGGTGGCTACGCTCGTTGCATGACCACCATCTTCAATCTCCAGGGTGACGAGTGGGACCGGGTCGAGGAGCGAGCCGGCTGGCGCAGTCGTGACGCGTTCGTCGGCCAGCGAATCGGCGCCGAGCTGATCGGCGGCAGCCTCTACGAGCTCGAGCCAGGCGACAAGCTCTGGCCGTACCACACGCACCACGCGAACGAAGAGTGGCTTGTCGTCATGAAGGGCGAGCCGACCCTCCGAACGCCCGCCGGCGAGCGACAGCTCCGCGAAGGCGATGTCGCCTGCTTCCCGCGCGGCCCGGACGGTGCACATCAGGTGAGGAATGGCACCGATACACCGATCCGCGTCCTGATGCTGTCGACGATGATCGCGCCCGAGATCGTCGAGTACCTCGACACAGGGAAAGTCGGCGTGCGGGCGGCAAACGGCGAGCGGGTCATGCTGAGCAAGCCGGGGCCGACCGTCGACTACTGGGAGGGTGAGAGCTAAGCCTCTACGCCGGCAGTCCGGCGCCGCGCAGGCATGCGGCCACCTGATGGGTCGTCAGCCGAGCACAGGCGCGACGAATCACCGCGGACGCCGGGTCGAGTGTCGCGAGAATCGTCCCCACGCCCTCGAAGCACTTCGGGGCGAGCGCCGACGCCAGCAACCTGCAGAACGTCGCGGCCGGCACCCCGCTGGCGGCGTTGCTTGCGATGTCGCGCGCAGCGCCGTAGACGCAGTCGCTCTCGCCGGTCGACCCGGCGACTGAGCACAGCTCGGCGACGCTCGCCGGCCGGCCGTAGTTGTTCCCCGAGGCCTGGCGCCCATAGCCCTGGAAGCAGATCGACCGCCAGGTCGGGTTCGCTTCCGTGTCGCACGCGGCGGCGACGCGGCCCCAGTCGTAGCTCGTTCCCCGCACGAGGTTGTCCGCGATCTGGAGGTAGCAGTAGAGCTTGTGACCTTCGGCTACCCGCGGGCACGGCGCGAGTGGATCCTCGGCGTCGAAGGGGGGCGGCTCGTCCCGGAGCGACGGGCTGAAGCTCTCCATGAAGACGCCGCCGTCGCAGGATTGCCGCGACCACTGGTCGGCGAGCTTGGTGCACATCTCGAGCGAGGCGTCGAGGGCGTAGCCCGTGCGGAGCATGAGCCCGTGCCCCAGGCCGTGGAGGCACTGGTAATGCGTGAACGGTGGCCAGTTCTGGTCGACCGGGTCGCAGAGCGTCGCGATGAGTGACGCGAGCTCGGTCGTCGACCCCGCCGGTGCGAGCGCCCGTTCGAGCAGGCCGTGGTAGAAGCCGCTCCAGCACGTCGAATCCCCGTCCGCGAGCGCCGCGCCGGTGTTGCCGTCTTCACGGGCGAGTACGGCCGCGCCGACCGTGTGCGCGATGCGGTGGCAGCCGGCACTGATCTCGGTCTCGGTCGCACCGTCTCGGGCCATGCGTGCCAACGCCGCCTTCCCGGTCGTGCGATACGCGAGGTTGCCAAACGCCTGCTCGAAGCAGCGGCGACGGTCATCCGAGCCCTCGAGGCAGTCCTCGACCCGTGTCTCGTCCGGCATGAAGGGCCCGGCGGCCGGGTGTGGGTTGAGGATGTCCGCGGCCGTGGAGCTCGTACCGTCGTCTTTCAGCACGAGGTACGCGGCGACGCTGACGGCGATCACCGGGAGCGTCAGTGCGAGGGTGAGCAGTGCGATGCGTTTCACGTCCGCCTAGAGCATGCCTGGCAGACATGACCGCCTCCGTGTCGGCAGTCGCGGCGGCGCGACGACCCGGATCACTAACGTCCGGAGCCATGCTCCTCTACAACTCGCCGGTGTCGGGCAACTGCTACAAGGTGCGGCTGCTCCTCACCCACCTCGGGATCCCGTTCGAGACGCGCGACCTGGACGTCGTCGACCGGTCGAATCGCCGTGAGGTGCTGGACGGGCTCAACCCCGACCTCCGCGTTCCCACACTCGTCCTCGACGATGGGCGGCCGCTTGCAGAGTCGGGCGCCATCCTCTGGTACTTCGGCGAGGGAAGCCGGTTCGTGCCAGATGACCGGTACGACCGCGCGAAGGTGCTGCAGTGGATGTTCTTCGAGCAGTACACGCACGAGCCGGCGATCGCGGTCGTGCGCTTCCTCGTCGCCTACTCGGGGCAGGCGGGTAAGTACGGGTCCGCGATCGAGCGCAAGACGGCCGACGGCTACCGGGCACTCGACGCGATGGAGACACATCTTGCGGGCGGGGGTCCGTATCTCGTCGGTGACCGGCTCTCGCTCGCCGACATCGCGCTCTACGCCTACACGCACGTCGCGCACGAAGGCGGCTTCGAGCTCGGCCGGTACGGGGCGATTCGTGCCTGGCTCGACCGGATCGCGTCAGAGCCCGGTCACGTGCCGATCGACGCGTGACGGCGGCGCAGCGCGGGCGGCGCACAGGCGGTGTCAGACACCGATTCTTGTCAAGTCGCCCATTCGGGCCGTATCCCTCTTCGCGACGGAGGCCCGGTGGAGGCGCGCCGTCACTCGAAGCAATGCGCCTGTGGACAGACTGGCACCAAATCGGCACGAAAGGCCTTGACAGACCTCCGTGTCTGACACCGCTCGCGCCTCGAGTGGGCCGGCGCGCCCGCGGTACAGTCGCCGCGTGACTTGTCGCGTCCGGTTTGCGCCGAGCCCGACGGGCTCGCTCCACCTCGGGAACGCGCTGACGGCGGTCGCGAACCGGCGTTACGCGGACGAGCGCGGCGGCACCTTCGTCCTCCGGATCGACGACACCGACCCCACGCGCACGGTTGCCGGTGGGGAGGAGGCGATCCTCGACGACCTGCGCTGGCTCGGGATCGGCTGGGACGAAGGCCCGGTGCGACAGAGTGAGCGGGCGGCGATCTATGCCGAGGCGGCCGCACGCGCCGAGACGGACGGAGGCGCCGTGCGCGACGACGACGGTTCACTGCGCTTGCGCGGGATCACCCTGCTCCGTGCCGACGGCTCCGCCACCTACCAGCTGGCAACTGTCGTCGACGACCTCGTGCTGGGCATCACCCAGGTGATCCGCGGCTCCGACCACCGCCCGAACGAGGAGCCGCAGCGGCAGATTGCGAGAGCAGTCGGCGGTGAGCTGCCGGAGGTGATCCACCACGGCCTGCTGCTCGGCGAGGACGGGAAGAAGCTGTCGAAGCGCCACGGCCATGTCTCGGTTGCCGACCTTCGCGACGACGGGATCCCGGCGGCCGCCGTGCGGGCCTACCTCGAGGAGCTCGACCTCCCGGCCCACGACATCAGGCTCGATCGATCGCGCATCGGGCGCCTCGCGATCGACGCGATCTCGGCGATGTCGGACGAGGAGCTCGCGGTGGCGGCCCGCGCGCCCCTCGACATCGTCCGTGCGCTGCGTGGGGCGCGGACGCTCGTCGAGGCGCACGAGAGCGCACGAGCAATTCTCGATCCTGCGGAGGTGTCGCTTCCACCCGAGGCTGCGCCGACCCTGGAGCGCTTCGTGGAACTCCGGACGGCAGGTGAGGATCGCCTCGGCGAGTCCCAGGCGCGCGCGATCGTGCGGGAGCTGAAGGCGGTCGGGGGCGACCTGCGCGCGCTGCGCCTCGCGCTCACCGGGGCGGAGCGGGGGCCGGAGCTGTGGACGGTCGTTGCCGCCCTGACCGAGGCGGAGTCGCTCGGGCGGGTACGGCGGGCGCTCGCACACGACTGAAGCTCCGTCCTCCCGCGTCTACGATCGCCTGATGCGCGTGTACGACACGATGACGCGAGCAGTGCAGCCGCTCCCGCCTCCTCCGGGCCCGATCGGCATGTACTTCTGCGGCCCGACGGTCTACCAGCGCCTCCATATCGGCAATGCCGTGCCGTTCGTCCTGTCGATGTGGCTCAAGCGCTGGCTCGAGCTGACCGGCTACGAGACGACGCTGGTCATCAACATCACCGACATCAACGACAAGATCTACGACGCGGCGCCCGGTGAGAGCGCGCGGCTGGCCGAGCAGGCAACGCAGTGGTACATCGAGGACACGAACCGCCTCGGCCTGGGCAGGCCGGACGTCGAACCCACTGCCGTCGAAACGGTGCCCGATCAGATCGGCCTGATCGAAGCTCTGATCGAGCGAGGCGTTGCCTACGAATCGGACGCCGACGTCTATTTTCGCGTCTCGCGCTACCCGGAGTACGGGCGGCTGTCGCGCCAGAAGCTCGACGAGGTGCGTGAGCAGGAGCCGAATCCACGCAAGGAGGATCCACGAGACTTCGCCCTGTGGAAGGCCAACAAGCCCGGCGAGGACACCTGGTGGGAGTCGCCGTGGGGCCGGGGCCGGCCGGGATGGCACATCGAGTGCTCGGCGATGTCCGAGAAGCATCTCGGGACGAGCTTCGAGATCCACGGAGGCGGGCTCGACCTCGTCTTCCCGCACCACGAGAACGAGATCGCCCAGTCCCGCGCCCTCGGGCACGACTTCGCCCGCGTGTGGATGCACAACGGGATGCTCAGCTTCCGAGGCGAGGAGATGCACAAGTCGGCGGGCAACGCCGTCGAGCTGCGGGAGGTGCTCGATCGGTGGGGGCGCGACACCGTCCTGCTGTTCTTCATGACAGGTCACTGGCGCAAGCCGCTCGACTTCTCGGACGAGACGCTGTCCGCGGCGCGCGCACAGACCGAGACGTTGCGCAACGCGCTCCGCGGCGAGTCGCGGGCCGAGGGTGACTGGCAGTCGTTCGCGAACACGTTGGATGACGATTTCAACACGCCCGCGGCGTTGGCGATCCTCCACGAATGGGCGCGGACGGGCGCCCTCGACGAGCTCCGGCGCGGACTCGACGTGTTCGGTCTCGGGTCGCTCGGTGATCGCCGCGAAGCACC
>DASTZS010000038.1:0-5410 GCA_035764165.1 Gaiellaceae bacterium | reverse complement strand
TAGCCGATGACCATCGGCCTGAAAGGGAGGAGCGGGATGAAGAGGCTTGTGCTCGTACTGCTGGCGCTCGCCACGCTGAGCGGCTTGGCCGGGACGGCGACGGCGTCAAACGCGGCCGTCGTGATCCCGTTCGAGAAACATTGGATCGGCCCCGGCCATTACGTCGGCACGGCCTGCGACGGCGGCACGATCGACATGCAGCTGTCGAACTCGTCCGTCGCCGGCAACGTGCAGCACTTCACGGCAACTGTGCAGCTCGCGTGCGCCGGCAAGGGCGCGTCGACGGCTGTGCTTGACGGTAGTTTCAACTTCAGCACCGGCAAGACTGTGCTGGACGGGGCGGTCGTCAGCGGTTGGCTCGCGGGCGCTCAGGTCCACGAAGAGGGTCAGCTCGTGGGTCTCGACCCGCTCACCTTCGTCGGCACCGTGCAACTGATGCCGGGAAGCGCCGACTGAGCCATGGGCGTGGCCGGTCTCGAGACATACCTCGTCGAGGCCTACCTCTCGCGGACGAGTCCGGGCGGCGCCGACGCTGTCGCCGCTCGCGCTCGCGCCGCGGCGGCGCAGATGCGCCGCGACGGCACGGCGATCCGGTTCCTGCGCTCATTTCTCGTGCCCGAGGACGAACTCTGGTTCGGCTTCTTCGAAGCGCGCTCGATCGACGATGTCGCCGAGGCGACAAGGCGGGCCGAGCTCGCGCTCGGCCGCATCCAGCAGGCCGTCGACGACGGAGCTTCGGTCCGCGGTAAACGAGTTGCAAGGAGCAAGCGATGAAAGGGCACCGCTCGAAAGGAGACGATGATGAAGAGGAAGCTGCAGGCACTCGCAGGTCTCGCAGCCGCGCTCGCACTCGCGGCCGTGGCGGCCGGGCCAGCCGCGGCCGAGCGCGGCTCGTACAACAACTGGCACGTTCACGACGGCGGCAGCGGCGTCGACGCGAATGGGTTGGTACATAGAGGGCTCGCGTTCTTCCCTGCCATCCTCACGGCGGGAAACGTCGCCGCCTACCTGGAGGACCCGGCGTACTGTCCGGACGCGACGGACAAGCTGACGCTGCCGGCGGGGACGAACGGGGAGTTCCCGCTTGTCGGCGATTGCTTCACGAACGCATTCGTCATCCACTTGCGCGCCATTCCCGCGGGCGACCCCGTGCCGTCCGGCTACGAGAGCACGGGATTGACGACCGGCGGAGCCGTCGTCTACTACACACTGACGGCGCGCTGAGCCGCTATGGACGACCGAAGGAGACCCGCTCGCGGGTCTCCTTCGCCCTCGACCGATTAGCTTGAGGGCGCCATGCCGGAGGTGATCCCAGAAGAGCGAGACGTCGCTGCCCGTCAGGCTCGAGCGCGGCCAGGTGATGGCGGAGTTCTCGTATGGAATGATCCGCGGAAATCGTGACTAAGGAGGCATGATGGCGCCGATTGTGAACAGCATTGAGATATCCCGGCGGCCCGAGGACGTCTTCACCTATCTGACCAACCCGTCGCATCTCCCGGACTGGCAGGAGAGTGCCGTGTCCGTGCAAGGGGCCTCCCCTCTCGCCGTGGGCTCGCGGGTGGTTGTCACTCGCAGGGTCGGCCGCATGGAGAGGTCGATGACGAATGAAGTGACCGAACTAAATCCTCCGAAAAGCTGGAGCCTTCGCGGTACCGACGGCCCCATCCGAGGGAAGGTGAAAGGCACAGTCGAGCCGCTCGGGGACGGCGAACGTTCGCGAGTCACGCTGGCACTCGATTTCGAAGGGCGCGGCATCGGGAAGATCCTCCTGCCGCTCGTCGTCCGCCGGCAGGCGCAGGCGGAGATGCCCGGGAACATGCAGAAGTTGAAGGAGCGGCTCGAGAGCGGCGCCTAGGAGCCCGGCTCTCCTTCTACAGAACGTCCCGCAAGAGCGTTTTCAAGAGGCGGCGGGAATCCAACCCGCGCTCTACCCCCGCGATCCGGTTGCGGAGAAGCCGGCGCCGGAGTTAGGCGGGGATCTCGTCCAGGATGGCGATCCGGGCTGCGTCTACTCGTTCGAGCCAGGGTTTCGCCTCGAGCTGCTTGAACGTCTCGCGCGCGTTCGCGAGGAGCGGCTGAGCGTCGTCGGGTCGTCCTCGGCCGCTCAGCCACTCGGCCTGCTCGAGCTCAGTAACCGCCAACCAGAAGATCAGCTCGCGCTCGCGGAAGATGTCGGCCGCACGGCGAAAGTCTTTCTCCGCTGCCGCCGCGTCACCGGCGAGCTTGGCGCGGAAGCGGACAGCGTGCGCCTCCAGCAATGGCGGTCGCTCGCCCGGCCGTAAGGCTTCGATGATCTCCAGCAGCTCCTCGAGCTTGCCGGTGTCTCCGAGCTCGAAGGCACATTCGAGCGCCTCGACGAAGCCGAGCTTCACGCCGATATAGCTGATGCCGAGCTCCGAGCGAGCTTCGAGGACCGGCTTGAGAGCTTCTTGCGCCGCGCGCAGGTTCCCTTCCGTTCGCAGCAGCTGTGCCTCGTGCAGTAGGTAGCCCGTGGCGTAATCCACGGCCTCGTGCGTCTTGAGCTCCACACTTCGCTCGAGGCGCGCGCGTGCGTGCTCAACGTCGCCTCTCCAACAGTCAATCTCCACGAGGTGCACGAGGAGATGTTCGACGGCGACCATCCCTGCTGCGTTGATTTCCGCCTCGCGGGCCAGTGCCTCTTCCCACCGGCCGAGCAGGACGAGCGCACTGATTGGACCGGCGAACAGCATCGCCTCCCAGACCCTGTCTCCCACTCTGCGGGCAACGGCCGCGGCGCGATCGGCCAGCGCGAACGCGTCAGCGTAGCGGTCAGAGGACTCGTAGATGACTGCAAGGTTGTTGCTTGCACGGATCGCGGCGGCTGGGATGTCGTGCTCGAGCGCAATCGTGAGGGCTCCGTCGAGCAGGATCCGGCCCTCCTCGAGACGGTTCTGCCGCGTCAGAAGGACTGCCTTCGTCGTCAACGCTTGAGTCAGGACGTCGGGAAGTTTCAGCGCTTCGGCCAGCTCGAGCGCGAGCTCGAGATGAGGCACCGCGGCGTCCAGTTGGGCGTCGAGCGCCAAGAAACGTCCGAGTTGGGCTGCGACCGCGGCGACGTCGGCGCCCGGCTCTTCTCCTGCAAGCGACTCCAGCGCCTGCTCGAGACGCGCAATCGAGTCGGACGCGTGGCCGTCGCGGAAATCGATCTCCGCGAGGACCGCGGCGGTTCGCGCCGCGGGACGCTTCAGGCCCTGGGCACCGAAGATCTCCAGGGACTTGTCGAAGAGCGCCCGTGCCTCGTCGGCCCGTCCTCGCCGCCAGGCCATCTGCCCTGCCCGGTCCTCCAGATCGGCGCAGACGAGCGGGTCGTCGGCAAGCTCGGCGGCCTGTCCGTAGTAACGCTGCGCCTCCCGTGCCGCGGCAAGAGAGGCGGCCCGATCGCCGGCACGGGCGAGCATGTCGCGCGCCTTGACCCTGATCTCGGCGGCGTCGGGCGCGTCCGGTGCTGCCCGGTAGGCGTAAAGGTAGTGAGAGGCGAGCACCTCGACCACCTCGTCCTCTTCCGGGAACGCAGATTCAAGGTGAGCGGCGGCTGCCAGGTGCCGGCTCCTGCGCTCGGTCCGGGAGAGCGTCTCATAGGCGACGTGGCGCAGAAGGTCCTGGACGAAGGAGTACTGTCCATGCTCCGGCGAGCGCGGATCGGCCTGCACCGACAAGATCTCCTTGCGCACGAGCGCGCGCAACAGCGGGTCCAGCTCCTCATCATCGACTCCGGCGAGGGTGCCGAGCGCCTGGCGGGTAAAGGTCTTGCCGAGAACCGCGGCGTTCTGGAGGAGGAGCCGCTGCTCGGGCGCGAGCCCGTCGAGGCGGGCGGCGATCAGCGCGTGGAGTGTCTCCGGCACCTCGAGCTGGGCGATTGGTGCGGCGGGGCGGTAGACGGGACCGTCCTGAACGAGCGCGCCGCGGTCGAGCATCATCCTGACCGTCTCGACCGCGTACAGAGGGACGCCCTCCGCCCGCTCCAGGATCTGGGCCATGAGATCTTCGGGCAGGCCGGGCACGAGCCCACCGAGCAGCTGCTGCATCGCTTGCTGCGAAAGCGGCTCCAGGTAGAGGGACGTGAAGCTGCGCCGGCCGGCGCCCCAGGTCGGGCGCCGCTCGTGGATCTCCGGCCGCGCGAGCGTGCAGACGAAGATTGGATGCTGGCGCGACCATTCGAGCAGGTAGTCGATGAAGTCGAGCAGCGAGTCGTCGGCCCACTGCATGTCCTCGAACACCATCGCCACCGGGTTGACGGCCGCGAGCCGCTCGAAGAAGACGCGCCAGGCTGCGAAGAGGTCGTCGCGCTGATAGCGCGGTCCCTCCTCCAGGCCGAGCAGGTGGGCGACGCGCGGCTCGACGAACCGGCGTTCCTCGTCGTCGAGCACGTGCTCGCTGAGCACTGCCTGCAGCTTCTCGAGTGCCGACGCCGGCTGCTCGTCCTCTGCGATCCGACACCGCATCCTGACCATGTCGGCCAGCGCCCAGTACGTGACGCCCTCGCCATAGGAGAGGCAGCGACCGCGGTGCCAGTAGGTGATCTGGGGCAGCCCATCCATGTACTTGAAGAACTCCCAAGCCAGCCTCGATTTGCCGATTCCTGCGATTCCGATGATCGAGACGAGGTGAGCGCTCCCGTCGTCGATCGAGCTGTGGAAGAGTTCCTTGACTTGACGCAGCTCCCGGTCGCGGCCGACGAACGGTGCCTCCAGCCCCTCGGCCTTCAGTGAGCCGCGCGCCCCGGACACAACGCGCAACGCCCGGAAGAGGGGGTACAGGCCCCCTTTGCCCTGCAGCTCGTGGGCTCCGGCATCCTCATAGGCGATCGTCTGCTCCGTCGCGCGCCGGGTCGCCTCTCCGGCGTAGACCGCCCCCGGCGGGGCGACCGATTGGATTCGCGAGGCCGTGTTGACCAGGTCACCGGCCACCATCCCCTCGGCCTCGGCACCGAGCGTGACCGCCGCCTCTCCGGTAAGAACGCCGGCGCGGGCCCGCAGCTCCTCGGCGCCTATCTCGTCCCCAAGCGCGGAGACGGCGGCTACGAGATCAAGCGCGGCACGGACGGCACGCTCGGCGTCGTCCTCCGTCGCGACGGGTGTGCCCCACACGGCCATCACCGCGTCGCCGATGAACTTCTCGACCGTCCCGCCGTAGGCCTCGGCCGCACGCGAGAGCTGGTCGTACACGTCGCCCAGGAGCTCGCGCAGCGTCTCGGCGTCGATCTGCGTCGACAGCTCGGTCGACCCGGCCAGATCGGCGAAGAGCACGGTCGCGAGCTTGCGCTCGGCCGCGTCGCCGACGCCCAGGGCGCGGCCGCAGTTCGGGCAGAATCGGGCGCCCTCGGGGGGCAGGGCGCCGCAGTTGGGGCAACGGGTGGCTGTCATGGTCGTGATGGGTAGGATGCCCGAGG
>DASTZS010000037.1:0-4872 GCA_035764165.1 Gaiellaceae bacterium | reverse complement strand
CGCGTTGGCGACGTACTCGATGAACTGCATCGCCTCCTTCTTGTGGTCGCTCTGCTCGGAGATCGAGAGCGTCTGCGGGTTGGCGACCTGCTGCTGGCTGTTGCCCTTGAGCAGCGGGAACATTGCCCAGTTGAAGCCCTTGGGGCTCTGCAGGATCATGCCCTGGGCCTGGAAGTTCCCCTGCACGGTCATCGCGCACTTGCCGCCGAAGAACCCCGGGAGGACGGCGCTGCCCGAGAGTCCTGTGGCGGCCGCGTCGACGCTCTTGTCGACGTGGATCATGTCGTGCATGTGCTTCACGACGGCCTGCTCAGCGGGTCCCCAGCGGAAGTTCCACTTGCCGCCGTCGAGGTAGAAGTAGTGCCCGCCGAAGTTGAGCGACATCGTCTGGATCGCCGCCGTCGGCGAGCGCAGACCCCAGCAGACGCCGAACCGATTCGAGTTCGTGAGGCGCTTCGCGACCGAGCGGAACTGCGTCCACGTCCACGGGTTCTTCGCGGTCGGGGCCTTGATGCCCGCCTCCTTGAGGATGTCCATGTTCGCGAACACGTTGTAGGTCTGCATCAACGTCGGCACGCCGGTGATCCGGTTGCGGCCGAAGTTGACGGTGTCCCACAGCGACTGCGGGATCGACGCCTTGAACTGCTTCGACATCAACGGCGAGAGGTTCGCCAGGTAGCCCTGCTGGGTGAACCCGGCGATGTCCGCCGCCTCGTCGTGGATCACGTCGGCCGCGGTGCCGCCGACGAAGTTCGTCAGCAGCTTGTCGTGCACGGAGTTGACGTCGACCGGGACGATCGTGACCTGGATGCCGGGATGGCTCTTGTTCCAGGCCTCCACGATCGACTTCGTCGCCGAGACGGTCGTCGGCTGCCAGACGTACGTGGCGAACGTCAGCTTGACGACCTCCGCCTGCCTTCCCGCCTGCGCCGCCCCGGCGGCGAGCGCGGCGCACAACATCACGGCCAAGAGGCCGAGAACCTTCTTCATCTGAGACCCGCCTTTCTGTTATTGGCTCGCGAAGCGGGATTCCGCAGAAGCGGAATCCCGCGGCTTGATCCCCGCCTACGGCGGGGCAGATCCCTAAAGGCGTCCGCTCTCGCGGCCGCAACTGCCGGCCGGCGATCCGGCCAGACGAACACGCTGACGACGCAACCCTGCTCCCTATTGGCTCGCGAAGCGGGATTCCGCAGAAGCGGAATCCCGCCGCTTGATCCCCGCCCACGGCGGGGATGTCTGATCGGCATTCGCGTCATCCCTTCACCGCCCCCGAGAGCAGGCCGCGCGTCAGCCAGCGCTGGATGACGGCGAAGAGCACGAGGCTCGGCAGCGTGGCGAGGAGCGAGGCGGCCGCCAGTGGGCCGAGCGCGACGATTCCCTCGATGCCGACGAATTGCTTGAGCTTGAGGGACAGCGTGTAGAGGTCGGCGGACTGGAGGACCACCAGCGCGAGGAAGAACTCGTTCCACGCGGTGATGAACGCGAACAGCGTCGTCACGACGACGCCGGGCGCAAGGAGCGGGGCGATGATCCCCACCAGGATCTGGAAGCGGCTCGCGCCGTCGACGCGGGCCGCGTCCTCCAGGTCGCGCGGAATTCCGCGAACGTAGCTCTGGAGCATCCAGAGGACGAACGGGAGCGCCCAGACCGCGTACACGAGGACAAGGCCCGTATGGGAGTCGTTGAGCCCGAGATCCCGCAGAAGCAGGAAGAGTGGGATGATGATCAGGATCAGCGGGAACATCTGGCTCAGCAGGATCCAGCCGAGTCCGAGGCTCGTCAGGATGCCCCGCTGGCGGGCCAGGACGTAGGCCGCCGGCAACCCGATCGTCGTCGTCACGAGCGCCGTCACGACCGCGATCTTCAGGCTGTTGACCGCGCTTTGGACAAGGGCGTTGTCCTCGAGTGCGGTCCTGTAGTTCTCGACCGTCGGCTCGGAAGGAATGAACGACGGGTAGAGCTCGACGAGCTCGCGAGGCCCCTTGAACGAGACGGACAGCATCCAGAGGAGCGGGAAGCCGAGGAACACGACGTACAGCGCGAGGGCGACGTACTGTCCCGTCTTCTGGCGTTTCGGGTTCGACGTGACGATCACGTTGCTTCCCCCGCAGATTCCGAACCCGCAGAAGCGGATCCGGGATCGCGACAAGCCCTGAAGCGGCCGCTGTCGCGGCCGGAGCCACGATTGGCCGGGAAACGCCAGGAGATCATCACGTTGTTGCCTCGCGCAGCCGGCCCCAGAGGTAGAAGACGAGCCCGCTCGCGATCACGAGCACCATCGCGCAACCCAGTGCGGACGCGTAGCCGAACTCGCCGTACTTGAACGCCTGGTTGTACGCAAACAGCATCGGCAGCTCCGTCTTTCCCGCGGGCCCTCCTTCCGTCAGGACGTAGACCAGCCCGAACGAGTTGAAGTTCCAGATGACGTCGAGCGACGTGATCGCCACGATCACCGGGCGAAGCTGCGGCAGCGTGATCGTCCGGAACCGGTGCCAGGCCGAGGCACCGTCGACCGCGGCAGCCTCGTGGAGCTCGTCCGGGATCGACTGAAGCCCGGCAAGCAGCGCGATCGTCGTCTGCGGCATCCCCGCCCAGACGCCGACCACGATCACCGCCGGCAGCGCCCAGCTGAAGCTCGACAGCCAGTCGATGTTCTCGCCGGGAATGTTCCCCCGCCGCAGCGTCTCGTTCAGGATGCCGGCCTGAGGCTGGTAGAAGAGCTTCCACATGATCCCGACGACGACCGGCGGCATCGCCCACGGGACGAGCGCGAGCGAGCGGGCGAGCCAGCGGCCCCGCAGGCTCTGTGTCAAGAGGATCGCAAGCCCCAAGGCCAGGACGAACTGGATCGCCGTCACGGAGACGGCCCAGATCAGACCGATCTTGAACGAGTTGACGAACAGGTCGTCGTGGATCAGCTCGCGGAAGTTGTCGAGCCCGATGAAGTTCGTCGGCGCGTTGAGCCCGGCGCGCGCGTCGGTGAACGCGAGGTAGATGCCGCGGGCCAGCGGGGCGACGCTCAGGATCACGATCGGCAGGAGCGCCGGGATGACGAGGAAGAACGTCTCGGACGCGGACAGCCGGCCACCCGCTCGGCCGCGCTTGCGCCGCGGAAGCAACCGCCGGGCCTCCTCGACGGTGCTTATGCCACCACCACCGAGGAGGCACGAACCACGAGCTGCGGATCGACGCCGACGACGCGTGGCTCGCGCTCTGGCTCCTCGATCCGCTCGAGCAGGAGCTCTGCGGCGAGCCGGGCGCGCTCGGCCGAGCCGAGGTCGACGGAGGTCAGCGCCGGCCAGGTCACGTCGCAGAGGGCGCTGTTGTCCATCCCGACGAGCGCGACGTCGCGCGGCACGTCGAGCCCCCAAAGGTGCAGAGCGGCGAGCGCGCCGGCTGCGAGCAGATCGTTGGCGGCGAGGATCGCGTCGGGCCGCTCCTCCTCCAGGAGGCGGTCGGTTGCCTCGCGGCCGGGACCCGCCATAAAGTCCTCGCCCACGGCGATCAGCGCCTCCTCGCGCGGCAGCCCACACGAGCGCAGCCCGTCGAGGTAGCCGAGCCGACGGGAGGAGCCAGGCGCGGTGTGCTCTGGGCCGTTGACCAAGGCGATGCGCCGCCGGCCCGTGTCGTGCAGGTGGCGGACGGCGTCCGCGGCGCCCTTGCGCGAATGCGCGCGCACCGAGTCGACCGGTGTGTCCTTCGTCGGACGGCCGATCACCACAACCGGGACTGCCGCGTGCCGCAACTCGTCGGCGTGCGCGTCGGTGAGATCGAGCGAGGCCAGGATCAGGCCGTCGACGAATCGGTGCTTCAGGTCCCGCACCATCGCGAGCTCGTCCTCGGCATCCGCGCCGGTCGAGTGCAGCATCAGGCGCAGCCCCTGGGCCCGGGCAACCTCCTGGATCGACGCAACCATCGCCGTGTAGACCGGGTTGCCGACGTCGGGCATCGCAAACGCGATCTGGCCGGTCCGGCGCGAGCGCAGCGAGCGCGCCGCAGCGTTCGGGACGTAGCCGATGGCCTCTGCCGCGCGTGTCACACGCGCCGCCGTGTCGGGGCTCGTGCGGATCCCGTTCAGGACGCGCGACGCCGACGCCACGGACACGTTCGCCAGGCGGGCGACGGTCGTGATCGTCGGCACCTCGTCGTGCGTCTCTTCGGCCGTCTCCACCGCTCCTCTGAAACAGCGTGAAAAGGATTACTGAGAACGTTTACAAGAAGGTGACCATGCCATAGCATCACCGCCGCAGTCAAGCCTCGGGTGAAGGGAGCGTCAGGCGTGGCCGAGATCAGGCTCGAGCGGGTGACGAAGGTCTTCGCTGGCGACGTCAATGCAGTCGACGGCGTCAGCCTCACGATCGGCAGCGGTGAGTTCATGGTCCTCGTCGGGCCGTCGGGGTGCGGCAAGTCGACGTTGCTTCGCATGCTCGCCGGGCTGGAGGAGGTCTCCGACGGCGAGATCTGGATCGGTGATCGCGAGGTCTCCCGGCTCGCCCCGCGCGACCGCGACATCGCGATGGTCTTCCAGAACTACGCCCTCTACCCGCACCTCAGCGTCGCCAAGAATCTCGCGTACGGCCTGAAGGTGCGGAAGACGCCGAAGGAAGAGATCGACGCGCGTGTGGGCGACGTGGCCCGCATGCTCGGACTCGAGGAGTTGCTCCACCGGCGGCCCGCGGCGCTCTCGGGCGGCCAGCGCCAGCGTGTCGCGATGGGCCGGGCGATCGTCCGCGAGCCGGCTGCGTTCCTGATGGACGAGCCGCTCTCGAACCTCGACGCGAAGCTCCGGGTCGACATGCGCGCCGAGCTCGCCCGCCTGCACGAGCGGCTAGGGATCACGACGATCTACGTCACGCATGACCAGGTCGAGGC
>DASTZS010000036.1:0-30893 GCA_035764165.1 Gaiellaceae bacterium | reverse complement strand
ATGTCGGTGAAGCCGAGCTGGTACGCGCCGAGCCGCAGCGCCGCCCGCACCGGCGGGTCGAGCTTGCGCACCGGTCGCTTGCCGAGCGTCTCGATCGCGTGATCGAGCGTACGCATCCGCTGCACCGTTCCGTACGCGAGCCGCTGGGCGAGCGCGCGGTCACGGCTGTCGAGGTCTTTCGCCGCTGTGCGCAGGACGCGGTCCGCGTACGCGTCCTCCTCGAACACGCGCAGGACGACCTCGTACGCCGCCTGCCGGGCGGTCATCGCAGTCCGCGCTGGAACTCGTCGTAGCTCATGCGCCGCTTGCCGTCGGGCTGCACCTCGAGCGGCTCCAGCCGCGCGCCGGCGACCCGCGCCTTCCAGATCGTCACCGGACGCCCGTGCAGCACGGCACGCGCGCCGATGTGCGGCGAGAGCGCCCGGATCGTGTTCAGGAGCTCCCCGGGAGGAGCGTTCCAGTCGAGCTCGCGGTCGGCCGCGGTGATCTTCTCCGCATACGTCGCGCCCTCGTCGTCTTGCGGCGTGAACTCCGGTTCCGGCAGCACCTCGTCGAGCAGCTCCACGGCAACCGCGGCGGCGCGGTCGTAGACGGCACCCGCGTCGTCCTGCTCCCCGATCGGGAACGAGCGCTGCGCGGCGATCGGGCCGGCGTCGAGCTCGGCCACCGTGCGGTGGATCGTCACACCGGTCTCCGTGTCGCCGGCCATGATGCTGCGCTCGACCGGTGCGGCTCCGCGCCAGCGCGGCAGCAGCGACGGGTGCACGTTGAGCCACAGGTGCTCGTCGAGTGCGGCCTCGGGGATCAGCAGCCCGTAAGCGGCGACGACGACCGTGCCGGCGCCGAGGTCGAGCCCCGGGCCGGGCCGCCCGGGTTGCAGGACGCGGATGCCGAGACGCTCGGCCGTCTCCTTCGCCGGCGGCGCGGCGGTCTTGCGGCCGCGCCCGCGGGGCGCGTCCGGCCGCGTCAGGAGAGCGGTGAGCTCGTGACGCGCCGCGAGGCGCTCGAGGATGTCGGCTCCGAAGGGCGCCGTCGCTGCGACGGCAAGCTGCACTAACGGATGACGAGTCGCGGTCGCAGCGCCGCGAGCGCCTCGCGACGTGCCTCCGGCGTCGTGCGATCGAGGATCAACGTGCCGTCGAGGTGGTCGAGCTCGTGCTGCACGATCCGCGCCGGCGTCCCTTCCAGGTCGAGCCCGATCTCCTTGCCCGTCTCGTCGCGTCCTTCGACGCGGACGGACGTCGCGCGCTCGACCGGGAGCGTCACGCCCTGAATCGACAGGCAGCCCTCGTCGTCCATCTCCAGACCCTGACCGCGCTGGACGAGCTCCGGATTGACGAGGGCGACGATCCGGTCCTCCTCCGGAGAGAAGACGAAGACCCGGCGCAGCACGCCCACCTGCGTTGCTGCGAGCCCGACGCCGTTCGCGTCCTTCATCAGCTCGCGCATGCGCGTCACGAGCCGCTGCAGGTCGTCGTCGAACTCCTCGACGGGCGGCGCCTGCATGCGCAGGACGGGATCCGGATACTGGCGGATCTGGGCGAGCGCGAGCCGCCGCCGAGCGTCCTGCTCGGCGTCGAGCTCCTTCGTCCGAACCTCTCCCTCGACCTCGGTCACCTACGGCACCGCTTGCCGATTGAACCTCTCAGAGAAGACATCCGGACGGCACACTAGCGGGGTGGAACGGCGTGAGCGCGAGGCGATTCTCAAGCAGGGGGTGACGCGACCCGAGACGCCGCGCGAGCGCCGCGAGCGCGCAGCGCTCGAGGAGGACGTCAGGGGCAATCCGCTCGCCGGCGAGCCCGTCCGGCAGCGGCTGCGCAACTTCCGCCCGGATGCCAGCGCGGCGATCGCCGCGCTCGGAGGCCCGACCGCGTGGATGCGCCGCCTGCGCACGATCGAGCTCGAGGCCGCGCAGCACGAACAGCAGCTGGCGGAGGCCTACGAGACGCTCCTGGAGGAGACCGCCGGTGACACCGAACGCTTCTCCCGGGCGTGGCGCGAGCTGGCCGAGAGCTGGGACTTCTCCGAGGTGAACCAGCTGATCGAACGACACAACCGACACTATCCGGCCGAGTCCCGCCTGCCGATGAACCCGCGCACCGGCGACTTCGTCCTGATCAACGGGGAGCCGTACACCAGAAACACTCTCGACGCCGGGTGGATTCTGGAGCGGTTCCCGGTGGAAAGGCAGACTTAGGACATGGACTCGCTCGCCGGACACTTCCTGATCGCCTCACCGGCCATCCTCGACCCGAACTTCCACCGAACGGTGGTGCTGGTCACCGCACACACCGATGAAGGCGCGGTCGGGTTGATTCTGAACCGCCGCTCAGAGGCGACCGTCGGCGAGGCGGTCCCCCAGCTCGCGCCGGTGTCGGATCTCGAGGACCTCGTCTTCGTCGGCGGACCGGTGAATCCCAAAGGCGTGGCCGTCCTCGCGGAGTTCGAGGACCGCGAGGAGGCGGGGGTCGTGGTGATGGAGGACGTCGGGTTCGTCGCGCTCGAGGAGGCGCTCGACGTGCGCCCGCCCGACACGCTGCGCACGCGCGTCTTCGCCGGTGTCGCCGGCTGGGGACCGGAGCAGCTCGAGGACGAGCTCGAACGCGACGACTGGATCATCGAGCCCGCGGACAGCGACACCGTCTTCACCCCAGAGCCGGACGGCCTCTGGAGCGAGCTGCTGCGGCGAAAGGGCGGGCACTACGAGCTCGTCGCCCGCATGCCGCTCGATCCGTCGCTCAATTAGCGGCCCGGCGAGGCAGCGTACAGCTGCCACCGTCCGGGGACACCTTTGAGCTCGTGGTCGCCGCGCGCGTCGAACTCGATGCCGGAGCCTGCGACGAGGTCCTTGACGGTGTTCGAGACGAGGATCTCGCCGGGCCCCGCGAGCGACATGATGCGAGCTGCCGTGTGCACGGCAATCCCGGCGATGCGATTACCCACCAGCTCGCACTCGCCCGTATGCAGCCCGGCACGAATCTCCAAGCCGAGCGTCCGGACTGAATCAGAGATCGCACGAGCGCAGCGGATTGCTCTCGCCGGTCCATCGAACGTCGAGAGGAAGCCGTCGCCTGCCGTGTCGATCTCACGACCGCGGTACCGCTCCAATTCCCGCCGCACGACCCGATGATGGTCGTCGAGCAGCTCCCGCCAGCGCCGGTCTCCGAGCTGCGCCACCTGGTCGGTCGAGCCGACGATGTCGGTGAAGAGCACCGTGGCCAGCACCCGGTCGGGCGAAGGTGCACGGCGGATCCCGGTCAGGAATTCCTCGACTTCGTCGAGCAGCGTGTCCGTGTCACCGGTCCACGCGAGGTGGTCGTCGCCCGGCAGCTCGACATACCTCGCAGCCGGTATCTGCCCGGCGATCCAGCGCCCCTCGTCGACCTTGACGTTGAGATCTCCAACCCTGTGCAGCACGAGCGTGGGCGCGCTGATCGTCGGCAGCGCTGCTCGCGTGTCGATGTCCGTGTTCATCCGGTTGAGGGCGACGGCTGCGCCGGGGCTGGCGCTGCGGCGAAAGAACGTTGCGATGCGTCGCATGAGCACGGGATCGTCGGCCGCGCCCGGAGCGAGCTCCGACACGTCCATCTCGCCTCCCCATTCCCGCTCGAGCAGCTCGTTCTCGCGCTCACGTTCCTCTGCGGTCGGCGCCCACGGATAGTCCGGGCTCCACACTCTCTTTGCGTAGGCCGCGAGGAGCACGAGCGCGCGGACTCGCTCCGGATAGGTGGCCGCAAAGAGGATGCTGAGGTTGCCGCCCTCGGAGGCGCCGAAGACGGCAGCCCGCTCCGACCCGGCCGCCTCGAGCACGGCGCGCACGTCGTCCATCCTTTGCTCGAGCGTCGGCAGTCGTTCGTTCGACACGCGGTCGGAGAGGCCGGTGCCCCGCTTGTCGAAGAGGATCAGACGCGAAAACGATGCGAGCCGCCGCAGGAAGTGCGCGTACTCCGGCACCTCCCAGCTCTCCTCGACATTGGAGATCCAGCCGGGAACCCAGATGAGATCAAATGGTCCGTCGCCGACGACTTGATACGCGATGTTGACCTCACCGCTCTTCGCATACCGAGTCTCTGGACGATCCACGGCGGGAATCTACGACGAACTGACGGGGTCAGACCTCACGGCTACAACGACTGCGGGTCGACGTCGACGACGACCGCCAGGCCGGCGCGGCGCATCGCCGGCGCGGCCGCGCTGAGCAGCCGGCTCGCCTGCGCGGCGAGGGCACGCGGCTGCGCCGTCTTCGCGACGAGCTGCGCCCGAAACTTGCCGCGGAGGCGCAGGAGCGGCGCCGGACCGAGCACATCGCCTGCGAGCCTGGTCTTCAACTCGGTGAGTGCCTGCACTGGCGCGGCGGGATCGGGACCGCTGACGACGATGCGAACGAGGTGGCTGTACGGCGGGTAGCCGAGCTCGCGTCTCCGCTCGAGCTCGCTCGCCATGAACCGCTCGACGTCGTGACGGCGCGCGAGCTCGATCGCGCGCGCGTCGGGCTGGAAGCTCTGCACGAGCACCCGCCCGGGCGCGTCGCGGCCGCTGCGTCCGGCGAGCTGCGTCAGCAGCTGGAACGTCCGCTCCTCGGCGCGGAAGTCCGGCAGTCCGAGACCCGTGTCCGCGTCGACGACCGCCGCGAGCGAGACGCCGGGAAAGTGATGTCCTTTCGCAACCATCTGCGTGCCGACGAGGACGACGCGGTCCGCTTCGGCGAAACGAGTGAGCGCGGCGGCGAGCGCGCCGGGCCGATCGACCGCGTCGGCGTCGAGGCGGATGCGCTCGAGCTCGGGCACCTTCGCCTCCAGCTCGCGCTCGAGCCGCTGCGTTCCCGCGCCGAGCCGGGCGACCTCGGTCGAGCCGCACGCGGGACACGTGTCCGGCTCCGGCTCGGCATGGCCGCAGTGGTGACAGCGCAGCGTGCCGTCCGCATGCAAGACGAGCGCGACGTCGCAGTTCGCGCAGCGAAGCGTCAGGCCGCACGCACGGCAGTGCAGCGCGGGCGCGACGCCGCGACGGTTGAGCAGGAGGATCGCCTTGCCGCCGCCGTCCGCGATCGCGCCGAGCTCTGCCAGCAACGGCGCCGAAAGCGGATAGCCGGCCTCGCGGCGCAGGTCGACGACGCGCACCGGCGGCAGCGGACCGGCGAGGCGGCCGCCGAGCTCGAGCCGATCGAGCGTCCCCCAGCTCTCCGGCCGCGGCGTTGCGCTGCCGAACACCGCCACCGCACCCTCGAGCGCGGCGCGCTTCGCCGCAACGGTTCGCGCGTCGTAACGCGGATCTGACTCCTGCTTGTACGACGCGTCGTGCTCCTCGTCGACGCAGATGAGGCCGAGCCGCGGCACGGGGGCGAACACCGCCGACCGTGCGCCCACCACGATCGGCGCCTCGCCGCTCGCGATGCGCACGCGCTCGTCGCGCCGCTCGGCGTCGGTGAGCCCCGAATGGAGCACGGCGATGCGATCGCCGAAGCGCGCACGGAAGCGGCCGAGCGTCTGCGGCGTAAGCGCGATCTCCGGCACGAGCACGATCGCACCGCGGCCGCGGGCCAGCGCGGCGTCGCACGCCTGCAGATAGACCTCGGTCTTGCCGCTCCCGGTCGCGCCGTAGAGCAGGAAGTTCGCGCTGCGGCCCGCGTCGAGCGGCTCGACGACCCGGGCGAGCGCCTCCTGTTGCGAGGAGCTCAGCTCTGCGGGTTCCGCCTCGCCCGTCAGCGCGTCGCGCGCGGCCGGATGCGGCCGCTCGCCCCGCGCCTTGCGCTGCACCGGCGCGATGAGCGCCAGCGCGCGCCCGGGTGTCGAGCCGTAGTAGTCCGCGAGCCAGAGGGCGAGCTCGACGAGGGGACGCGGCAGCTCCTCGACGACACGCTCGACCGGGGCGGTGTCGATTCCCCGCGGCGGCTCCACGTCGACCTCGGTCACGACGCCACGCCGCTTCGCGTTGCCGAAGCGCACTTCGACGACGGCACCGGGGCCGACCTCGTCCGGAACTTCGTAGGTGAACTCGCGCGCAAGCGCGCGGGCGGTCACGAGCGGGTAGACGGACGCGTACTTCACCCGGCCAGACTAGAGCCGGGGTGCGACGCTAGCCTCCCGCGGCTTCGATGATCAGCTCGGTGCCGAACCCGAGGAACAGTCCGGCAAGCAAGGCCCAGGTGACGAGGACCTTCGCGTCCACGCGGCGCAGCACGGCCAGGAGCTCGATCACGACGTAGAGGATCGAGCCGGCGGCGACGGCGAGGAACGCAACCTCGATCCACTCGTCCGTCCACGCCTGGCCGATCGCCGTACCGATGAAGGTCGGCGCGCCCCCGATGACGCCCAGGAGCGCGAGGAATCCCCAGCTCGGGCGATCCGAGTCCCCTGCCATCGGGCCGACGATGCCGAATCCCTCGGTGGCGTTGTGCGCGGCGAACCCGACCACGAGCGCCACCGCGAGGCTGACCTCGCCGGCGGCGGCGGACTGCCCGATCGCGAGGCCTTCGGCGAAGTTGTGGACTCCGATGCCGGTCGCGATCAGCAGAGCCAGCCACTGGCCCGCGCTGAGTCGCGCCATCCACGACTGCTCGAACTCGGCGAGGGAGGCGGCCCCCGGGCCGAGCAGCGACTTCTGCCGTTGCTTCATCATCCAGCGGTCGTAGTAGACGAGGCTCATGAGCCCCGCGGTGACTCCACCTGCGAAGAGCAGGCCGAAGCCGGCGAGCTCGCCCCAGGCGTGCTCCTCGGCGCCCTCTTCGACCGGATGCCAGCCGTGGGCGACGACATCGAAGAAGAGGAAGATCAAGATTCCCGCCGCGAGGGCCGTGAAGACGGCCTTGACCCGGACGCTCGCGTCCCGGTAGCGACCGAGCGGGAGGCCCAGAAAGATGGTGCCGCCGGCGATGGCGCCGAGCAGCAGCGTCTGTGAGGTGCTCATGTAAGGGTGACCTTACAGGAATCCGCAGGGATACCATCAGCTCCGATGGCGCAAGGTCACTCCGTCGACGAGTACCTCGAAACGATCTACTTTCTCGCCTTTCCGATCGGGGAGTACCGGCCGCAGAGCGCAGGCTCGCCGACCCTGGCGTCGCGGGTGGCCGAGATGCTCGGCGTCTCGCGGGCGTCGGCCGGCGAGATGCTGAAACGGCTCGAGGCGGAAGGGCTGATCGAGCGGGGCGAGCACAAGGAAGCGCTGCTGACGCCGGAGGGCCGCAAACGCGCCGAGCGCGTCGTGCGCAAGCACCGGATCATCGAGCGCCTGCTCACCGACTTCATGGGCTACACCCCGGCCGAGGCCCACGTCCAGGCCGACCTGCTCGGCGACACGTTCACGGACGACATGGTCGGGCGGATCGAGGAGCGCCTCGGGCACCCGGATCGGTGTCCGCACGGGTGGCCGGTCGATCCCGACGTCGAGCAGGCCGAGAACCGCGACCTGTCGGCGCTGTCGGAGCTCAGCGCGGGCTCGAAGGCGACGATCGTCCGGCTCGCCGAGCACGACGGCGAGCTCCTGCACTGGTTCTACGACGAAGGCCTCGTCCCCGGGCAGGAGCTCGAGGTCCGTGAGGCCCAGCCTGCCGCCGGGCAGATGACCGTGAAGCTGAACGGTCAGGAGCGGGCCATCGGCGTGAAGGCCGCCGCGGGCCTCTTCGTCAAACCCGCCTAGCGCCACGAGGGCACACGACGGCGTCAAGGTGAAGACGCCGCGGTTTCTAGGCCGTCGCGGCCGAGGCGACGCCCGCCGCTTCGCCGAGCGCCGCCGCCTTGTCGGTGCGCTCCCACGTGAAGTCCCGGTCCTCGCGGCCGAAGTGCCCGTAGGCCGCCGTCTTCGCGTAGATCGGCCGTCGCAGCTCGAGATCCTGGAGGATCGCCCCCGGGCGCAGGTCGAAGTGCTCGCGCACGAGCTGCTCGATCCGCTCGACGGGGAGGTGCTCCGTGTTGAACGTCTGCACCGCGATCGAGACCGGATGCGCGACGCCGATCGCGTAGGCGACGTTCACCTCGCAGCGGTCCGCGAGGCCTGAGGCGACGATGTTCTTCGCCACGTACCTGGCCGCGTACGCGGCCGAGCGGTCGACCTTCGTGGGATCCTTGCCCGAGAACGCGCCCCCGCCGTGTCTCCCGGCGCCGCCGTAGGTGTCGACGATGATCTTGCGGCCGGTGAGACCCGTGTCGCCCATCGGCCCGCCGAGCACGAACTTGCCGGTCGGGTTGACGAAGACGAAGTCGCGGTCGTTCATCAGCCGCTTCTCGTCGTACATGTCGGCCGGCAGGATCGGGTGCAGAACACGCTCGATCATGTCCGGCTTGATCAGGTCCTCCGAGGAGATGCCGTCGGAGTGCTGCGTCGAGATCAGGACCCGCTCGATCTCGACCGGACGCTGACGGCCCTCGTCGTCGATCTCGTAGCGGATCGTCACCTGAGCCTTGCCGTCGGGGCGGAGGTAGGGCAGCTCGCCCGCCTTGCGCACCTCGGCGAGCCGCTTGCAGATCTTGTGCGCGAGCATGATCGGCAGGGGCATCAGCTCCTTCGTCTCGTTCGACGCGTAGCCGAACATCATCCCCTGGTCGCCGGCGCCGATCTTGTCGAGCGGATCGTCGTCGCCCGGGTCGTGCTGCACCTCGTACGACGCGTCGACGCCCTGTGCGATGTCCGGCGACTGCTCGTCGAGCGCGACGACGACGCCGCACGTCGTGGCATCGAAGCCCCACTCCGAGTGCGTGTAGCCGATGTCCGCGATCCGTTCGCGGACGAGCTTCGGGATGTCGACGTACACCTCCGTCGAGATCTCCCCCGCGACGACGACGAGTCCGGTGGTGATCAGCGTCTCGCAGGCGACGCGACCCTCGGGATCCTCGGCCAGGACGGCGTCGAGGACGGTATCCGAGATCTGGTCGGCGACCTTGTCCGGATGCCCCTCGGTGACCGATTCCGAGGTGAACAGGAACTCGCGGGCGGCCATGAGCGCCACAGGCTACCCGGAGCCGCTACTGGATGCGCAAGAAGAAGGTGACCTGGAACTCGTGGGAGCGGCTGACGGCGTACTCGAGGGCCGAGCGGAGCGGCTTCAGGTTCCGCGCGACGTCTGCGGGGAGCCGCGAGCCGCCGAGCTTCTCGATCACGGGCACGCTGCTGCGCGCGTCGACGTACAGCATCACCGTCGGCTTGGCAGGGAGTCCGGAGCTCCTCGCCGCCTGCCGGTACTCGTCACTCTCGGCCAGCGCCTTGCCGCCGTTCTTCGTGAACAGGATTCCGGACGGGAAGTCGGTCACGACCAGCTTGCCGCCGACGTTCGCGTAGCGCAGGGACAGCGGCCCGGTGCCGATCACGCGGGCAGGGAGGCCCGCGATGCTCGTCCGCCGCGGCCGTGCCCCGAGCTCGTTCGCGAACCGCTTCAGCACCCGGTCGAGGGTGGCGGCGCCGTCGACGCCGCCTCCGGGCGCGGCGAGGAAGGTGACCTCGGGATACCTGCCGCGCGCGGCGCGCACGTAGAGCGCGTTCTTGCCCTGGAGGATCGTGCCGAGCTGCTCGAAGACCTTGCCGAGGTCCTCGAACCCCGGCTGCATGAGGATCGGATTGTCGGCCAGCCCTCGCGTCATGCCTCTGGTGCCGCGGAAGGCGAGGTAGAGGAGCGCGTCCTTCGGCACGAACTTCTGCAGGCCGCCGCTCGAGGGATGGACGTCGACGCCCTTGAACTGCTTGCCCGGCGTCCCGTGCACGACCGTGTCCCAGGCGATGCCGTCCGGCTTGGCGCGCAGGGAGGTCGTGAGCCAGTCGAGCTTCCCGAGCTTGGCGAGGTAGCCCTTGCCGTCGGGACCGAGGAACGTGCTCGCCGCGTTCATCACCGCGCCGCCGTTCACGTACGCGCGGAAGATCCCGTCGCCGGCCTTGCTCAGCGCGCCGCGGAAGGTCGCGTCGTCCGACAGGGTCCGCTGCGCGGAATCGCTCGCCTGCTCGAAGCCGTCGATCGCAGCCTGCTTCTCCGCCATCACCGTCCACCCGTGGAACGTCTCGTACACGAGCTTGTTCGATGGGTCCTTCGCATTCCCCTTCGCAATCGCGCGCTCGAACGCACCCTTGTCCTTCGGCTGCATCAGCGCGACGGAGTGGTTCGGGTGCTCGAAGTCGAGCACGACCACGTCGAGCTCGGGTCCGAGCGCAGGCTTGACGTCCTTGTCCCAGTCGAGGCCCTTGTCGGTGAGCGCCTTCTCGAGGGAGTCGACGGCGTGTTGCTTGTCGGGGAACTTGTCGGCCAGCGCCTCGACCGCCCGCCACTGCGCCGAGCCGGGGTCGGTGTCGATCGAGACGAAGAGCGGTGCCGAGGCGGGGACGATGTCGGCCGCACCGGAGCCGGCATCCGTCGTGCCGCCGCAGCCAGCGACCGCGAGCGCGGCGACGATTGCTAGCGCAGGGAGACGCGCGCGTCGAGCCGGCCGGAAGTTCCGAAGGCGACCAGCGTGTCCAGGTCCTTCGGAATCTGCACCGTGAACTGCGCGTTCGGCGCCAGCAGCGGCCCGAACGCCTGGACGAGCGGCGCCAGCCGCTGGATGTCTGCGTACGCCAGCCACGTGACCTCCTTCGGGACATCGGCCGCGGCCAGAGCGTCCTTGAACGGCTGGTCGTCGACGAGGGATCTGCCGCCGCCGGTCAGACCCGGCTCCGCAGTCGTGAGGAAGACCTTCCCACCGCGTCGCTCGACGCTCAGGGGCAGGTCCTTGCCGATCCTGGTCCCGATCGCGCGCAGCGACTGCTCGGCCGCGGCGGGATCGCGCGGCTGGACCTCGAGCGTGATCACCGGGAGGATTGCGCCCGGCACGACGTAGAGAACGCCCTCCCCGTCGACACCCCGCAACTGGACTTGCAGGAACGGCAACTCGCTTGCGTCCTTGAACGACACGGCGAGGATCGCGCCCGAGGGCACGTCCCGGAGCAGCGTCGGCTCATAGGGGACCGGTGACCAGCCGGCCGACCGGACGTGCACGCTCACGTCGTCCTTCGTCGCCTGCACCTGCGCCGCGAGCCAGCGCGGGGAGCCGAGGAGCGGACGGACGCTTGCGGGCAACTGCGCGACGAGCGAGCCGTTCGCATAGGCGAACGCAAAGGAGCTGCCGTCGAGCTCCGACACCGCGTCCTTGAACCTCTCGGTGTCGGCGAGCGACGTCCCGGAATTCGCGTCGCGCACCGCCTGGAAGCTCTCGGGGGAGCGGGCGACGACCGACCACTCGCCGACGCGTTGCACCGTGCACTTGTACGCGGCGGCGAGGGAGCGCAGCTTCGCCTCGTCCTTCGGTTTGACGATGGCCACCGTCTCGTGCTTTGCGAGCACGGCGAGGCTCAGCTGCCCACCGATTGCGGCGCGGAAGTCGGCGGTGTCGAACTTCAGCGGACCCGACACTCTCTTGATCGCCCGCCAGCCCTCCGAGTCGAGGTCGGCGTCGGCGCTGACGAACGCGAGCGCACTCGCGGGCACGAGCGCGGCGGCATCCGTCTCGACCGCGTGGGTGGAGGCGCTGCTGCTACCGCAGCCGGAGGCGACGAGGAGGAGACCCGCGGCGAGCGCAGCGGCGACGGCGGCGCGCATCGACCTCCATGGTAGTCCTCACTCCGCCGTCGGCTGGCGGCCCATCAGGCTGGCGAGCAGCTCGTCGAGGCTGTCGCCGCCGAGGATCCGGCAGACCCCTTCGGTGATCGGAAGCTCGACGCCGACCCGACGTGAGAGATCTCTGAGCACCGGCGCCGTCGTCAGCCCCTCCACCACCTGGCCGATCTGCGCCGCCGCCTCGTCGGCGGTCGCGCCGCGCGCGATCAGCTCCCCCGCGCGACGGTTGCGTCCGAAGCCCGAGTAACAGGTCACGTTGAGATCGCCGAGACCGGCCAGCCCGGAGAACGTCTCGGGCTGCGCCCCGCTCGCCTCCCCGAGCCTCGCCATCTCGACGAGCCCTCGCGTGATCAGGCTCGCCTTGGCGTTGTCGCCGAGCCGCAGGCCGTCGACGCCTCCGGCGGCGAGCGCGATCACGTTCTTCGCCGCGCCGCAGAGCTCGACGCCGACGAGGTCGTCGTTGACGTAGACGCGAAAGACGAGCGAGTTGATCGCCTCCTGCAGACGCTGCGCGAGCTCGGCGTCGTCGCTCGCGATCACGGTGGCCGACGGGAGTCCCGCGACGATCTCCTCCGCCATGTTCGGTCCGGACAGGACGGCTACGGGACGTCCTTGCACGCGCGTCGAGAGCCGCTCGCCGGTGCCGGGATCGAGCCCTTTGGTCAGGATCAGGACCGGCGCGCCGCCCGGCAGCGCAGCCGCGACCTCGGCCAGCGCCCGGCTCGGCACCGCGAGCGCGATCAGCTCGGTCTCCTCGAACGGCGCCTCGTCGATCGTCGCCGCGTCGACGCCGCGCAGGTCGGCCTCGGTGAGGTAGCGCGGGTTGCGCCCGGTTTCGCGAATCGTGCGCACCTGCTCGGGATCGCGGCAGGCGAGCGTGACCTCGTGGCCGCGCTCGCGGAGCAGGCAGGCGAACGCCGTCCCCCAGGACCCGCCGCCCACGACGATCGCCTTCACGAACGCTTCACGAAGTCGATCGTGACAGGTGTGCCCTCGAGCTCGAAGCGGTCGCGGAACTGGTTCTCGACCCAGTAGCCGTAGTCGCGCGTGATCAGGCTCGGGTCGTTGACGGAGAGCCGGAACCGCGGCGGGCGCGTCCCGATCTGCGCGCCGTAGAGGAGGTTGAGCCGCCTGCCGTTTCGCGAGGGCGGCTGCCTCGCCTCGCGCAGCTCGGCGAGAAAGCGGTTCAGCTCGGCCGTCGGAATGCGCGCGGTGTGCTTCTCGTAGAGCTTCTCGATCCCGTCGAGCAGGCGCTCGATGCCGCGGCCCGTCTTCGAGGACACGGCCACGTGCGGCGGCCGCTGCCGCAGGCGCCGCTCGAGCTCGGGCCGCACGTCTTCGATTCCCACAGTCGTCTGGTCCCACTTCGAGAGGACGACGAGGGTCGAGTCCTGCGCCTTGCGCGCGATGTCAGCCACCGCGAGGTCATGGTCGACGAGACCCTCGGACGTGTCCACGAGAACGAGCGCGACGTCCGCACGCTCCGCCGCCTCGCGTGCCCGCAGCTCGGAGTAGTACTCGATTCCCTGGCGATGCCGGCGCTTGCGCCGGATGCCGGCGGTGTCGACGAAGACGAACGTGCGCTCGCCGCGGCGGAAGACGGTGTCGATCGAGTCACGCGTCGTGCCGGGCGTCTCCGAGACGATCACGCGCTCGTGGCCGAGGATCGCGTTCAGGAGCGACGACTTGCCCACGTTCGGGCGACCGAGGATGGCGACGCGGATCGCATCCTCCGGAATCTCGGCGGGCCCGGTGCCGGGCAATTGCTCGACGATCATGTCGAGCAGGTCGCCGCTGCCGTGGCCGTGCAGCGCGGAGACCGGAATCGGCTGCCCCAGTCCCAGCCGGTGCAGGTCGTGCGCGAGGCTCTCCTGCGCCGGGTCGTCGATCTTGTTCGCGATCAGCAGGACCGGCTTGCGCGCGCGCCGCAGGATGTCCGCGACCTCCTCGTCACCGGGCGTCACGCCTGCGCGCGCGTCGACGACGAAGACGACCAGGTCGGCGTCGGCCACCGCTTCGCGCGCCTGCGCGGCGATCGACTGCGTCATCGGCGAGGAATCGGCGATGTCGACGCCGCCCGTGTCGACGATGAGAAAGCGCTTGCCGTTCCACTCGCCGACCAGCTCCTTACGGTCCCGCGTCACGCCGGAGGTCTCGTGGACGACAGCGGCGCGCGATCCGGTCAGGCGGTTGACGAGGGTCGACTTGCCGACGTTCGGAAAGCCGACGATCGCCACGGTTCCGAGGAGAGGCCCCCGCTCGGCGGGGCTCACGACGGAGGTACGGCGACGCGCGGACGGCCCTGCGCGTGTGTCACGACCAGGAACTCCCAGAGGCGCCTGAGCTCGTGCTCGATCTCCAGTGCCGCCGCCCGGTAGCCCTTGGAGTTGCGTGGATGGTGGCTCACGTCGAGCGGCTCGCCGAACGCAATCGACACCGGATGGAAGTTCCCGAAGCGCCAGTACTGCGACCCTTCGATCCCGCCGCACACGACCGGGGCGCCTTCCTGCACCGCGATCATCGCCGCACCCGGCATCACCGGGCCCGGCTCTTGCTTCTGCCTCGTCCCCTCCGGGAACATCCCGAGGGCGTCCCCGCGGTGGACGATCTCGCGCATGATCCGAACGGCTTCGCGATCCGACTCGCCCCGCCGGATCGAGATCGTCCCGAAGAGCCGGATCAGCGGGCCGATGAACGCGTGCTCGTGTGCTTCCTGCTTCGCGACGTAGTAGAGCGTGCGCGGGACCTGGGCGCCGATCGCCCACGGGTCGAGCCAGGAGAAGTGGTTGAAGCAGAGGACGACCGGGCCGTTCGCGGGAATGCGGTCCTTGCCGTAGACCCGGATCGGCGCGACCATGCGCACCGCCGCGTCGAAGAAGGGCCGCCCGAACAGCTGGGCGATCTGCGTGCGGTTCATGCCTGCGACGCGGCGAGCCGTTCGTGCACGAGTTGCTCGATCCTCGTCACGACGTCTCCGACCTCGAGGTCGGTGGTGTCGATGCGCTCCGCATCGTCGGCGGGTTGCATGCGCGCGGCGTCGCTCTGATCGCGCAGCCGGAGGTCTGTCGCGAGCGCGTCGCCGCCGATGTCCGGACGCTCGGCCTGGCGGCGCAGTGCTCGCGTTCTCGCGTCGGCGTTGAGGTAGATCTTCACCTCCGCGTCCGGCGTCACGACCGTGCCGATGTCCCTGCCCTCGATCACGACGTCGCCGTGCCGGCCGAGCTCGCGCTGGCGCTCGCGCATCACTTCCCTGACGGCCGGATGCCGCGCGACCACCGGCACCTGCCGGTCGATGCGCGACTCGCGGATCGACGAGGTCACGTCGGTGCCCGCGATCGTGACGCGACCGTCAGCGCTGAACTCGACGGGGTTCGCAGCGGCGAGCTCGCCGAGCTGCTGGCCCTTGCTGAGGTCGAGGCCGCGCTGCATCGCGAGCCAGGTCAGCGCGCGGTACATCGCGCCCGTGTCGAGGTACTTGAAGCCGAGCCGCTCGGCGAGCTGCCGCGCGACCGTGCTCTTGCCTGCCCCTGCAGGGCCGTCGATGGTGACGATCATCGTCTGGAAACAGAATCGAGAAGGTCGAAAAACCCGGGGAAGCTTATAGCCACCGCCTCGGAGTCCCCGACCTCGACGCCTTCACGCGAGACCGTGCCTGCAACGGCGCCCAGCATGGCGATGCGGTGGTCTCCGCCTGACCCCATTCGTCCTCCGGTCGGTCTCGCCGGCACGCCGCGCACCTCGAAGCCATCGTCGCTCGCGCGGATGCGGACGCCAAGTGTTCGCAGCCCATTCGTGACGCTCTCGATCCGGTCCGACTCCTTCACGCGCAGCTCGCCGGCGCCGCTCAACCGGCTGTTGCCGCGGGCGCTCCCGGCTGCGAGTGCGAAGAGGGGTAGCTCGTCGACGAGCAACGGCACCTCGTCGGCCCCGACGTCGGTCGCGGTCAGCTCTGCCGAGCGCACGTCGACGTCGCCGATCCACTCGCCGCCGAGCTTGCGGCGGTTGAAGATGCTGATGCGCCCGCCCATCCGCTCGAGCACGTCGAGCAGCCCGATGCGGCGCGGGTTGAGCCCGACGTCGTGGATCGTCAGCTCGGAGCCGGAGAGGAGCGTCGCGGCGACGATGAAGGGTGCGGCGGCGGAGAAGTCCCCCGGGACGACGACCTCGGGCAGGTGCAGGCGGCTCGCCGGCTCGATCGAGACGGAGGTCGGGCGGCGGCGGACGCGCGCCCCGGCGGCCTCGAGCATCAGCTCGGTGTGGTCACGCGTCGGTGCTGGCTCGATCACCGTCGTCGTGCCGCCCGCGTTGAGGCCCGCGAGCAGGATTGCCGATTTCACCTGAGCGCTCGCGACGGGCAGCGCGTACTCGATCCCCTTGAGTGTGTCCGAGCCTTCGATCACCACGGGCGGCAGGCCGTTCGAGGTCTCGACGTGCGCGCCCATTCGCGTCAGCGGCTCCGCGACGCGGTCCATCGGACGCGAGCGGAGCGATTCGTCTCCCGTCAGCTCGAAGCGGCCCTTCTGCCCGGCGAGGATGCCGGTGAGCAGGCGCATGAGCGTGCCGGCGTTGCCGGCGTCGATCGGTTCCTCCGGCGGCTGCAGGCCGCGAAGGCCGACGCCGTGGACAATGAGCTCGTCGTCGGCTTCGTCCTCGATCTCGACGCCGAGCGCGCGCATCGCGTCGATCGTCGACTGCGTGTCGGCGGAGCGGCCGAAGCCGCGCACGCGGGTCTCTCCGTCGGCGAGGCCGCCGAGGAGGACGGCGCGGTGCGAGATCGACTTGTCGCCGGGGACGGCGATGTGGCCGACGAGCGCCCCGGCCGGTTCCACTTTCGTCACAGTTTCGTCACCGCTTAGACCTGTGCCTGGCACCGTCATTCGCCCCGGCGAGGACGGCGCGGTGCGAGACCGACTTGTGGGTGGGAACGGCGATCTGGGCGACGAGCGCCCCGGCCGGTTCCACTTTCGTCACAGTTTCGTCACAGTTTGGGACCTGTGCCTGGCACCGTTATTCGCCGAGCACCGGCGAGACGACGACGTGGTAGCCCTGCGCCTCCAGGATGGACGCGGCCCGCCGGGCCTCGTCCTCACTGCCGACGAGCAGCGTCAGCGTGCCGCCGCGCTCGCGTGACAGATGCTGCAGCTCGAAGTCCTCGATGTTGATCCGCTCCGCGCCGAGCGCCTGCGTGATGCCTGCCAGGACGCCGGGCCGGTCCGGCACGTGGACGCGCAGCCGCTGCAGTGCGCCCGGCTCCTCGAACGCATCGGCCAGCATCCGGCGGCGGTTGTCGGAAGCCTCCCCGATCCAACGCGCTAGGAAGCCGGCGTCGCGCGAGGCGAGGGCCTGCTCGAGCTGCTCGATCCTGCGCCGGTGCTCGGCCAGCGCGCCCGCGAGCGCCTCGGCGTTGTCGAGGAAGATGTCGACCCAGATGCGCGGATTCGCGCCCGCAACGCGCGTCATGTCGCGCAGCGATCCGCCCGCAGCCGCGAGCGGCTCGTGCCCGTCGATACGCGACGCGCCCGCCTGATTCAGCAGCACGTTCGCGAGCGCGTGCGGCAGGTGACTCGTCAGCGCCACGAGCCGATCGTGGGCCTGCGGATCGACCGCGACCGGGACCGCACCGAGCGAAGCGACGAAGCCGTGCAGCGCGCGGTAGCGCTGCGGGTCGGTCGTCGTGTCCGGAGTGAGGAACCACGTCGCGCCGCGGAAAAGGCCCGCCGTCGCGTGAGCCGGACCGTGAGCCTCCGAGCCGCAGACGGGATGGCCGCCGATGAAGCGGCCGTCGCTGACAGCCCGCGTGACCGGCGTCTTCGTCGAGCCGACGTCCGTCACGGTCGTGCCCTCGCCCGTCGCGGCGAGCACCGCGGCGACCTCGGCCGGCAACGCCGCAACCGGCGCAGCCACGACGACGAGGTCCGCGCCCGAAACAGCAGCCTCCAACGAGGAGGCCGCCTGCACCGCCCCGCGCTCCGCGGCGATCCTGAGCGCACCGCCGTCGACGTCCCAGCCTGACACCTCCGGCACGCCGGCCTCGCCCGCGGCGAGGCCGACGGAGGCGCCGATCAGGCCGGTGCCGACGATCGCGAGCGAGCGGACGGCCATCGGGCTCAGGAGGAGCGCATGAGCTCGGCGACGCGGAACGCGAGGTCGAGGGACTGGCGCGCGTTCAGCCGCGGATCGCAGAGGCTCATGTAGCGGGAGTCGAGCTGCTCTTCCTGGACGTCCTCGGAGCCACCCAGGCACTCGGTGACGTCGTCGCCCGTGAACTCGAGATGGACGCCGCCCGGCCACGTTCCCGCCTGCCGGTGCGCCGCGAAGAAGCCCTCGATCTCGCCGAGCACCGCGTCGAAGTGACGCGTCTTGTGGCCGCCTGCGCTGGTGAAGACGTTCGCGTGCATCGGATCGCAGACCCAGACCACCGGATGCGCCGCCTCGCGCACCGCCCGCAGGATCGTCGGCAGCACCTCGAACACCCGCTCGGCGCCCATGCGAGTGATGAGCGTCAGGCGCCCCGGGATCCTTGACGGATTGAGTCGCTCGCACAGCTCCAGCACTTCCTCCGGCGACACGGTCGGCCCGAGCTTGACGCCGAGCGGGTTGTGCACGCCGGAGAAGAACTCGACGTGGGCGCCTTCCGGCTGCCGCGTCCGCTCGCCGATCCAGAGCATGTGGGCCGAGCAGTCGTACCAGTCACCCGTGAGCGAATCGCGCCGCGTCAGGCCCTCCTCGTACTCGAGCAGGAGTCCTTCGTGGCTCGTCCAGAAGTCGACCTGGTGCAGCTGCGGCTCCCCGGTCAGGTCGATGCCGCAGGCGGCCATGAAGCGCAACGCACGCTCGATCTCCGAGGCGAGCGCCTCGTAGCGGCGTCCCTGCGGCGAGGAGGCGACGAACTCCTGGTTCCACATGTGCACCTGGTTGAGGTCGGCGAACCCTCCCTTGGTGAAGGCGCGAAGCAGGTTGAGCGTCGCCGCCGACTGGTGGTAGCCCTGGACCATCCGCTCGGGATCGGGCCGGCGCGCCTCGGCCGTCGGCGCCTCGCCGTTGACCATGTGGCCACGGAAGGCCGGCAGGTCCTCCCCGTTCACGTGCTCCGTCGAGGACGAGCGCGGCTTGACGAACTGGCCGGCGATCCGCCCGACCTTCACGACCGGCAGCGTGGCGCCGTAGGTGAGCACGGCCGCCATCTGCAACATGATCTTCAGCTTCTCGCGGATGTTGATCGCCGAGAACTCGTGGAACGACTCGGCGCAGTCCCCCGCCTGCAGGACGAAGGCCCGCCCCTCGCCGACCGCTGCGAGCGAATCGCGGAGCGCCCTGGCCTCGCCCGCGAAGACCAGGGGAGGCATCTGCGTCAGGCGCTCGCGCACCGTCTCGACCCGTTCGGGGTTCGGCCAGTCGGGTTGCTGGGCGGCCGCGTGCTCGCGCCACGAGGAGGGCGACCAGGTCCTTCCTGTCACAGCCATGGAACTCAGGATACTTTTGTCCGTCCAATGCGGATCTTCAGCGGCATCCAACCGTCGGGCGAGGCCCACCTCGGGAACTACAGCGGCGGATTCCGCCAGTACGTGGTGACCCAGGAGCGCGGCGAAGCCTTCTTCTGCATCGTCGACCTCCACACGATCACGCTGACGCACGATCCTGCGGCTCTGCGGGAGGGCACGCTCGACATCGCCGCGATGCTGTTCGCCACGGGGATCGATCCGGACCGCTCGACGGTCTTCGTCCAGAGCCATGTCGCGGCGCACGCCGAAGCGGCTTGGCTGCTGTCATCGGTCACGAGCTACGGACAGCTCGGCCGGATGACCCAGTTCAAGGAGAAGTCGGCGGAAGAGGAGTTCGTCTCCGCCGCACTCTTCACCTACCCGGTTTTGATGGCCGGCGACATCCTGCTCTACCAGACCGACCTCGTCCCGATCGGCGACGACCAGCGGCAGCATCTCGAGCTCGCGCGCGACGTCGCCCAGCGCTTCAACCACCGCTATGGGGAGACGTTCGCCCTGCCGGGAGGCGTCTTTCCCGAGACAGGTGGCCGCGTCATGAACCTTCAGGAGCCGGAGATCAAGATGTCGAAATCGCGCGGATCGCAGCAGGGAACGGTGCTCATCATGGATCCGGGGGACGTGATCCGGAAGAAGTTCAAGAGCGCCGTGACCGACTCGGGCGCGGAGGTGCGCCACGATCCCGAGGAGAAGCCCGGCATCTCGAACCTGATCGAGATCATGTCGGTCGCGACGGGCGAATCGATCGCCGACATCGAGAGCCGCTACGACGGCTCCGGCTACGGACAGTTCAAGGCCGACGTCGCCGACTCGGTCGTCGAGCTGCTCGCTCCCATTCGTGAGCGCTACCGGGAGCTGCGAGAAGATCCCGCCGAGCTGGAGCGCCTGCTCGCCGTGGGAGCCGAGAAGGCACGCGCCTCCTCGGCTCCGACGTTGGCGCTCATGTACGAGCGGATGGGCTTCGCCGCCCGCCCCTAGTCAACGCCCCGGAGAGCGGTATAGGTTTCTCTCTGCGGTTTTCACTGAACCGGGCAGACAGGGGAGGAACTACATGAAACGTTCGTTCGTGCCCGCCGTCGTGGCGGCACTTTGTGCCCTGCTCGTACTGGTCATCGGCTCGCAAGGCGCAGGCGCCGCGAAGCCGAACACCGTTGTGGGCAGCGCAGCGCGGGTTGTGCTCTTCTCGTCCGACGGCATGCGTCCCGATCTGATGGCGAAGTACGCGGCCGCGGGGGCGATGCCAACCTATGCGGCACTCCGTGCCGCAGGAGTCGAGGGGCAGAACGGAATGATCCAGTCCTTCCCGCCGAACACGGGCGTGGGCTGGTACACGATGGCGACGGGGACCTATCCGAGCGAGCACGGATCGACGAACAACACGTTCCATCGCACGGGCGAGTCCAACTTCAACAACTCGACCTCGTTCGCCGGCAACGGCGTGCTCCAGGCCGACACGATCGCGGGCGCCGCCGAACGGGCCGGCAAGAAGGTCGCACAGGTCGACTGGGTCGGCGGCCGCGCCGCCGGTATCCAGGGGCCGACCGTCGACTTCGTCAACTTCTTCTCCGGCCGCGGCGTGCTGACGACGCCCGCGATCGCGGACGAGCAGGCCGGCGCGGCAGCGTTCGGGCTTTCGTACCAGCTGGCGAGCGTCGCGGATGCGTCCGGGTGGAGCAACACTCCCTCGAGCACGCAGCCGCTCAAAGAGACGACGCTGACGATCGCCACGACGTTCGCGGCGCAAAACCCCACGCGCAGCTACAACGTCCTCATCTACGCCGCCGGGAGCGGCTATGACCACCTGCTGCTCGTCCGTTCCGCTGACGGCAAAGATGCGAGCAAGGCCGCCGTCACGCTCGGCGTCGGTGACTTCAAGGAGATCAAGCTCAGGGGCGCGGACGGACTGATCGGCGCACGCGCCGGGCAGACGGCGGGCTTCTACACGAAGCTGATCTCGCTCGCGCCCGACCTCTCCAGCTTCAAGCTGTACTTCACCTCGGTCGAGCGCCTGATCGCGACCTGCGGCACGCCCGCCTGTGCGGCGCTGCCTGGCGGCAGTCTGGAGAGCTATCTCGCGGACAACTTCCCGACCGCGATCGCCGCGGACTTCGCACCGCTCGAGGCACGGATCATCGACGAAGACACCTACGTCGAGCAGGGGCGTGACCTCGAGAAGGAGTACGCCGACGCGATCATGGAGTACATCCTCGGGACGCTCCAGCCCGATACCGAGCTCGCGCTGGTCGGGTATCCGGTGACGGACGAGTTCTCGCACCAGTTCATGGGCCTCTACACGCCGACGGACATGGACGGGAACCCGAATCCGTACTTCGACGACGTCAACGGCGACGGCGTGAAGGACAACCGCACCTCGATCCGCGAGGGGTACGTGCGGAGCGCGTATCACGAGGCGGACGCCAAGCTCGCCCTGGCGCGACAGCTGATGGGCGGCAATCCCACGACGTTCGCCGGCTCGGACCACGGGTTCGCGCCACAGTGGTACGCCGTCAACGCACGCAAGGTCCTGTTCGACAACCAGGTCAACGGCACCTCGCTGCAGGCGAGCGGCGGCGCAACCGCGTCGAACTGCCGCGCTGTGGGCAGCGACCTGACGAAGGCCTGCTGGGCGGGTGGGACGATCCAGATCTACGTCAACCCGACGCTTCCGTCCGGGACGACGTACGAGCAGGTGCGCACCGCCGCCGTCAATGCGTTCCAGAACCTCACCGACCCTGCCCACCCGGGGGCAAAGGTCGTCGAGAAGGTGCTGAAGAAGGAACAGCTCCGCAACGTCGACGGCTCGGACTCCCTGCATCCCAACCGCAGCGGCGACGTCGTCGTCGTGCTGCGGCCGCCGTACCAGTCCGATGCCGGGACGCCCGGGCAGGCAATAGCGTTCTCGCAGTTCTTCGGCCAGCACGGCTACATGCCGGACCTCGTCGACCTGGCGCACAACGTGAACATGCACGCCACGTTTGTTGCGGCAGGCGCGGGGATCAGGCACCAGAACCCCGTGGCCGGGCTCCGCGCGATCGACATCGCGCCGACGATCTCCCTCCTGCAGGGCTACCCGGGCCCGCAGAACGCACGGGGGAAGATCCTCTACCAGCTGTTCCCGAATCCGGGCCAGCTGAAGGAGGTGACGATCCTCGACATCAGCGACTACCACGGGCAGCTGATCCCGCTGAGCGAGGCCTCGGACACAATCGGGCCGACGTTCGGCATCGGCGGCTCGGCGTTCCTGAAGCCCTGGTTCGACGTATACCGCGGCGAGGCGAGGAACGGCTCGTTGACGATTGCAGCCGGTGACTCGGTCGGTGCCACGCCCCCGATCTCGGCCTTCTTCGGCGACAAGCCGACGATCGAGATCATGAACTTGATGGGCATGGGCCTCGACGGGCTCGGGAACCACAACTTCGACCGCGGGCAGCAATACCTCCGCACGCAGCTGATCCCGCTGGCGAAGTTCCCGTACGTCTCGGCGAACGTCGTCGACGCGGCGGGGAAGACCCCGGCGGAGTGGTCCCCGTCGAAGGTGTTCGACACGTTCGACGGCGCCAAGGTCGGGATCGTCGGCTTCTCCAACGACGACCTCCCGACGCTGATCAACCCGGCGGGCCTCGCCCCGTTCCATGTGACGAACTCGACGGCGGCGGTGAACGCCGAGGCTGCGCGGCTGAAGGCGGCGGGCATCGACACGATCGTCGCGATCGGCCATCTCGGGGCGACCGGTGGGACGCTGACCAATCCCAGCGGTCCGCTGCTCGACCTGGCGGACAACGTCAACAACGTGGATGCCGTCATCGGCGACCACACCGACTTCCAGGTCGTGACGACCCGGTCGAACGGCGTGCTCGTGACCGAGAACCGCAGCAAGGGGATCCGGTTCACGCGGGTCCGTCTCGTCGTCGAGAGCACGTCGAAGGAGGTCGTGTACAAGACGGCCGACTTCCACAAGCCGTGGGACATCGGCATCACGCCCGATGCCACGATCCAGGCGAAGATCGACGACCTGAACGCGCAGCTCGCACCGATCCTCAACACGGTCATCGGCAGCTCGTCGAAGTTCATTCCACGGGCCGACCAGTGTGGGAACAGCCAGGGACGGACGTGCGAGTCGCTCGTCGGCGACGTCGTCACGGACGCGATGCGGACGCAGTACACCCCGATCGGCGCGCAGTTCGCGATCACGAACTCGGGTGGGCTCCGCGCCGACCTCACGTGTCCGACGACTGACAATCCGAACGACTTCTGCCCGGCCTACACCCCGCCGCCGTATCCGATCACGCGCGGGCAGGTGCTGACGGTGCTGCCGTTCGGAAACATCAGCGTCACGCTGACAGTCAACGGGGCCGAACTGAAGACGATGCTCGAAAACGGCGTCTCCACCATGCCGGCGGTGAACGGCAAGTTCCCGCAGGTGTCCGGCCTCTGCTTCACGTACGACATCGCTCAGCCGGCCGGAAGCCGCGTCACGGGGGCAGTGCTCGCCGACTCGGCCGGCAACTGCACCGCGACGCCTGTCGATCTGACCTCGGCGTCGTCGTACAAAATCGTCGAGAACGACTTCATGGCGAACGGGGGCGACGGATACCCGGTCTTCACGAGTCGCATAACGACGCAGAACATCATGGATCAGGACGTGGCGGACTACGTCGCGAGCCACAGCCCGTTGAGCCCGTTCGTCAAGGCAGCGCCCGACGGGCGGATCAACTGCACGGACTCGAACGGCGCCACCGCGCCGAACTGTCCGACGCTCACGGCGTCACCGTAGAGACCTCAGGGGGCCCGCCGTCTCAGGCGGCGGGCTCCCCCAACCCACCCGCGGAGGTTTCTCGCTCGTCGACAGACCTGCGGAGCGCCTTCACTGCTTCGTCGGTGAGCTCGCGCCACGCGCCGGGCTCGAGTCCTTCGAGCGTGAGCCCGGCGTAGCGGCTTCTGTGCAGTCGACGCACCGGGAAGCCGACGGCCTCGCACATGCGCTTCACCTGGTGCTTGCGTCCCTCGTGCAGGGTCAGCTCGAGCTTCGACGGTGCCAGGCGCCGGACGGTGGCCGGAGCGGTCCTGCCGTCGTCGAGCTCGACGCCCTCCGCCAGGCGGCGCAGCGCCGTCTCGTCCGGCCGGCCCTCGACGTCGACCTCGTACACCTTCTCGACGCCGTAGCGCGGATGCGCCAGTCGGTGCGCGAGGGCACCGTCGTTCGTCAGCAGCAGGGCACCGGTCGTGTCGGCGTCGAGCCGGCCGACGGGCACGATCCGCGCGGGCACGCCCTCGACGAGCTGCACGACGGTCGGGCGGCCCTGCGGATCGCGCGCCGTCGTCACGGTCCCGGGCGGCTTGTGCAGCAGGACGTAGGTGAGGTCCTGCGGGGTGACGAGCTCGCCGTCGACCTCGACTCGGTCACCGCGATGGACGTAGGTGTTCAGCCGGCCCGGCTCGTCGTTGACCTTGACGCGTCCCGTCTTGATCAGGTCGTCCGAGCCGCGGCGGGAAGCGACGCCGGCCCGCGCGAGATAGGCGTTCAGGCGCATGTCCCCTATATTCGCCGGGATGGCGCACTACGTGACCCTCATGCGCTGGACGACGCAGGGCTTCGCGGGGCTGCCGAAGTGGCGCGAGCGGGTCGAGGAGGGCGAGCGCATCATCAAGGAGGCCGGCGGCAAGCTCGTCGGGGTCTACGTCACGCTCGGACGCTACGACGTGGTCGAGGTCTTCGAGGCGCCCGACGACGAGACCGCGATCGAGATCCTGATGAAGCTGAACCAGTACGGCGCCGAGCACACGGAGACGTTGCGAGCGTTCACGCGCGAAGAGGCCGAGGAGATCGTGAAGAAGCTGTGAGCGGCTACGCGTTCAGCTCGCTGGAGGAGCTCGGCGACGGCTACGGCTTCCGCAAGGTGCGGCGCGCGCTCGGCATCACGGCGTTCGGCGCGAACGCGATCGTCTTCCCGCCCGGCTACGAGGGCTTTTGCCACTGGCACGACACGCAGGACGAGCTCTACTTCGTGCACCGCGGCCGCGCGCGCGTCGAGGTGGGCGACGAGACGCGCGAGCTGGGCGAGGGCGGCCTGCTGCACGTGGAGTCGTCGACGCCGCGACTCGTCTCGAACGCGAGCGACACCGACGATCTCGTGCTGCTCGTGCTGGGTGGCAAGGACGGCTACGTCGAACGCGACGGCCACCTCGTCGACCCCGAGCGCGACCTTGCTCGAAGGCAGGCCTTTGGCGGCTGAAGGCCCGTCCGTCCAGGATCTCGAGCGCTCGCGGTACTTCCTGACGGAGTGGATGCCGCCGCTCCTGCGCGCAACCGCCGAGCGCTCGCCGCCGCGCGTGCTCGCAGACCTCGGCGCCGGCGACGGCGGCACACTCTGGCCGCTCGACCATGCCGGCCTCGTCGGCGACACCATCTACGCCGTGGACATCTCCGCAGAGCACATACGCCTGTGCCAGGCACTGAGTCCAAAGGTGCACGGAATCGTGTCGGATGTCGCGCGCGTCGACGAGCTCCCCGACGCATCCGTCGACGCGGTCGTGTCTTCGCAGGTGATCGAGCACCTGCCGGACGACCGCGTGCTCGCGCCCGAGATCGCCCGCCTGCTCAAGCCCGGCGGTTGGTTCTACGTCGCGAGCGTCATCCGCGGCCCGCATGCGTTCTGGTTCTACAAGGGGAAGGCGCCGGCGCCCGAGCGCTGGCAGCTCGACCCCACCCACATGCGCGAGTACGAGTCAGAGCAGCACTTCCGTTCCGTGCTCGAGCACCCGGAGCTCGAGTTCGACGTCGTGCGCTCCTCGCAGTTGAAGTTCCCGCTCACCGACTTCGCGTTCCGCGTCGCCTCCGCCGTGCGCCTGATCCCGCGCGCGAAGCTGCCGGAGCTCTACCTCACGCTGCCTTCGTGGGTCGCGGGCGCGCGCCGCGCGCTCGGCGTGCCGATTCCCGGCTACCGCTGGGTCGAGGCGACCGGCAGAAAGGTCATGTCTTAGGGACAGTCCCTCGGACATGTCCGGTGCCTGGCACCGAAACGGAACTGTGACTTACGCGCTGCGCTGCTCGGCGACCGCGTGCAGGCGCTCGCGGAGATCGTCGACGTCGCCCGCGAGATCGTCGAGCCGCGGGAGCTGCGAAAGGCTCTCCAGCCCGAACACTCGCTCGAACATCGGCGTCGTCTTGTACTTCACCGCGCCGCCGTGCGCACCGTCTTCTCGGCCCGCTTCGGTGATCAGCCCACGCTCCGTCAATCCGGCAACGGCGGAGTCCGCGGCCACGCCGCGAATCCGGGCGATCTCCGGCCGCGTCACCGGCCCGAGGTAGGCCACGATCGCCAGGGTCTCCAGAGCCGCCTGCGAGAGCCCGCGCTGCACGGGCCGCTCGAACAGCCGCCCGCACGCCTCGGCCGCGTCGCGCGAGGCCCGGAAGGCCCAGCCGCCGGCCACCGACTCGAGCACGATGCCGCTGCGGCCCTCGCCGTAGCGCTCCGAGAGCAGTCCCAGCGCGAGCTCGACCCGCTCGGGATCGTCCTCCGCCGCGCGGGCGAGCTCCTCGACCGGCAGCGGTGCACTCGCCACGACGAGCAGCGCCTCGAGCGTGCGCGCCAGCTGGTCGAGCGGATTGGCGGTGACTAGGCGGAGCGGACGGTCCACGCTTCGGTCCTTTCCCTCTCGGCGGCCTTTTCCTCCCCCACCCTAGTGACCCGGATGGGCGCGAACGGAGCCGCCTGGCTGATGGAGATTTCGTCGGCACGGCGAAGCTCGAGCAGCGCCAGGAACGCGATCGCCTGCTCGGCACGCGAGAGCCCGTCGAGCTCGCTGTCGAAGTCGAAGCGCGAGCGCCGCGTGAGCAGAGCGCGGAACCGCTCGAGGAACTGCGCGACCGGTGGGAAGCGCAGCTCCATGTGCGCGAGCGAGACCGTGGGCGGCTCCGCCGCCAGCAACCGGACGACGTTCGCGAGCGCCTCGGGATCCTGCGGTGCGAGCCGCCGCTCGGGCTGAGGCGCGAGCGGCGCCGGCCCCACGCGGAAGAACCGGTCACGCTCGCCCGAGAGCCGCTCGGCGAGCCACCCGGCCGCTTCCTTCATGCGCCGGTATTCGGCCAGGCGCCGCGCCAGCTCTTCGGCTGCCTCCTCGGGCTCGAGGTCGGCCAGCTCGGCCGCCTCGTCCTCGAACAGGCCCCGGGCTTTCAGCTCCAGCAGTGCGGCGACGAGCACCAGGAACTCCCCGCAGGCGTCGAGGTCGAGGCCCTCGCGCTCCGCGAGCCGCTCGACGAAGCGGACGACGATGCCCGCGACGTCGACGTCCGCGAGGTCGACCTCCTCCTTGAGCACGAGGGTCAGCAGCAGGTCGAAGGGGCCCTCGAAGGCGTCGAGGTCCAGCTCGAGCTCACGCACGATCATCGGCGCAACCTAGCGTCCGGAGCGGACGCGGCCCTTCGGCACGGCCATGGCCGGGCCCGTCGGCACGACCTTCGACGCCCGCGGCCGGTCGGCGCTGCTCGGCGTCCGGATGAACTGCCACCAGATGAAGAACGCCGTCGAGAGCACGAAGACGGCGAGCGAGACCCACGCGTTCAGGCGCAGGCCCAGGAACTCGTGCGCCGGGTCGATGCGGAGCAGCTCCTCGAAGAAGCGCCCGAAGCAGTAGTACGAGACGTAGAGCGCGAACAGGCCCGGGCGGCGGAGGTTGAAGCGCCGGTCGATCCAGAGCAGGATCGCGACGCCGATCAGGTCGTAGGTCAGCTCGTAGAGGAAGGTCGGGTGGAATGTCTCGTGGTCGAAGTAGCCGGCGGGACGATGCTGCGGGTCGATCTTCAGGCCCCAGGGCAGGTCGGTCGGCTTGCCGAAGAGCTCCTGGTTGAACCAGTTGCCGATGCGGCCGATGCCCTGCGCGAGCAGCAGGCCCGGCGCGACCGCGTCCATGAACAGGCGCACGCTCTGCCCGGAGCGGTGCACGATCCAGGCGCCGACAAGGCAGCCGAAGAGGATCCCGCCCCAGACGCCGAGACCGCCCTGCCAGACGGCGAAGAGGCCCCACCACTCCTTCGGCACCTCGCTCCAGCTCGTGATGTCGTGGTAGAGGCGGGCGCCGACGATGCCGGCCGCCACGCCCCAGACCGCGACGCGGAAGACGAGATCCCAGTCGCCGCCCCATTTCACCCAGCGGTAGCCGGTGAGCGCGACGCAGGCCGCGATCGCGAGCAGCAGCATCAGGCCGTACATGTGGATCGTGAACGGCCCGAGGTCGATCGTGCCGCTCGACGGCGACGGGATGGAGGCGACGAAACTCACCGGGCAGAGATTCTGCCTGTGAGGGCCGTTGACCTGCTTGGTTAGAGCAGGATCTTCAGCGCCAGCTCGGGCGAGCAGCCCGAAGCCACGAGGTCGGTCGCGAGGTGGAGGTCGACGTCCTGCCGCAGCGCAAGCTGCACCGCCGCCTGGGCGCCGTAGCCCGCCGCCTCGAGCTGCTCGGCCCGCCAGGCCTCGACCAGCTCGAACTCCTCGCGAATCTCCAGCTGTGCCACAGTCGTCATCGTTCTTTTGTCGGACGCGGCGGCGCTTCTGTGCTCCCCTTACCGGGTGATATCTCGCGCCAGGCGGAGAAGTCGACCCTTGTGCAGGTCGCCCTCGAGCCGGTAGGTGCGGCCGCCCTCGAGCCAGATCAAGACGTTCCCGGCCAGACGCGGCCGGAGCTCGCCCTCACGCCAGTACAGGACGTGCGGCCCGCCGGTGACGTAGAGGCCGAACTCGCCGATGTCAGCGGATTCGACCCGGCTCGTGCCTGGCACCAGCTTCTTGACGATGCCGACCTGGTCGCCCGCCAGCTCGGCGAGCAGCACCGGCGTGTCCTCGACCCGGAGCAGCGTCGCGATCAGGCCGGGCCGCGCGTAGTAGTTGCGCGGCCGCGGGCCGTGGAGGACGAGCGGCACGCCCGACAGCTCCTCGGCCGCGTCGAGGCCGAGAGGCGACCCCAACCCGGCGGCGAGCCGCCGCTCCTGCGCGGCGGGCAGCGTGCCGACATGCTCGATCGTGACGGCGCCGATGTGGAAGAAGCGCAGGATCGCGCTGCGTGCCTGCGGCACCGCCATCGCGATGCCGAAGGCGACGGCGACGAGCGCGACGGCGAAGACGAGCGAGCGGCGCAGGCGGCGCCTGCGTTCGATCCGCCCCCGCACGCGCCCGCGCAGATCCGGCTCCCGTGGGAACTCGAGCTCGCGCCCGAGCTGCTGCAGTGCGCGCTCGAGCTCAGACATCGAGACCCCTCAGCCGTTCGAGCGCACGCGCGTTGCGCGACTTGACCGTTCCGTGCGGCACGCCGAGCGTCTCCGCGACCTCGGCCTCCGAGAGCCCGAGGAAGTAGCGCAACGCGACGACCTCGCGCTGATCGTCCGGCAGCTCGTTGACGGCGGCGAGCAGCGCCTCGCGTGTCTCAGCACTCAGAAGTGCCGCCTCGGGGGACGGGGCCGCGCCCCCCGAGGGCTCCTCCGCCGCCGCGCGCAGCGCGAGATGCTCGCGGCGGCCCGCGGAGCGGCGCCGGTTGCGGGCCTCGTTGGCGACGATCTGCAGCAGCCAGGGCCGAAACGGCGCGCCCGCGCGGAAGCGGCCGAGCGCACGCCAGGCCTTGACAAAGCCTTCCTGCGCGGCGTCCTCCGCATCCGCCGCGTTCCGCGCGATCACGTACGCCGTGCGAAAGGCTATCCCCTGGTATGCGTGCACGAGCTCCTCGTAGGCGTGTGTGTCACCGCGCTGCGCGCGGCCGATCAGGTCGGATTCGTCGAGTGGTCGGCCCACCACCGCTGCTTCTACACCGCTCGCGGAGCCCGCGTTCCCGTAACTAGGCTGGAGTCATGCCGAGGCTGGTCGGGCTGAACCACATCGCGCTCGAGGTGGGAAACCTCGACGAGGCGCTCGAGTTCTGGGGCTCGATCTTCGGCGAGCTCGAGCTGCGCGGCCGCAGCGGCAGCATGGCCTTCATCGACCTGGGCGACCAGTTCATCGCGCTCGCCGAGGGACGGACGCAACCGCCCGACCGCGAGCGCCACTTCGGCCTCGTCGTCGACGACAAGGAAGCGGTGCGCGCACGCCTGGCCGAGCTCGGGGTGCCTGTCACCGGACGTGGCCTCGACTTCCATGACCCGTGGGGCAACCTGATCCAGGTCGTCGACTACCGCGAGATCCAGTTCACGAAGGCGCCGGAGGTTCTGCAGGCGCTGGGCATCGAAGGGCTCGAGAAGTCGGACCGCGCGCGCGAGGAGCTGCGCAACAAGGGCATCCGCGTGTGACGATCCGCGAGCTGACGGCGGCCGATCTCGGCCGCATCGTCGAGATCGACCGCTCGGAGCACGTCACGAAGAAGTACGTGTACGACCACGGAACGCTGCGTGCGATCGCAGTAGACATCGAGGCACCGCGCTGGAGCCCGGCATACGGCGCCCGTGAGACGGAGCGGCTCGCACAGAAGCTCGACGGCGGCGGCGTCTTCCTCGGCGCGTTCGACGACGAGCGGCTCGTCGGCGTGGGCGTGCTCGCCGGGCACTTCATCGGGCATTCTGCGAACCAGCTCGAGGTTGCGTTCCTGCACGTGAGCAACGGCCACCGCGGTCGCGGAATCGCCAGACGACTGCTGGACGAGCTGGCGGAGCGAGCGCGCCGTCGCGGCGCGGAGCAGCTGTATATCTCAGCGACCGAGACCGAGTCGGCGGTCGGCTTCTACCTCGCCTACGGCTGCGAGCTCGCGGAACGTGTCGATCCCGAGCTGTACGCGCTCGAGCCGACGGACATCCACTTCACGTTCGCTCTGGAGCCTAGGCCCTGATGTAGACGGGCGTGCCGAGC
>DASTZS010000035.1:0-2968 GCA_035764165.1 Gaiellaceae bacterium | reverse complement strand
CCTCCGCACGCGCAGGCCGAACTCGACGTTGCGCTTCGCGGTCATGTTCGGGAACAGGCTGTACGCCTGGAAGACCATCCCGATGTCGCGGCGGTTCGGCGGGATGCCGGTGACGTCCTTGCCCTCGATCAGCACCTGCCCGGCGGTCGGCCGGTCGAAGCCGGCGATGATGCGCAGTGCCGTCGTCTTGCCGCACCCCGACGGCCCGAGGAACGAGACGAACTCGCCGCTCGGCACCTCGAGGTCGATCCCGTCGAGCGCGACGACGTCGCCGAACCGTCGCCGGAGCTGCCGGAGCTCGACGCCCGCCATCTACCTCGCCCCCTGCGCCGCCGGCGCGCCTCGTCCGCGACCGACCACGAGGAGGGCGAGCATCGCCGCCCAGGTGATCGCGAATGCCACCAGCGTGAGCGCGGCCGCCTCGTAGGCGCGGTTCTGGCTGACGTACTGGATGTGGACCGGGAAGGTCTTGAACTGCGCCAGGCTCGCGATCGTGAACTCGCCCATCACGATCGCGAGCGTCAGGAACGAGCCGCCGAGCGCGGCGGCCTTGATGTTCGGGACGATCACGCGGAACAGGGTCGTGGGCCAGCTCGCGCCGAGGCTCTGGGAGGCCTCGGTCAGCGTGTGGACGTCGATCGCGCGGAACCCGGTGTCGAGGGAGAAATACATGTACGGGAACGCGAGGATCACATACGCCGCGGCCAGGAAGCCGTACGGTTCGGCGTAGAACCACGACGGCGACCCCCGATAGAGGTCGAGCAGCCCGACCACGAGGATGATCGGCGCCACGACGAAGGGCACGAGCGCGAGGAAGCCGATCAGGGGCCGCATGCGCGGCAGCTTGAGATGCACCCAGTACACCGTCGGGACGAGCAGGGCGAGCGTGAAGACGATCGTCTCGACGGCGATCACGAAGCTGAGCCGGATCGTCTTCCAGAACTCGGGGTCGTCGAAGACCCCGCCGTAGTTCGCCGCCGTGCAGCACTTCGCCGTCTGGTCGTCCTTCAGGCTGAAGAGGAACGTCGCGAACAGCGGGAGCACGAAGTACGCGAAGCCGACGAGCAGCCAGAGGACGGCGGAGGGGGCGATGAACCGGCGCGGCGTCATCGCATCCACCGGGACGTGCGACGCTGGAGCGGGACGTACACGAGCATCATCAGGCCGAGCACGACGAACATCCCGAACGCGAGCGCCTGGCCGAGATGCGGGTCGTCGAGGACGTCGCCCGAGAGGAAGAAGCCGATCACGATCGGCACCAGGCCGATGCCGCCGCCGGTGAGCCCGTACGCGGTGGCGTACGCCGCGAACGAGTTCCCGAAGAGCAGCACCATCGCCCCGAGCAGCGACGGGAGGAGGATCGGCAGCCCCACGTGGCGCCAGAACTGCCAGGAGCTCGCGCCGAGGCTCGAGGCCGCCTCGCGCCACTCGCGCCGGAGACCGTCGATCGCGGGCGCGATCACGAGGATCATCAGCGGGATCTGGAAGTAGAGGTAGACGATCTCGATGCCGGTCTTCGAGAACAGCGAGAAGGACGTCTCCGAGCCCGGCGGCGTCCATTCGTAGAGGCTGAAGCCGAGGGCGTTCTGGAGGAACTCCGTGACGATCCCGATCGTCCCGAGCGTCGCGATGAAGGCGAACGCGAGCGGGATGCCCGCGAAGTTCGCGGCGACGCCCGAGAATGTCGTCAGTGCCCCGCGGATCCAGCGGGGCGTTCCGTCGCGGATCGCCGCGTACGCGATCAGCAGGCCGAGCAGGCCGCCGAGGGTCGCCGTGACGAGGCTCACCTCGATGCTGTTCTTGAACGCCGTCCGGTAGGGCTCGTCGAACAGCGCGCGCACGTTGTCGAGCGTCCAGCCGCCCGCCTGCGACTGGAACGCGCCGATCAGCACCTTCGTCGCAGGCAGGAGCAGGAACGCGGTCGCGAAGGCCAGGAAGGGCAGGAGGCCGAGCCACGCCAGCGGGAAGCGTCTCTCCCGGCCCGCCGCGGCGGGCCGGGAGAGATCGTGAGACGGGGCCTCGGCGCTCAGGCTACGCGCCGACCTTCTTCGGCCACTCGGTGGTGATCGCCGCGCGGGCGGCGGTCACCTGGGAGACGCTGGCGAACCGCACCTTCGCGTACGCGGCCGGCGACGGAAGCGCGTTGAGCAGCGCCTTCGACACCTTCTTGCGCGCGATGAGGTCCGCGAACAGCGCGGGGTGCGAGTACCCCTTCAGCCACAGGAGCTGGCCCTGGTCGGAGTAGAGGAACTCCTGCCACAGGCGCGCGGCCCAGGGATGCGGGGCGGTCGCGTTGATCGCCTGGCAGTAGTGCGCCCCGTACACCGCGTCGGACGGGATCACCGTGCGGATCTTCGCGGCGGGGAAGTTCTTCCCGTAGGCGATGTTGAGGTAGTCCCAGTCGATCGTGATGGGGGTCTGGCCCGACGCGATCGTCTGCGGCGTCGCCTGCACGGGGATGAAGTTCCCCGCAGCCTTCAGCTGCTGGAAGAAGTCGATCCCGGGCATGATGTTCTTGAGGCTGCCGCCGTTGGCGATCGCGGCCGAGTAGACGCCCGCGACAGCCGACCCGGACGAGAGCGGGCTTCCGTTCAGGGCGACCTTGTTGCGGTACTCGGGCTTGAGGAGGTCCTTCCAGCTCCGCGGCACGGTGGAGACGACCGCGGTGTTCACGCCGAACGAGACGACGCCCCAGTAGTCGCCCACCCAGAAGCCGCGCCCGTCCTTCATCGCGCGCGGGACCTTCCGGAAGTTCGTCGTGAAGTACTTCGCGTAGAGGCCCTCGTTGGCCCCTGCGATCGCGAACGTCGGGCTGACGTCGAGCACATCCGGGGCGCGTGGGTCTCCCTTCAGCGAGCGGACGGCCTGGTTCTCCTGCGCCGACGACGCGTCGGGGTCGGCGCTCGTGATCGGGATGCCGAACTTCTTCGAGAACGTGGAGATGATCTCGCCGTAGTTCGCCCAGTCG
>DASTZS010000034.1:0-82485 GCA_035764165.1 Gaiellaceae bacterium | reverse complement strand
GCCGTCACGGCGCGGCGGAGGTTCGCGAGCTGCTCGGCAGCGGTACCGCGTTCGCCGGGACGCATCATGGCGTTCCCGCCGAGCGCAACCACGATGCTCACACGAGTGCTGTCTCCAGCAGTCCCTTCTCGGCGAGCACGTCCTCGAGGGTCGGTTCGCCGATCTCCTGAAGCCGGTACGTGACACGTTGCGCAGGCTTGTCGAGGTCGATGAGCTTGCGCAGGTCGATCGGCGTGCCGATCAGGACGAGGTCGGCGTCGCAGCGCGCGATCGTCTGGCGCAGGTCCTCCATCTGCTGGCGCCCGTAGCCCATCGCGGGCAGAAGCGTGCCGACCTTCGGGTAGGTCTCGAAGGTCTCCGCGATCGAACCGACGGCGCACGAGCGTGGGTCGACCAGCTCGGCCGCGCCGAATTGCTTCGCGGCGAGCACCGCCGCCCCGTAGGTCATCTCACCGTGCGTCAGCGTCGGTCCGTCTTCGATCGCCAGCACGCGCTTGCCCTTGATCTGGCCCGTGTCCCCCTCGACCTGGAACGGGGACGCGGCGAGGACGATCTGCGCGTTCGTCGTGTTCGCATGAATCGAGTCGAGCACCGCGTCGATTCCCTCCTGCGTCGCGCTGTCGACCTTGTTCACGACACAGACGTCTGCCATGCGCAGGTTTGTCTCGCCGGGGTGGTAGCGCAGCTCGTGTCCCGGGCGGTGCGGGTCGACGACGACGATGTGCAGGTCCGGCCGGATGAACGGCGTGTCGTTGTTGCCGCCGTCCCAGAGGATGACGTCGGCCTCCTGCTCGGCTGCGCGCAGGATTTTCTCGTAGTCGATGCCGGCGAAGACGAGGTTTCCCTCGGCCAGGTGTGGCTCGTACTCCTCGCGCTCCTCGATGGTCGCGTCCGCCGCGTCCAGGTCCTCGTAGCGCTCGAAGCGCTGGACGCTCTGCTTCGCGAGGTCGCCGTAGGGCATCGGATGGCGCAGCACGGCGACGCGTTTCCCGGCGCCGCGCAGCAGTTCCGCCACGCGACGGGTCGTCTGGCTCTTGCCCGAGCCGGTGCGGACCGCGCAGATCGCGACGACGGGTTTCGAGGAGGAGAGCATGGTGCGGCGCGGCGCGATCAGCTCGTACGACGCGCCCGCTGCGAGCGCGCGCGAGCCGATGTGCATTACGTGCTCGTGCGTGACGTCGGAGTACGCGAACACCACCTCGTCGATCTCGTGCTCGCGGACGAGCTGCTCGAGCGCCGACTCCGGCAGGATCGGGATGCCCTCCGGATACAACGACCCCGCCAGCTCGGCGGGATAGCGGCGGCCGTCGATGTTGGGGATCTGGGTCGCCGTGAAGGCGACCACCTCGTGCTCCGGACTGTCGCGGTAGACGAGATTGAAGTTGTGGAAGTCCCGACCGGCGGCTCCCGCGATCAGGACTCTGGTCCTCGCCATGCATAAAGCTTATGCATAGGGGCTAGACGGCATTGCCGGAAGGGGCTAACGCAGGACCTCGCGAACCCTCTCTGCGACGGACTCCATCTCGAGGGTGGAGCCGGTGACCTCCTTCAGCATCTCCTCTGCTCGCATCTTCTGGCCTTCCCCCCACAGCTCGCGGAGGAGCGACCCGGCCTCCCTGGTGCTGAACCACTTCGAGCCGTAGGTCTCCTTCAGATAGGCCCGCAGCTGGGCCTCGAAGGCCCACGAGCGCAGGTACGACGAGACGTAGAAGCCCGAGTCGATGTCGGCGAGGTAGTTCGTCGGCGTGACGTCGATCTTGAGCGCGTCGGAGAGCAGCTCCTCGTAGCGGCCCCGCATGCTCGTCACGTCGTCCGTGGCGTGGAACTCGAGCTCGTAGAGGAGCTTGGCCGCGTACCGGCGGACGAAGTAGAGCAGGCCCGTCGCGCCTTCGATCGCATACTCGTTCGGCCGTGGGAACGTGAGCCGGCGCGTCAACCACTCCGGTTCGTCCGTCAAATGCTGCAACAGCATCGCCCAGCCTTCGGTGACGGCGTTGTCGCCGAGACGCTTCTCTTCCATCGAGAGCTCGCGTGCTGTGTGCGCGAAGTGCTCCGTGTGACCTCCCTCGTGGAAGAGCGCCCGCCAGTCGTCGGGCCCGCCGATCGGCTGGATGACGAGCACGATGCGGTCCGGCACCTCGATCGGTGCGCAGAACGCGCGCGGGCTCTTGTTCGGTCGCTCGTCGAGGTCGAGCGTCACGTTCTCCTGCGCCTTCAGGTCGATGCCGAGGTCGGCGAGGGTGGCCTCGAGTGCCGGGACCATGGCGTCGCCCGGGAACATCGGATCCCACTCCGGTGCGCGAAACAGGCGCGGCACGTCCCAGCGTTTCGCCTCGCCGAGAGACACGCCGACGCGGGTGCGGAAGAGTCTGTCCGCCCAGTGCTCGTACAACCTCTCGGTCGAGTCGAGGAATGCGCGGCATTGCACCGCCAGCTCCTCGAGCGCCGACGAGGGCAGCGCCTTGCGGTAGAGCTCGAGGTAGTTCGCGAACTCGAGGTCACGCGCACCGCGCTGCACGACCTCTGCAGCATCGAGATGGATGGCGTTCATGTGCTCATCGAGGACGGCGTTCGCCTGGGCGTCGAGCTCGCTGCGCTTGTTGCGGTCGGGCTCGTTCGCGAGCGCGGGCCTCACCATTCGGTAGGGAATGCGCTCGCCGTCGACCGAGACCTCCAGCTCGGATTCGAGCTGGGCGATCTTCTCGGCGTGCTCCCGCGTCAGGTCGCCGAAGTACCCCTCGCACGCGAACCGCCAGAGCTCCCGGACGCGGGAGCCCCCGTCGACGGCGAGGCCGATCGACTTGACCTGGTCGAGCTCGGTGAGGTTCTTGTGCCGCTCGTAGATCGGCGCGAGGTCGAACGTCTCCTTCAGCCCGGCGTAATGAAGGTAGAACTCCTCGTCGAGCTCGGCGATGAACCGGTCCGCCTGCTCTCGATAGGCGTCCAGCTCCCGGTCAGAGGGCGGGGCAGGAGGCATCCACCTAGGATACGTGGCCGTGGAGGAGATCCGTCTCAAGACCGAGCGCCGGACGCAGCTCGTCGACATCACCAAGCAGGTGCAGGACGCGATCGGCGGTTCGAACGGAGCGAGGGCCGCGCTCGTCTACGTCCCGCACACGACTGCGGGCGTGACCATCAACGAAGGTGCGGATCCCGCGGTGGCCCGCGACCTCGAGTCTGCGCTCGAGAAGGTGGTCGACGACGGCTGGGAATGGAAGCACGTCGAGGATCCGGACGGCCCGAACGCCCCGTCGCACATCCGGGCGTCGCTCATGAGCCCGCAGATCCTCGTGCCGCTCGACGACGGCAAGCTCGCGCTCGGCACGTGGCAGGGCATCTTCTTCTGCGAGTTCGACGGGCCGCGCGAGCGGAAGGTCTACGTCACTCCGCTGAGCTAGGACCGGCGCCCCAGCCCGGCCACGGCGCTGCCCGTCCGGGCGTGATCGTCCAGTAGTCGTGCTGCTCGACGACCCGGCCGTCGTCGCCGAACGTCAGCCACGAGGTGCCGGCGAGCGTGACCATTTCGCCTTCTTCCGTCACCGACGCCCACCACTCGACAGCCGCGCGGTTCCCGGCGACGAGCGGTTCTCCCCACCACAGCTCGAGGTCGTCGCCTTCTTCGGCGAACGCGCCGCGCGCGTACTCGACCGGTGAGTGCGGCTGCCGGTCCGGATGCGAGCGGTGAACGGCGCCCTCGGCGTACACCGGCTCCAGCAGCCGCTCGTCCTTGCGGCGCCAGGCGCTGTCCCACGCTGCCACCCATGCGCCTGCCGCATCCTCGGCGTCCACGCGGCGATCGTACGGGTTTCCGCACCTGCAGACACCAGTCGTCCACCTGTTTCCGGCCTCCCGCCGCTGTCAGCGTCTGCGTACGACACCGACCCGCTGGAGGCTCCGATGAAGAACCACTCTCTCGTCTTGCCGCACGATCCCGGTTGGAACCAAGCCCGTCTTGCCTGGAACCTCGCCGTCGACCAGCAGCCGGCGGCCGTTGCCCTCCCGGAAACCGCCGACGAGGTCGCCGCGGTGGTGCGCTGGGCCCGCAGCCGCGGCCTCCGCGTCGCCCCGCAGGGCACCGGTCACAACGCCGCGGCCATGGGCTCCCTCGCGCACACGGTGCTCGTGAAGACCGAACGCATGCGCCGCGTCGAGATCGACGCGGAGACCCGGCGCGCCCGTGTCGAAGCCGGCGTGCTCTGGGCCGAGGTGAGCGAGGCCGCAGCCGAGCACGGGCTCGCAGCGCTCGCAGGCTCCTCGCCGGACGTCGGCGTCGTCGGCTACTCGCTCGGCGGCGGCATCGGCTGGCTCGCGCGCAAGCACGGCCTGGCGGCGAACAGCGTCACCGCCGTCGAGCTCGTCAACGCAGACGGCGAGCTCGTGCGTGCCGACGCCGACAACGAGTCCGAGCTGTTCTGGGCGTTGCGCGGCGGCGGCGGCTCGTTCGGCGTCGTCACAGCGCTCGAGTTCAGCCTCCACGCGATCTCCGAGGTCCACGCAGGCGTCCTCTTCTTCCCGATCGAGCGTGGCGCCGAGGTCCTGCACGCCTGGCGCCGGTGGGTCCAGGACGTGCCGGACGAGGTGACGTCGCTCGGCCGCTTCCTGCAGTTCCCGCCGATCCCGGACCTCCCGGAGCCGCTGCGCGGTCGCTCGTTCGCGGTGATTGAGGCGACCTTCCTGAACGGCGAGGAGGTGGCGGAGAAGCTCCTGCGGCCGCTGAGGGAACTCGGGCCGGGCATGGACACCTTCGCGACGATCCCGGTGGAGAAGCTCACGCACCTGCACATGGATCCCGAGCACCCGGTGCCAGGGACCGGCGACGGGATGCTGCTCGCCGACTTCCCCGAGGAGGCGGTTGCTGCGCTTGTCGCCGCAGCAGGTGCGGGCTCGGGGTCGCCGTTGGTGTCGGTGGAGGTGCGGCATCTCGGCGGCGCCCTGGCGCGCCTGCAGCCCGGACACGGGGCGCTCGCCACGATCGAGGCCGGCTTCGCGCTCTTCGCGGTCGGCAGCGCGGCCACGCCGGACCTGGGGGCCGCGATGAAGGCGCACATCGAGGTCGTCCACGCTGCGATGGCGCCGTGGGACGCCGGCCGGGACTACCTCAACTTCACGGAGCGGCGGGAGCGTGGCGAGCGGCTGTTCGGCCCCTCGACGTATCGCCGCCTGCAGACCGTGAAGAGCACGGTCGACCCGGAGGACGTGTTCCGCTCGAACCATCCGGTCCGGCTGCCTGCGCCGCGACTCCGGCAGGCGGCGTAAGCGCATACCCTGGTCCCTCGTGGCCGCACCCGTCACGAGGGACCAGGAGCTCGAGCTCACGATCGACCGGCTCGCCTACGGCGGCAACGGCGTCGCCAGGCTGAACGGCTTCGTCGTATTCGTCCGGCGCGGCCTGCCCGGAGACACGGTGCGTGCGCGCGTCACGAAGGTGCAGCGCCGCCACGCGGAGGCCCTCGCCACCGAGGTGATCAAGCCGAGTCCCCTGCGCGTCGACGCGCCGTGCAAGCACTACCCCGCGTGCGGCGGCTGCCGTTTTCAGGACCTCGCCTACGAGGCGCAGGTCGAGGCCAAGCACGACCAGGTGGCCGACGCCTTGCGGCGCATCGGCGGGCTGCAGGACGCGCCACTCGAGGAGATCGTTCCGGCGGAACAGATCTTCCACTACCGCAACAAGCTCGAGTACTCGTTCACGCAGCTCGAGGACGGCCCGACGCTCGGCTTCCACAAGGCGGGCCGCTGGGACGAAGTGCTCGAGATCGAAACGTGCTGGCTGACGACCGACGTCGGGAACGCGATCCGCAACTCGGTGCGCGAGTGGGCGAGGGGCGACAGGCTCGTTGCCTACGACCAGGCGGAGCACACGGGCTATCTTCGTCATCTCGTCGTCCGCGAGGGGCGCAACACCGGGCAGGTGCTCGTCCAGCTGGTCACGGGGCCCGGCGAGAAGTTCGACCGCGGCGGCTTCGTCGACACGCTGCGACAGTTTCCGGAGGTCCGCTCGATCCACTGGTCGGCGAACGACACGCCTGCGGAGGTGACGACGAACCTTCCCACCGAGCTCCTCTGGGGAGACGAGGCGATCGAGGAGCAGATGTGCGGCCTGCGCTTTCGCGTCAGGCCGAACGCCTTCCTGCAGACGAACACGCAGATGGCTGAGAAGCTCTACGGCATCGCGCGCGAGTTCGCAGCGCTCACGGGCAACGAGACGGTGTACGACCTGTACTGCGGGATCGGCACGATCGGCCTCGTGCTCGCACGCGACGCACTGACCGTGTGGGGCGTCGACGTCTCGGAGGAGTCGATCGCGTGCGCGCTCGAGAACGCGGAGCTGAACGGGGTCGGCAACGCTGCGTACTTCGCCGGCAACGTCGGTCAGGCGCTGGAGGAACTGCACGTGCGCAGCGGCGACCCGGACGTGGTGGTCGTCGATCCACCGCGCGCGGGCCTGGCCGGCAAGGCGCTGAAGCGGCTCGGGGAGATCGGCGCGCCGCGCATCGTCTACGTCAGCTGCAATCCGACGACGCTCGCGGGAGATGTGAAGCGTCTCCGCGCGGAGTACGGCTACGACCTGCTGCGCGTCAAGCCCGTGGACATGTTCCCGCACACGCCTCACGTCGAGGCCGTGTCGCTGCTCGAGCGGCCGTGAGCGAGCGGCTCGACCGGCGCGAGCTCCTCGTTCGCGGCGGACGGCTCGCCGTCGGCGCGGGCGCGCTGGTGGGCCTGCCGGGCTGGACCGCGGTTGGATTGCGGTCTGCAGTCGATCCGCGCGTCGTCGAGCTCGCGGGACTCGTCCAGGGAACCGTCGTCACGCCGATGGATGCTGCGTACGACGCCGCGCGCCGCCTCTACAGCCCTCGTTACGACACCATCCGGCCCGGTGCGGTGGTGTTCTGCGAGACGGCGCAGGACGTCTGGCGGACCGTGCGCTGGTCGCGGCGGCACTCGATTCGGGTCGTGGCCCGCAGCGGCGGCCACAGCTATGCGGGCTACTCGACGTGCCGGGGTGCCGTCGTCGACGTGTCGCGGCTGAACCAGATCGCGGTGAACCACGCGGCGGGCACCGCGTCGATCGGCGCGGGCGCGCGCCTGATCGATGTCGTGCAGGGCCTCTTCGCCGAAGGCGTGGCGATCCCCGCGGGCTCGTGCCCCACGGTCGGGATCGCGGGCTTGACGCTCGGTGGCGGGCACGGCTTCTCGGGGAGAGCGTGGGGTCTCACCTGCGACAACCTCGTCTCGCTCAAGATCGTCACCGCCGCCGGGCAGCTCCTGCTCGCGAGCAACACGCAGCATCCCGATCTCTTCTGGGCGTGCCGCGGGGGCGGGGCGGGGCAGCTCGGGATCGTCACCGACCTCACCTTCCGCACGCACGCGGCGAGCGACGTCGTCACCTACCGGGCCACGTGGAACTGGAGCGACGCGGCGACGGTCCTCGCTGCCTGGCAGGCCTGGGCGCCGACCGCGCCGGACGAGCTCTTCTCGATGTGCGACCTGATCGCCACCGACGGGCCGGGTGGTCCGATCGTCGCGTCGAACGGCCAGTACTTCGGCAGCCAGGCGGGTCTGCAGGCGTTGCTACAGCCGCTCGTCAACGCCGCGACGCCGAAGACCATGGAGGTCCGCACGCGCTCCTTCCTCAACGCCGCGCTCGACTGGGCGAATTGCTCGGAGGTGGCGCGCTGCCATCTCGGCGTGCCGAGCGCGGAGGTGGGGCGCTCCGACTTCCTCGCCAAGTCGGACTACGTGCGGGCGCAGCTCCCGCCCGCGGGGATCCAGGCCATGGTCCAGAGGATCGAGCAGCGGCAGAACGATCCCGCGCTCGGCGGCGGCAGCGTGCTGCTCGACGCCTACGGCGGCGTGATCAACCGCGTCGCCAAGTCGGACACGGCGTTCGTGCACCGCGACCAGCTCTTCTCCGTGCAGTACGTGGCCGGCAGCTCAACCTCGGCGGACGCCGACTGGTTGCGCTCCTTCCGCGCCGCGATGTCGCCGTACGTTTCCGGACAGGCGTACCAGAACTACATCGACCCCGAGCTGCAGAGCCCGAACGTCGCGTACTACGGGACGAATCTGCCCAGGTTGCGGATCGTCAAGGCTCGCTACGACCAGAAGAACGTGTTTCGGTTCTTCCGGAGCGTGCTTCCTGCAGCTCCTGCCTGACGCGCGTCCAGAGCAGGTCGGCGTTCGAGGCGAGGAAGCCGAGCGCGAGCAAGGGCAGGGCGGGCAGGCCGCCGATGTCGCGCCAGACGGCGAGCGCCAGCGTCGCGCCGAACGAGAGCGTGAGCAGCAGCCACGTGAGGCCCGGGCGCAGCGCCCACCGTGCGGCGGCGGCGAGGAAGAGGGCGAAGAAGAGCAGGTCGGGGAGCCCGAGGTTCGCGGCGGCCGTCTCTCCGGGGAGCGGGAACGCGAAGGAGAAGTTCGTGAAGACCTCGCGGTGCTCGGTGACGATCACCTTCGTCGGACCGCGCCAGACCGAGTAGGCGTCGACCCACGGGATGATCAGCGCGACGAGCACGATCCAGGCCAGGCTCTCGAAGTAGCGAAGGAACCAGAAGCCGATCGCGGTGACGCCGAAGAGCTTGGAGAAGTTCTCGAGTGTGTTCCAGCCCGCGAGATGGCAGAGCAGTGCGGCGGCGCCGAAGCCGACCCCGACGAGGAGGAGCCCGGGCAGGTCACGCAGCGGCAGCGCGAGCCAGACGAACGCAAAGCAGGCCGGAATCAGCAGCAGCGAGACGAAGGCGATGTCCCACCACGTCGAGGCGCTCCACAGCTGTTCGTGGAACGCGTAGTAGAGCCCGAGCGCCGCTCCGAGGAGGAGTGCCGCTAGTAGGGCGGGAGCTCTGCCCACCAATCGCCGAGTGGCTTGAACGCGTTCCAAAACTGGGTCTTGGCAGGGGCTTCGTCGAGTGACGTGTCGATGTCGGGCACCACCAGCGCCTGGACGGTCGCGGTGAACCGCTGGAGCTCGCCCGGCGTGTACTCCACCGTATCGACCAGCGGGGCCTCGACGGAGTTGAGGAACCCCACCGCGGCCTCGCCCATCGCCACGATCAGCTTGGGCTGGACGATGTGCAGCTCGCGCGCCAGGAACGGCCGGGACTCGTCCTCGTCGCCCTCCGCGAACTTCAGGCAGTTCGTGCCGTACACGGACATCGGGTCGACGTGGAGGCGCTGGAGCGACTTGAGGATCGCCTGGCCGGCACGGCCGTAAAACGCCACGCCTTCCTGGACCTCCGCAGGCTGCGGCCGGTATTTGAGGAGCATCACGTCCGCCAGGGGATGGCCGGAGCCGACGACGGGCACGCGGGCGCCGCCGACCTGCGCGACCTCGTGGGCGAGCTCGTTGATCTCGACGATCGCCTTCTGGAGGTACTTCTCGTAGATCTCGTCGGTCACAGGCACGGACCCCTCGACTTTCGGGGCTAGCGGACTCGTTCCTTGGCCTGGGCCATCCACTTGAGGGATTGGAGGTAGACGAGCGACCGCGGCCGGCGGAGGATCTGCGCCGACTGGAGGCTCAGCAGGAACTCCTCCGGCCCATGGAAGGCCCGCATGCGGACGGCACCAGTCCCGACTCCCTGGAGGACGTGGGCGTCGGAGCCCGCGGCCATCCTGAGGTTGTACTTGCGCGCGAAGCGGAGGGCCTCGTCGTTGTAGGCCTCGAAGAGCAGGCGCGCGTTGTAGACCTCGAAGACGTCGATGTCGGCCAGGTGGCCCTGGAGCGTCGCCGGATCGGCGATCGAGTGCATGCGGTCGAACGGATGTGGCAGGTAGACGAGCCCGCCCTGCTCCTTGATCGCGGCGACCGTGTCGGCGAACGACATCCCGCGCGGGATCTCCCGCTTCAGGAACAGGCCGATCACCTCGCCCTGCCCGTCGGTCTTGATCTCTTCGCCCGGGATGACGACGAGCTCGCGGCCGGCGGCCAGCTCGACGGTCTCGAGAGCCCCCCCGAAGACGTTGTGGTCGGTGACGGCGATCGCGCCGAGCCCGTTGGCCTCGGCGTACATGATCAGGTCGGCGGGATCGACGGTGCAGTCGTGCGACCAGCTCGTGTGCATGTGCAGGTCGCAGAGGATCCAGTCCCGGTCGGCGAGCGGGTCAGCGTCCTGCCGAGGCGTGTGGCGGCGCTTGGTGAGCGAGCGGTAGAGCTCGTCGAGCTCGCGCGCGACCTCGCCGAAGCTCTGCCCGTCGGCCTCGGCGCGCGCGGCGTCTACCCGCCGCGCCCGGTAGGCGGCGTCCTCCGCGAGGCGCGCGGCCTCGGCGCCGGCCAGCTCAGGCTGCCGGCGTGTCCCCGGCGGAGCGGCGATGGCGCACCCCGCGGCCGCCGCCTCGAGCCGTAGTCGCCTCAAACCGGCGAGCGCGGGGACGAACGTGCTCGCCTCGGCGAGCAGTGCAGCCCTGGCCGCACCGTCACGCGCGGTGCGCACGTGCACACGCCCGCGGAACGCGCGCGGGATCGTGGGGCGCCCGGACAACGGCTTCGTCCGCAGCAGGACGAGCTCCCAGCGGGGGAGTTCTTCGAGCGCGGCGAACACACCGCGGAGCAGCGCCCGCTCGTTCGGCCGCCACTCGAGCACGATCAGGTTGCGCTTGCGGCCCGGACGAACGAGCTCGAGATCGACACCCTCGCTGACGACGGCGTACCGGCCCGGAAAGCGTGCGGCTGCTGCCGCTGCCGTTTCCTCGCTCGTCGCCACGAGCGCGTCCACCCGCCCGAGCAGGCGGTCCCGCTGCGCCTTCCCCGGCGGGTAGGAGAGCCGTTCGGGCGACAGGAACGACGCGACCGTCAGCGCCTGTGCGTCGCGCAGCGCGAGATAGGACAGTGACGGCAGTCCAGGCTCGAAGACGTGGACGACGTCGAAACGCCCGAGCGCCAGGGCGAGCGAGAGGTTCGCCCGCACACCGACTGGCACCCCGATCCGGCTGCGCCGTGAGATCGGCACCGCCGGCCCGAGGGCGACGACCTCGGCGTCGAGGCCGTCGAGCAGTGCACGGCGGCCGGCTGCGAGGTCACGTGCCCTGTTGGAAGAGGCGAGCACCGTGACGGAGTGGCCGAGCTCCCGCAGCGATCTCGCGACCCCCTCCACGTGCTCGTTGACGTCGTGCGGCTGCGACCAGGCGAACGGGGTGACGAGGCAGATTCGGAGGCCCATCTGCTCCGAGTGTAGTGAGGAGGGCCCGGAAGGAGACCCGGGCCCTCCACGTGAGATCGGGCTACGCGCCCGGGATGCGCAGGAGCATCAGCTGTCCGCCCTCGCGCTTGTTCGTCCAGTCGGGCCCTGCCGATTCCTCCACCCAGAGGGTGTGGGCCTGGACGTTGATCAGGAACGCTCCGGGGCCGAAGACCGAGGAGGCGTCGACGACGCCGGTCGACTCCCAGGAGCCGAGCGCGCCGGGAGACGTCGACGAGTCGACGTCGGTCGGACCTTCGTCGGCCGACTGGTTCACGGCCGCGACCGGTGTGTTGGCGCCCGTCCCGAACACGTGCTGCCAGAGGCGGGCCGGAGTCGCGTTCGGGTCAGTCGAGCCGACCGGGAACTGCTGGCTCGAGCCGGGATCCTCGGCGATGTAGAGGCCGTTCTGTGTCGTCTCGACGTTGTCCGGTTGGTGGATCTCGCCGATCGTCTTGACGGGATTGTCGTCGCCCTCGATCAGCACCGACAGTGACAGCACCTTCGTCGGGTCGGCCGGATCGAGGACGATCTTCCAGACGCGGCCGTTCGTCGACGCGAACGCGTTGCCGCTCGCGCTGTTCGAGCCGCGGCCCGTGTCCGCGACGTAGACGACGTTCTGCCTGCCGGGACGCTTGTCGTAGGCGATGTCCTCGAGCCGCACGAACTGGAAGACGTGCGCCTGGTCGGACGCGGCCTCCAGCGCGCTCTGGTCGCCGGTGGCCGCACTCTTGTCGAGCTTGACGAAGTGTCCGCTCACGGACATCGACGAGCCGACCGGGAAGTCGTAGTAGTCGTCGACGTTCGGGTCGTCCGAGACGAATCCGTACAGGTCACCCTGGTCGTTCCAGAGCGCGTTCGCGCTGCCGGCCATGTACGAGTAGAGCTGCGAGCCGGCGGGATTGCTGACGAACGTGTCGTCGCCCGAGAGCACGACCGGGTGGCCGTATCCCGGTACCGCGACGTCGTTCTCGTGGTTCAGCCGGCCCATGCCGTAGATCACCTTGTGCGTTCCGGACTGCACGTCCGTCGCGATGACCACGCCTGCCTGCTCCGCCCCCGGGCCGGGCGGGAAGGCGGTTCCCGTCCGGTTCACGAAGTCGCTCGTCTCCTCGTTCGTGAACAGGATCTTCCGCTCGAATCCCTCGCGTGCCGTGGCGAGGAAGTTTGAGCAGAAGCGCTGGAAGTTCTCCGCGCTCGTGATCACCATTTCACCCTTCAGCACGCCTGCGCTGTGCTGATTCAGCCGCAGCTTGCTCAGCTGCGCGTTGTCGAAGTCGTTCTGGTTCGCAAGGCCGCGTCCGGGCGTGTACGGAAACGGCACGGTGGACGTCTCGTGGTTGACGTAGACGTCGACCGTCCCTTGCCCGTTCGGATCGAACGAGATGCCGTCCGGAATGGCTTCGAAGCGATAGCCCCGGACCGTCTCGCCGACCGTGATGATCGGCGTGACGCTCGCGCCCGGCAGAAGCGGCGTGAGCATCGCGCCCTGGCTCGTCGTGAAGCCTGAGTCGTTGTCACCGGCCCCTGCGATGCCGGCCGTCAGGGTGACGCCGAGCAGCACGAACAGGACCGCGAATGATCGCCTCATGAATGTCCCCCTTCTCCCCTAGGTGGCCAAGTTCGAGGCGCGCATTGTTTCACACCGCTGACAGCCGTCTAGCTGGTCGTAGTCGCCGCTTCCTGCGCCGCCTTCGTGCGGGCGTTCTCGCGGATGAAGGCCTCCGTCGCCTCGTAGGCGTCGTCGTCTCGCACCTGCTTCGGCGGCGACTTCATCAGGTAGGAGCTCGGCCCCTCGAGCGCGCCGGCGACTCCATTGTTGAGCGCGAGCTTTGCCAGGCGCACGGCATCGATCACGATGCCGGCCGAGTTCGGCGAGTCCCAGACCTCGAGCTTGAGCTCGACGTTGAGCGGCACGTCGCCGAAGGAGGAGCCCTCCATGCGGATGTACGCCCATTTGCGGTCGGTCAGCCAGGGCACGTAGTCCGACGGCCCGACGTGGACGTTCTCCGCGCCGAGGTCGTAGTCGAGCATCGACGTGACCGCGTTCGTCTTCGAGATCTTCTTCGACTCGAGGCGCTCGCGCTCGAGCATGTTGAGGAAGTCAGAGTTGCCGCCGACGTTCAGCTGCATCGTCTTGTCGAGCCGGACGCCGCGCTCGCGGAAGAGCGACGTGAGGACGCGGTGCGTGATCGTCGCGCCGACCTGTGACTTGATGTCATCGCCGATGATCGGCAGGCCCTTCTCCTCGAAGCGCCGCTGCCAGTACGCCTCGCGCGCGATGAACACGGGCATGCAGTTCACCATGGCGCAGCCGGCGTCGAGGACTTGCTCGGCGTACCACTTGGTCGCGGCTTCCGACCCGACCGGGAGGTAGCTGACGACGACGTCCGTCTGCGTGTCACGGAGGATGCGCACGACGTCGGCGGTCTCGCCGGGAGCCTTCGTCACGACCTGCGAGATGTACTTGCCGAGCCCGTCATGCGTCATGCCGCGGGACACGGTGATGCCCGTCTTCGGCACCTCGGCGAACTTGATCGTGTCGTTGGGATGCGCCCAGATCGCCTCGGACAGGTCCTTGCCGACCTTGTCGGTGGTGACGTCGAACGCAGCGGTGAACTCGATGTCGCGGACGTGGTAGCCGCCGAGGTTCACGTGCATCAGGCCGGGGACGAACTCGTCGTCCGGCGCGTCCTTGTAGTACTCGACGCCCTGCAGCAGCGCGTTGGCACAGTTGCCGACGCCGACGAGCGCCACCCGGACACGGTCGTCGAGACGCGCCTTGCCGTTCTGCCTGCCGTCTTCCTGAGACATGTGGAAACCTCCTATCGCAAGCTTGCTATGAGTCGGAAGATAGCAGCTTTGCGATATGGAGCCCCGGGCTAGGGCACGCGGCGCGCCGAGGGGCCGGTGATGCCGCGGCCCTGGACGAAGCGGCGGTACAGGTAGAGCAGCAGCACTGCGCCGAGGAAGGCGAAGATGAAGCCGCCGGCGGTGCCGATCAGGATCCGCGCGATGATTCCGCCGACGAGCGAGCCGGCGAGGCCGAGGCCGATCGTCGCGTACCACGGCATCGGGTCGGGGCCGGGCAGGGCGAGCCGGGCCAGGCCTCCGACGATGAAGCCCCAGGCGATCGCGAGGATGATGAAGAGGAGCATCGGCTCAGCGAGTTCTCTCGAGCAGCTGCTTGCGGACGTGCAGGATCCGCTGCAGCACCGTGAGCCACGCAGTTGCTGCGAGGAGTGAGATTGCTCCGATCAGCAACCAGATGCTGATCGGTGCGAGCACGAGCCCGCCGGTGATCACGACGACGCGCTCGGCCCGGGAGCCGATGCCCACGTCGCCGCGCAGGCCGAGCGCTTCCGCGCGCGCGCGCGTGTAACTGACGAGGAATGAGCCCGCGACGGCGGCGAACGTCAGCGCGAGCGCGACCGGATGGTCGTGGCGGTGGAGGATGAGTGCGATCGCGCCGAGCATCGCTCCCTCACCGATCCGGTCGGTGGTGGAGTCGAGGAACGCGCCGAACGGCGTCGTCTTCCCGCCCGCGCGTGCAAGCGCTCCGTCGAGGATGTCGAGGATCGAGCCGACGACGAACGCCGCCGCGCCGGCCCAGTAGAAGAGCCAGGGATTCCTGTTCTCGAAGAAGACGAGCACGGATGCTGCGAGGCAGAGCGAGACGCCGGCCGTCGTCAGCGCATTCGGCGTCACGCGCGTGCGCGCGAGGCCCACGATCGAGCGGGACGCGAGCGTTCGTGCGCCCCTCGTGTAGCCGTGCTTGACGCGGTGGAGTACTGCGCTTTCCCTCATGTCCTCGCCCATCGCATTCCTGCTATGAGCCGACTATAGCAGCGCTGCGATGAAGCTCTTGACGCGGGCTCGGTAGACGATCGCGAGCGTGATCGCCGCGAGGACGATCCCTGCGAGCACGTCGAGCCAGAAGTGGTTGCCGGTCGCCATGACCGCGAACCAGACCCAGACGGGCCAGAGCAGCCAGAGCGCCTTGAACACGGGATGTCGCACGACCGAGGCGAGGACGACGCCGACGATGAGCGCGTCGGCCGCGTGCAGGCTGGGCATCGCCGCGTAGGGATTGGCGGCGAGCTCGACGAGGCCGCTGCCGTGATTGAGGCCGCCGAACTGGCTGACGGTGTCGATGAACCCGATCGAAGTGAAGAAGCGAGGCGGAGCCGTCGGCAGCAGCACGTAGCCGACCAGGCCGAGCACGTTGGCGATCAGGATCGTGTTGCGGAAGCGCGTGAACGCCTCGTTGCGGCGGAGGTACACCCAGAGGAGCGCGATTCCGATCACCGTGAACTCGGAGTTCCAGTAGGTCCACGACACGAGCGCCTCGAGCACGCGTGAGGATTGCGTCCATCCCTGCAGGGTGAGCTCGCCCAGGCCGGTGAGGCGCTGCTCGATGTCGATCACACGCCAGCCGTTCGTGAAGGCTCGCGCCGGATCTCGATCGGCCACTCCACGCGCCACCTGGTACGCGGCGAGGAAGCCGAACCAGATCAGCAGCTGGAGGCCGAAATCGGCGTACCCACGTGGCAGAACGCGCCGGCCGGCTGCGATGGCGGCAGTCATGACCTAGGAATTCTAAACGTCGCGCAGGCGGTGAGAAATCCCTCGTCGGCGGCAGTTAGCCGCCGATCTGGGACATCGATCGGCTCGCCCTGACGAAGCCCGGATCGTTGATTCTGTGTTTCAACTCCTTGTGATGTACGGCGAAACGGAGGAGCTCGACCAGCTGCTCGTCGCTGCTTCCGTCCCGGAGCGGTGTCTTCAGGTCCCACTCACGTCGTGAGAAAAGGCACGTGCGCAGCTGTCCGTCTGCGGTGAGACGGATCCGGTCGCAGCTCGAGCAGAACGGCTCGGAGACGGGATTGACGAAGCCGAGCTCGCCCTGGCCGTCCGCGAAGCGAAAACGCTTGGCCGTCGAGGAGGGCTTGGCGGGAATCTCCACGAGCGGTCCGTGCTCCGCCTCGATCAGCGCCCGGATCTCGGCGCCGGTGAGGACGTCGTCCTCGCGCCACGCCTCGTCGGCGTCGAGCGGCATGAACTCGATGAAGCGACCGACGTACGGCTTGCGCCGGGCCAGGTCGGCCAGCGCCGGGACCTCGGTCTCGGTGAACCCCTTCACCGCCACGCAGTTCACCTTGATCGGGCGAAGCTGGGGATAGCGCTCGGCCTCTTCGAGGCCGGTGAGCACGGCGTCGAGCGCGTCACGGCGCGTGATCTCTGCGAACCGCACGTGGTTGAGCGAGTCGAGCGAGACGTTCAACCGCTGCAGGCCGGCATCGACGAGCGGTCCGGCGAGCTTGTTCAGCAGCACGCCGTTCGTGGTCAGAGACAGGTCGTGGACACCCTCGGTTCGCGCCAGCATCCCGACCAGTACCGGCAGGTCGCGCCGCACGAGCGGCTCGCCGCCGGTCAGCCGCACTTCGTCGACGCCGAGCCGTGCGAGCACGCCGACGAGGCGCGCGATCTCCTCGAAGCTGAGGATCTCGTCACGTCGGAGCCATTCGAGCCCCTCGGCAGGCATGCAGTAGGCGCAGCGGAAGTTGCACTTGTCCGTGACCGACACGCGCACGGACTTGATCTCCCGGCCCCAGGAATCGCGCAGCGGCTCCACGCAAATCAGCTTAGCCCAAGGTGCGTTTCGCTTCGGTCCGTTCGTGGAGAATCGCGCGATGCCCGCGCTCATCGCTCTGATCGCCGTGACGGCTGTGTGGGGCGTCACGTTCGTCCAGGTCAAGGACGCGCTCGAGCTCTATCCGCTGTTCGCGTTCCTTGCGGTGCGGTTCGCGATCGCAACGGTCACGCTGGCCGTGCCGGCGCTCCCTCGCACCCGCAGCCTCGGCCGCCACGGGGCAGTCGCGGGCGCGGTGCTCGGCGTGCTGCTTGCGACGGGCTACGCGCTGCAGACCGCCGGGCTCGAGCGGACGACTGTCTCGAGCACCGGCTTCATCACCGGTCTGTACGTCGTGCTGACGCCGTTGCTCGCGCTCGTCTTGTTCAAAGCGCGGATCGGCGCCGAGGTCTGGGCCGGCGTCGTCCTGTCGGTCGTCGGCCTCGCCTTGCTCTCGGGGGTGGACGCGGGCTCCGCCTCGGGTGACCTGCTCGTCCTCGCGAGCACCGCCGCGCAGGCGCTGCAGATCGTGGGGGTCGAACGCTTCGCCGCGCGCTACGACGCCGTCGCGCTCACATTCGTCGAGATGCTGACCGCGTTCATCGCCTTCCTCGTGATCGCGCTCGCACTGGGGGATCTCTCGGTTCCGCACGGCTGGACGGTGTGGGGTGCGCTGCTCGTGACCGGCGTGTTCGCGAGCGCACTCGCCTATCTGATCCAGGTGTGGGCGCAGCGGCGCATGAGCGCGGCGCGGATCGCGCTCGTCTTCTCGCTCGAGACGGTCTTCGCGGGCCTGTTCGGGTACGCCCTCGCGGGAGATCGCCTCGGGCTCCCGGGCTGGGGCGGCTGCGTGTTGATCATGGCCGGCATCGTGCTCGCCGAGCCCGCCACCGCTAGGGCGTTGCGCCGTATGCGTAGACCGCCTCGTTGAAGCGGTCGCCCTGCGGCGCGCGCGCCTGCACGTGCACGGACACGGCACGTGTCCCGGCGAAGACCGTCGCCATGTAGTCGCCCACCATGCGTCCGCTCACGGTTTGCGCGAGCCAGGTCAGGCGCATGCGGCGAGGGTTGAGCCGTCGCGGCTTCGCCCAGCGGGCGCCGAGCGTCTTCGACGTGACGAGGTACGCGTCGAGCAGACAGGTTTGCTCGGTGCAGTCCGCGAAGTTGAGGGCGTAGTACGTCAGCGCGACCCTGCGGCCCGAGACGGCCAGGTCCGGCAGGACGAGTTCGAGGCGTGACCGGCGCGGCGTGAGCGGAATGCGCCGGACCGGTGACCAGCTTCCAGGCGAGCCTGACCGAGTCCACACGATGTCGTCGGCGGCGCAGCCCGCTCGGAAGCGGCAGTCGGGCCAGGCCACGTAGACGGCGCCCGCGGCGTCGACGGCTGCGGTGGCGAGGCTGAACGTGCGCGGACGGTTCGGCGTGATCGGGTGCCGGTGGAAGGTGAGGGTCGAGATGCGCTCGCGCTCGGAGAACGTCGCCCCGCCGTCGCTCGAGCGAACGGCCTCGGCGACGCCGTCCTCGAAGAACACGACCACGAGCTCGCCGCTCGGTCGGACGACGAGCTGGACGCCGGGGGACAGCGTGTTCGCGACCACGTCCAGGAGCAGAGGCACGCTCCAGGTCGTGCCGCCGTCGGCGGAGCTCTGAATCGCGACGTGGCTGCCGGGACGCTGCGGGCTCGTGTCGTGTGCAAAGTCCGTGTAGGCGAGGTAGCAGCGCCCGCGGAACGGGCTTGCCGGCCCGTTGTCACACGTCAGCCACTCCTTGTCGAGCGACGTGCCTTCGTCGCCGGTGCCTACCCGGTAGGAGACCGCGGTCACCGGCGCTTCCCAGGTGAGCCCGTCCGCGGAGCCGTTGATCGCGACCGCGCTCTGGCCGTTGGCGTTCGGGATGAGGCTCGCCGCCAGCCAGCGCCCGTGCAGCGCGTCGTGTGCGACAACGGGATCGGACGGGGACGTCGCGGCCGGGAACGGTGGGAGGAGGCCGTTTCGCCACGTCCGGCCGGCGTCGGCCGAGGTCGAGAAGCCGATCGCGCCGGCGCCGCCGCCGAAGAAGCGGCCGACCTGGAAGACCGCGACGATCCGGGAGCCGACGGCGAGCGCGTCCGGTTCGACCTCGGTGGCGTGCTGCGCCCCGGCTGTGGTCGTCGTGTCCGTGGAGATGCGAACGAGCTGCGGGCGCGGCGTCTGCGCCCCGGCGAGCCCGCTCAGGAGCAGCAACGCCAGGGTGGCGCCGGACACCAGGGCCACGAACTTGATATGATCCGGCTTAGATTTTCTCAGTAGACCCCCGAGGAAAGGCGAAACGAGGTATGGCAAAGACTATCGGCATCGATCTCGGCACGACGAACAGCGCCATGGCGGTGCTGGAGGGTGGCGAGCCGGCCGTGATCCCGAACGCCGAAGGCGGGCGCACGACTCCGTCCGTCGTCGCGTTCACGAAGGACGGCCAGCGGCTCGTCGGGGCGCCCGCGCGGCGCCAGCAGGTGACGAACCCCGAGAACACGGTGTTCTCGATCAAGCGGTTCATGGGCCGCAAGTGGGACGAGGTCTCGGAAGAGATGACGATCGTCCCGTACGAGGTGGCGAAGGGCCCGAACGGGGATGCGCGGGTGAAGGCGGGCGGGAAGGAGTACGCGCCGCCGGAGATCAGCGCGATGATCCTCCAGAAGCTGAAGGCGGACGCCGAGGCGTACCTCGGCGAGCCGGTGGCCGACGCGGTCATCACGGTGCCCGCCTACTTCAACAACGCACAGCGCGAGGCGACGAAGGACGCCGGCAAGATCGCCGGCCTCAACGTCGTGCGCATCATCAACGAGCCGACCGCGGCTGCGCTTGCGTACGGCCTCGACAAGGAAGGCTCCGACCAGACGATCCTCGTCTTCGACCTCGGCGGCGGCACGTTCGACGTGTCGATCCTCGAGCTCGGTGACGGCGTCTTCGAGGTGAAGTCCACGAACGGCGACAACCACCTCGGCGGCGACAACTTCGACAAGGCCGTCGTCGACTGGATGGTCTCCGAGTTCAAGAAGGACCAGGGCATCGACCTCGCCGCCGACCGCATGGCGCTCCAGCGCCTCTACGAGGCGGCGGAGAAGGCGAAGATCGAGCTGTCGTCCACGATGACGACGCAGATCAACCTCCCGTTCGTCACCGCGACGCAGGACGGACCGAAGCACCTCGACCTGCAGCTCACACGCGCCAAGCTGGAGGAGATCACCGCCGAGCTGCTCGCGCGGACCGTCGGTCCGACGCGGCAGGCGCTCGAGGACGCGGGCATGGACAAGGCGAAGATCGACCACGTCGTGCTCGTCGGCGGCATGACCCGCATGCCTGCGGTGCAGGCGAAGGTCAAGGAGCTGATCGGCAAGGACCCGCACAAGGGCGTCAACCCGGACGAGGTGGTCGCCGTGGGCGCCGCGATCCAGGCCGGCGTGCTGAAGGGCGAGGTCAAGGACATCCTCCTGCTCGACGTGACGCCGCTGTCGCTCGGTATCGAGACGAAGGGCGGCGTCTTCACGCGGCTGATCGAGCGCAACACGACCATCCCGACCAAGAAGTCCGAGACGTTCACGACCGCGGAGGACAACCAGCCGTCCGTGGAGGTGCACGTGCTCCAGGGCGAGTCGGAGATGGCGGCGTTCAACAAGACGCTCGGCAAGTTCCAGCTCGTCGGCATTCCGCCGGCGCCGCGGGGCATGCCGCAGGTCGAGGTTTCCTTCGACATCGACGCGAACGGGATCATCAACGTGTCGGCGAAGGATCTGGGCACGGGCAACCAGCAGCAGATCCGCATCGAGGGTGGCTCGGGCCTGAAGGAGGACGAGGTCCAGCAGATGATCCGCGACGCGGAGGCGCACGCCGACGAGGCACGGCGCCTGCACGAGATCGCCGACACGAAGAACCACGCCGAGCAGCTCGCCTACCAGACCGAGCGCTCGCTCTCCGAGCACCGCTCGGCGCTGGACGAGTCCGACGCCGCCACGGTCGAGGGCCGTGTGATGGAGCTGAAGCAGGCCCTCGAGGGCGACGACATCGGCGAGATCCGTGCGAAGACGGAGGCGCTGCAGGAGGCGTCGCACAAGCTGGCGGAGGCGGTCTACGCCTCGGCGCAGCAGCAGACCGCGTCGACTGCGTCCCCCGGCAACGGCTCCGCGGGCACGTCTGACGACGAGGTCGTCGAGGAAGGTGACTACGAGGTCATCGACGAGGAGCAGGAGGCGGCGAAGCCTTGACGGACGCCTCGAAGCGTCAGGCCGAAACGCCGGCGCGGCCGCCTGCCCGCGACGGCGGGCCAGTGGAGGAGGTTCGGGGGAACCGGGAGGTTCCCCCGACTCCGACCGCGGGGTCCGAAGGCGTCGACGTCGACGCTCTCCAGGCTGACCGCGACCAGCTCTTCGACCGCCTGCAGCGGCTCGCGGCGGAGTTCGACAACTTCCGCAAGCGCAGCGTGCGCGAGCAGGCTGCCTTTGCGGAGCGCGCCAACGAGCGGCTCATGAAGGAGCTGATTCCGATCCTCGATGACCTCGGCCGCGCGCTCGAGGCGGCGGCGGAGTATGAAGAGGCCGCGAAGCGGCCTGTCTGCGACAGGGGACCAGAGGAGGGGGTTCGGGGGAAGCGGGAGGCGCCCCCGACGGGCAACGATGTGGTCGAGGGCGTCCGGCTGGTTCACCGTTCGCTCTCCGAGCTCCTGGCGAAGGAGGGGCTCTCCGAAATCGAGACCGACGGGAAGTTCGACCCGCACGTGCACGAGGCGCTGCTCTCGCAGCCGTCCGAGGCGGAGGAGGGCTCCGTGATCGAAGTGGTGCAGAAGGGCTACTCGCTCGGCGACAAGGTACTGCGGCCGGCACGGGTCGTGGTCGCGGCTCCGCTGGAGGACTGAATGGCAACGCTCTACGACACGCTCGGTGTGAAGAAGGGCGCGTCGGCGGACGAGATCAAGAAGGCCTATCGCTCACTCGCCGCGCAGTACCACCCGGACCGCAATCCCGGCGACACGGCCGCGGAAGACAAGTTCAAGGAAGTGCAGAACGCGTACGACACGCTCTCCGATCCGGAGAAGCGCAAGGCGTACGACACGTTCGGCAGCGAGAACGGACGCCGCGGCTTCGATCCGCGCGACTTCAACTTCGGCAGCGGCGGCAACTTCACCATCAACGACCTCGGAGACCTCGGCGATCTGTTCGGCGGGCTCTTCAACCGCGGGCAGGCGACGCGCGGGAGGAGGCCGCAGGCGGAGCGCGGCGCCGACCTCGAGGTGCCGGTGAACCTCTCGTTCGAAGATTCGCTGCGCGGGCTCGAGACGAAGATCCCCGTCGAGGTGACGACGGCCTGCCGCGAGTGCGGCGGCACCGGTGCCGAGCCGGGGACGACTCCCGTCATCTGTCCCGAGTGCAACGGCCGCGGGGTCGTGTCGGAGAGCCAGGGGCTGTTCGCCCTGTCCCAGCCGTGTCCGCGCTGTCGGGGCAACGGCACCGTCGTCGAGAAGCCGTGCAGGAAGTGCAACGGCAGCGGCATGGAGCGGCGTACCAAGCGCTACACGGTGAAGATTCCGGCCGGCGTCAAGGACGGGACGCGCATCCGCCTGAAGGGCAAGGGCGAGATCGGCGCCGCCGGCGGTCCGGCGGGCGACCTGTACGTCGTCACCCGCGTCGAGCCGTCGAAGAAGTTCGCGCGGCGCGGTGATGACCTCGTGATCGAGGTGCCGGTGTCGTACAGCGAGGCTGCGCTCGGCGCCACCGTCGAGGTGCCGACGCCGTACGGCGAGCGCGTGTCGCTGAAGGTGCCGGCCGGGACGCAGGACGGCCGGCAGCTGCGCATCCGCGGGAAGGGGGCGCCGAAGCTCAACGCGAGCGGCAAGGGCGACCTGATCGCGAAGCTGCGCCTCGCCGTTCCGAAGAAGCTGACGAAGGCCGAGCGCGAGGCGCTCGAGCAGCTGCAGAAGGCCTCGCACGAGGATCCACGGGAGAGGCTCTTCTCGTGAAGACTGCGGCGATCGTCCTGGTGAGCGTCGGCACGGTCGGCGTCCTCGTGACGTTCGTGCTCATGCGCCGCAAGCTCGAGGAGCTGCGGCGCTACAAGGAAGAGCGGGACTGATGGACGACCGTCCGCGTTACATGATCTCCGTCGCCGCCGAGCTCGTCGGCATGCATCCGCAGACGCTCCGGATCTACGAGACCAGGGGCCTGATCCGCCCGAAGCGCACGGCCGGCAACACGCGGCTGTACTCGGAAGCCGATCTCGAGCGGCTGCGGTTGATCCAGGAGCTCACGAGCGACCTGGGATTGAACCTCGCCGGTGTGGAGCACGTGCTGCGGCTGCAGGACGAGGTGCAGCGGATGCGGCGGCAGCTCGATCGCATGGAGCGCCAGATGCGCGACGCGATCGGCGAGGTGCACCGCCACTACCGCCGCGACCTCGTGCCCTGGAAGCCTCCCATCGACCTCATGCCGAGGCGGTAAGACCGGTGCCAGGCACTGAAACAGAACTGTCACCAAAGTGTGACGCGTTTGCCAAATGCCCTGCAACCAAGGGGGGACACTCCGGTGCCAGGCACAAACACGAAGGTGAGACGAAAGACAGATTGAAGTGGACTTCAACAAGCTGACGATCAAGAGCCAGGAAGCCGTTGCGGCCGCGCAGGAGCTCGCGCGCCGGATGGGCAACCCCGAGCTGTACCCCGAGCATCTGCTGCTCGCGTTGCTCGACCAGGAGCTCCCCCAGCAGCTCGTTCCCGGCGCGGCGGAGCTGCGGGCGCAGGCCGAGGCGGCCCTGCGCGCGAAGCCGACCGTGCAGGGCATGCAGCAACCACCGAGCGTCTCCGCCGCGTTCTCGCGCGTCCTCGACCAGGCCGCAGACGAGGCGAAGCGGATGGAAGACGAGTACGTCTCCACCGAGCACCTGCTGCTCGCGCTCGACGTCGTGCCCCGCGACCAGCTCGAGGCGAAGATCAAGGCGGTGCGCGGCGGCCAGCGCGTGACCTCGCAGGATCCGGAGGAGACCTACCAGGCGCTGGAGAAGTTCGGGCGCGACCTCACCGGTGCGGCCGAGGCGGGCAAGCTCGATCCGGTGATCGGGCGCGACGAGGAGGTGCGCCGCGTCATCCAGGTCCTGTCGCGCCGCACGAAGAACAATCCCGTCCTGATCGGCGATCCGGGCGTGGGGAAGACCGCGATCGTCGAAGGTCTCGCGCAGCGCATCGTCGCGGGCGACGTGCCCGAGGGACTGAAGGGCAAGCGCGTCTGGGCGCTCGACATCGGCGCGCTGCTCGCCGGCTCGAAGTACCGCGGCGAGTTCGAGGAGCGCCTCAAGGCTGTGCTGAACGAGATCCAGGCGGCGGAGGGCAAGATCGTCCTCTTCATCGACGAGCTGCACACGATCGTTGGCGCTGGCGCCGCGGAAGGCGCGGTCAGCGCCGGGAACCTCTTGAAGCCGATGCTCGCGCGCGGCGAGCTGCGCGCGGTCGGTGCGACGACGCTCGACGAATACCGCAAGCACATCGAGAAGGACGCCGCTCTGGAACGCCGCTTCCAGCCCATCCTCGTCGGCGAGCCCTCAGTCGCCGACACGATCGCGATCCTGCGCGGCCTGAAGGAGCGCTACGAGGCGCACCACGGCGTCCGCATCCGCGACGCCGCGCTCGTCGCAGCCGCCGTTCTCTCCGACCGCTATATCACCGACCGCTTCCTGCCCGACAAGGCGATCGACCTCGTCGACGAGGCCGCCTCGCGCCTGCGCATGGAGATCGATTCGAGCCCGCTCGAGCTCGACGAAGCCGACCGGCGCGTCCGGCAGCTCGAGATCGAGCTCGCCGCGATGCAGAAGGAGTCGAAGGACGTGCGCGAGCCGGTCGAGCGCGAGCTGGCGGAGGCGAAGGAACGCCACTCCGAGCTCGCAGCGCGCTGGTCGCAGGAGAAGGAGGCGCTCGATCGCGTCAAGGAGATCACGCAGCGCATCGACGAGCTGCGCTCGGAGTACGAGCGCGCGGAGCGTGCGGGCGACTTCAACCGGGCCGCCGAGATCAGGCACGGCGAGCTGCCTCAGCTCGAGCGCGAGCTCGCCGAGCGCGACGGGTCGCAGCCGGAGAACGCGATGGTGAAGGAGGAGGTCGACGAGGACGACGTCGCCACCGTCGTCGCGCGCTGGACCGGCATTCCCGTCGACCGCCTCCTCGAGGGCGAGACCGAGAAGCTCATCCACATGGAGGAGCGCCTGCACCGGCGAGTCGTTGGCCAGGAGGAGGCGGTCGAGGCTGTCGCGAACGCACTGCGCCGCGCGCGCACGGGACTGCAGGATCCGAACCGGCCGATCGGCTCGTTCGTCCTCCTCGGCCCGACCGGCGTCGGGAAGACGGAGCTCGCCCGGGCGCTCGCCGAGTTCATGTTCGACGACGAGCGAGCAATGGTGCGCCTCGATATGTCCGAGTACCAGGAACGGCACACCGTCGCGCGGTTGATCGGCGCGCCCCCCGGCTACGTCGGCTACGAGGAGGGCGGCCAGCTCACCGAGGCCGTCCGCCGCCGCCCCTACTCGGTGATCCTCCTCGACGAGATCGAGAAGGCGCACAACGAGGTCTTCGACGTGCTGCTCCAGATCCTCGACGACGGGAGGCTCACGGACGGCCAGGGCCGCACCGTCGACTTCCGCAACACCGTCCTGATCATGACCTCGAACCTGCGCTCGCAGGAGCAGATGCGCGAGTTCTTCCGGCCGGAGTTTCTGAACCGGATTGACGAGATCGTGGAGTTCAAGCCCCTGACGAAGGAGCAGCTCGCGGACATCGTCGAGCTGCAGCTCGCCCGCCTCCGCGCGCGGCTGGCGGAGCGTGAGCTCGAGCTCGACCTGACCGAGGAGGCAAAGCAGCTGCTCGCCGATGCGGGCTGGGATCCCGCATACGGGGCGCGTCCGCTCAAGCGCGCCATCCAGCGCCTCGTCGAGAACCCGCTTGCGCTGCGCTTGCTCGAAGGCGACTTCGGCGAGGGCGACACCGTGCGCGTCGACGCTCGCGACGGCGAGCTCGTCTTCGAGAAGGCGACCGCACGGGAGCCGGCCGCGGCCTAAGCCTGTTGGACCGTGACGTGCCGCTCACCTGAGCTTGTCTTCGAGCGCGCCGAAGACTTATTGGCTCAGAGCCACTAAGTCAGCTCGACGTCGTCGAAGAAGTCGGCACCTTCCTGCTCGGGCGGGGCGCCGTAGATGTACATGAGGAGCTCCTCGTTGCCCTCGTTGCGCGCCTGCAGCGGCGTGCCCGGCTCGACCGCGACGACGCTGCCCGGGCCGACGTCCACCCGCTCCGGCGGTTCGCCGAGCAGCATGGTCAGCCTGCCCGAGATGACGACGAACACTTCCTCCTGCGCCTTGTCGGCGTGCCGCCGTCCGCGCGTCCCTGCGGGATAGCGCCAGACGCGTCCGCGGGACTGCTTCAGCTCGGCGGCGGTGGTGACGTCGGCCGACTGCCGGGGCGGCAGGCCTTCGGCCGCCGGCGGGCGCTCTTCCCACTCGAGCGTCGAGATGTCGGCGACGTGATAGCCCACCGCCCGGATCATAAAGAGAGAGGGCCGCCCCCCACAGCGGCCCACTCGAGTTGCGGCTACGTGCATCCTGAACCCCCGTTGTTTGGTGGTCGTGAAGGTTCCCTGAGAAAATGGAGACGTGGGGCTTTACCACGATGCGAGCCGCAAGCTCCAGGATCGCTTCGACACGCGCCGGCTCGCCGATCGCATCGAGGAGCGGATCGTCCACGAGCGGATCGACGAGGGCGACCGGGCCTTCATCGAGGCGCGCGACATGTTCTTCATCGCGACCACAGACGAGGAAGGACAGCCCCAGTGCTCCTACAAGGGCGGTGAGCCCGGCTTCGTGCGCGTGCTCGACGAGACGACGATCGCGTTTCCGATCTACGACGGGAACGGCATGTACCTGACAGCGGGGAATCTCCTGGCGACGAAGAAGGTCGGCCTCCTCTTCATCGACTTCGAGGGCCGCAGGCGGATGCGCCTGAACGGCGAAGCGACCGTCGACGACCACGATCCGCTGCTTCCCGAATATCCCGAGGCTCAGCTCGTCGTCCGGGTGCACGCGACGGAGGTCTTTCCGAACTGTCCTCGCTACATCCACGAGTACAAGCTCGTCCAACGCTCCCGCTTCGTGCCCAAGGAGAAGTGCGAGACGCCGGTGCCGCAGTGGAAGCAGAGCGAGTGGGCGCACGACGTGCTGCCAGAGAACGACCCGGCGAACGATCCCTCGCGCGAGGTCATCCCACGCGGGTGACGCTCTCGCGCCGTAAGCTCTCTGCAGCGGTCCGCTACTTCGGCGGTGAGCCATGGGTCGGGCGCGAGTCACCGGTGTCGTCTGTCGACGACACGGTGACCCGGGCGGTGATTGCTGCGGGCCTCTAGAAGTGCGTGCGCATGGCGCGGATGAGCGCACCTGCATAGCGCATGCCTTCGGTGTCCGGCTCGCGGCTGAGGAAGCGCCACCTGCGCTGCTCGTACCACAGGCACGCCCGGAGCTCCTCGAGCGTCCGCGGCAGCTCACCGGTTCGGCGCCAGCGCGAGAAGGCGTCGCTGGCGGCCACGGTGCACGAGTCGCGGTCCCGCGGCGCGAACGTCACGGCGAACCTCGCGTAGTCGCTCCACTCGCCGTAGCCAGGCGGTAGATCGGTCTCCCGCAGCTCCCCCGTTTGGATCTGCGATGCGTACATCTCATACCTCCGGAATGGCAAAGGGCCGCTGCCGCGGCCCTTTGGGTACACCTCCGTCCCCTCGGCCTGCGGCTGGCCTCGGGAACGCCTGCTGCTTCTGGTTTCAGTATGAGATGCCTCAGGGGGAAAGTTCTTGCCCCAGTTCGTGCAAATCCCCCTTCAGGGGTACACCGAAAGAGCAAGAGCCGCCCCTGCGGAGGGCGGCTCTCTGGTTGTGCGTTCCGCCAAGAGCTTGCGGCGAGCTCAGGCGTGGTGGTGTGCGGCTACCTGCTGAGATGCCGCGGCGTTCCCGATGCTTGCACCGGTTCACTCGTTCGAGTGACCCGGCTACGGTTGCTCCCGTGATCCTCATCGTCGCCGCAACGGAGCGTGAGCTCGCGGGAGCCGGCGCCGCCTCGGTGCTCGCCTGTGGGATCGGCCCCGTCGAGGCGGCTGCGGCGACGGCCGCCGCGCTCACGGCCCGCCGCCCGGACGTCGTACTCCACGTGGGCATCGCGGGCGCGCGCGGCATCGCGGTGCCGGAGCTCGTGATCGGCTCGGAGTCGGTCTACGAGGATGCGGCGGAGCGCGGGCTCGTCTCCACACGTGTCCGGCCGGACCCGCGCCTCGTCGAGGCTGCGCGGCGAGCGCTGCCTGGTGCGCAGGTGCTGCCGATCGGGACGAGCGCCCGCGTCGGCGGGAGCGGGGGCTGCCGGGTCGAGGCGATGGAGGGCTTCGCGGTGCTGAGCGCCGCTCGGCTCGCAGGCGTGCCTGCGGTCGAGGTGCGTGCGATCTCGAACGAGATCGACGAGCCCGACCGCGGGCGGTGGCAGTTCGACGACGCGTTGGCGGCACTCGACGACGCCGTGGCGAAGCTGCTGGCAGAGCTGGACGGATGACGCGCGTGTGGGTGCGTGCGGCGGCGCTCGCGCTTGCGGCCGCCGGCGTCGTCGCGGGCCTGACCGTCTACTTCAGCACCGAGAACGTGCCGCGCTGCCTCGTCGCGAGCGGTGGCAGCTTCAAGCCGCCGGCGACGGGACGCCGTCACTACGAAGTGGTGTTGCTGGACGGCTCCGCGTGCTTCTTCGACATGGACCGCAACCAGAGCTTCGCCGGAGCGCGCGCTGCCTCGTTCGTGCCCAGCCTCCCGGTCGATCGCGACGTCCTCACCGCGGTCGATCGAGAGCATTCGGTCGCCTACGAGACCAAGCCGGGACTGCTCGGGTTCCGCACCCTCGACCTGCGCAACGGCCGCGTCCTCTACGTCACGCATTTCAAGGGCTTTACCTGGAACCCGCGCTTCGGACCCGACCCACCGAGCCACGGACTGTCGCTGGCGCCGGACCGCCCCGAGCTCTGGGTCGTCGACGCGCCGAACAGCGTCGTCCATGTGTTCGACGTCAGCGGCCTGCCTGCGAGGCCTCCGAGACGAGTAGAAGACGTCCGGCTCTCGAAGCCCATCTCCGGCGAGGAGCGCGTCTGTGCCCGCAGGTGCGATCGCCTCGGCTCGCTGCAGCACAGCGCCGACGGCAGATTCGTGTACGTCGGCGATGCCGGCGACGTCATCGACGCGAACACGCGTGAGGTGCTTGGCAACCTCGAGGCCCTGCACAACTCGCGCCGCCACCTCGAGGTCGACTGGGTGGACGGCAAGCCAGTCTTCCCGCGGCGCCGCTAGATTCGCCCCATGCCTTCGAGCCAGCTGCCGCCGCCGCTGCCGCCCGAGACCCGGACCGTCGGCCAGCTCGTCGCGGAAGCGCTGAAGCTCTACGCCGCGCGATTCTGGCCCTCGCTCTCGCTCGGCGTCGGTCCGGCGGTGCTCGGCGTTGCGGGAGCGGAGCTCCATGACGGCGCGCGCGTCGCGATCGTCGTCGGGCTCGGCCCGCTGCTGCTCGCGTCGTCCTACGCGGGCGCGGTTGCGCTCCTGCGCCCGATCGCGCGCGGCCGCTTCGTCGCGAACGCGCTCGCTGCCGGCTACATCGCGTTCCTGCCGATCTGCGTCTCGAGGCTCTGGATCTTTCCGGGCATCTACCTCGTCGCGCTCGGCTGGCTCGCGCTCGTCGGCCTGGCGGTGCCGGCTGCGCTCGTCGAGCGGCGCGGCTTCGTCTCGGCGCTCCGTCGCGGTGTCCAGCTCGCCCGCGCAGATTACGTGCATGCGCTCGGGTCGCTCGCGACGCTCGCGATCACGATCTTCCTCACCGGTCTCGTGCTGTTCTTCTCGCTGCGCGAGCTGAGCGACCAGGCGTTGCGCGTTGCCGGCCTGCTCGCGTTGCTCGTGCTCGCCCCGATCTTCGTGCTCGGCGCGGCGATCCTGTACGTCGACCAGGAAGCGCGAGTAGAGTCGGGCCCCCGAACCAGGAGGAAGCGAGATGCCGACCTACATCCTGCTCTCGAGCCTGACCGCCCAGGGCGTTCAGACGTTGAAGTCGAATCCTGACCGTCTCCGCGAGGTGAACAAGGACGTCGAGGAGCTCGGCGCCAGGGTGACCCACCAGTGGGCGACGCTCGGTGACTACGACTTCGTCAACATCGTCGAGGCTCCGGACGCGGCGACGATCGCACGCGTGTCGGTCTCGCTCGCGGCGCGCGGCAGCACGAAGATCCGCACGCTGACGGCGCTGACGATCGACGAGTTTCTCGGCGCGCTCGCCTAAGCGTCGCGCTCGCGCACGACCGAGAGGCCCCAGGCCTCTCCCGCTGCGAACAGCTGGTCGGGATCGACCTCGTCCGCCCAGCCGAGGAAGTGCTTGTCGGGGTTGTCCTCGGTCGAGCCGTAGACGGCACGGCGATCCGGTGTGTGCGCGGTCGCGTCGATGGGCTCGCCGCGCTCCAACGCATCGCGGCGCGCCTCTGCCTCTTCTGCGACAGGTCCTTCCTCGTACCCTCGCGGCATGACCTGAGTGTACGCTCGGCGACGTGTCCGCCGGACTTCGCGTCAGCGGTCTCGCCAAGCGATACGGGTCGGTGGAAGCGCTGCGCGGCGTCGATCTCTCCGTCGAGGAGGGCGAGCTCGTCGGGCTGCTCGGGCCGAACGGCGCCGGCAAGTCGACGCTCGTGAAGATCGCCTGCGGGCTCGTCCGCCCGACGGCGGGACACGCAGAGGTGTGCGGCGCCCGCGCCGGCTCGCGCGCGGCGCGCGCCGCGATGGGCTATCTCGCCGAGCTGTTTCGCTTCCCCGGCTGGATGTCCGCGGACGAGCTGCTCGAGCTGCATCAGCGGCTCGCCGGGTCCGGCGGCGGCGACCGCGAGCGGGTGGAGCTGCTGGAGCTCGTCGGCCTGGAGGACGCACGCAGCCGGCGCGTTGAGGCGATGTCGAAGGGGATGCAGCAGCGTCTCGGGATCGCACAGGCGCTCGTCGGGTCGCCGCGGCTCTTGCTGTTCGACGAGCCGACGAGCGCGCTCGACCCGGTCGGCCGGCGCACGGTGCGGCGGCTGCTCGAGGAGCTGCGGCGGCGCGGCGTCTCCGTCCTGCTCAACTCCCACCTGCTCAGCGAGATAGAGCTGGTCTGCGACCGCGTCGTGATCCTGCTCGACGGCAGGGTGGTGACCGCCGGGGCGCCGACGGAGCTGGCGAAGCCGCGCGGCGTCGAGATCGACACGAACGGCGGGACACGTACGTACCCCGACGCCGGCCGCGAGGATGTGCCGCGTCTGATCGCGGCGCTCGTCCACGACGGGCAGGACGTCTACGGAGCGCGTGTGCTGACGTCGACGCTCGAGGAGGTCTACGTCGAGGCAGTAGGCGGTGAGACGTCGTGAGCGGCGTCTTCACGATTGCCGGCTATGGCTTGCGCGAGGCTGTGCGGCGGAAGGTGTTCGCCGTCGTCTGCCTGCTGAGCGTCTCCTTCCTCGCGCTGTACTGGCTCGGCGCGCGCTATGCGTTCGACCACGTCGAGGGTGTCGTGCCGCCCGCGGGCGTCGACACGGAGACGTTCGCCGGAGCGTTCCTCTTCGGTCTGGCGATGTTCGGCACGCTCTTCCTCGGCGTCGTGCTCGCGATCTTCCTGACGCTCGGGACCGTGCGCGGGGACGCGGAGCGCGCGCTGCTGCAACCGCTGGTCGTGCGTCCGGTCGGCCGCTCGACCTTGCTCGTCGCACGCTTCCTCGGCGCGGCGGCCGTCTGCGTTCCGTATGTCCTGATCCTGTACTTCGCGAGCATGGCGCTGACGGCCCTCGAAGGCTCGTGGTGGCCCGACCGCATCGTCACGCCCGGCCTCGAGCTCGCAGGCGGCGTCGCGATCGTCGCGGCGCTGTCGCTGCTCGGCTCGGTGTTCTTGAGCTCGATCGCGAACGGGATCGCCGTCTTCATGATGTTCGGCGCCGGCCTCGTCGCGGGCCTGCTCGGGAACATCGGCCACGTGCTCAACTCGGAGGGGCTGATCCACGCGGCCAGGATCGCCGCATGGGCCGTTCCGTTCGAGGCGCTGTACCAGGACGCGCTGCGCGCGATCACCGAGAAGACGTCGGGCCTGACGGGATTTCTCTTGCGGCTCGGCCCGTTCGGAGGCGCAGAGCAGGGAGGAGTCGCGCTGCGCCTCTGGGCGGTCGCGTACCTCGTGCTCGTGGGGGCGGTCGCCGTTGCCGGGTTCGCGCGACGGGATCTCTAGTCGCCGAGGATGAACGTTGCTTCGACCGCGACGCACGCGGCGAGCCGGGCGTTCGACGCCACGAGCTCGCGGTTTGCCTCCAGCGTCCGGCCCCCGCTGCGCTCGTGCAGAAACGTGAGCACGAACGGCGTCAGCGCCTGGCCGCTGACGCCACTGCGCTCCGCTTCCGACAGCGCCTGCTCGATCAGCGGCTCGACGTCGTCGAGGCTGCGGTCGGGCGGACGCGCGAGGAGGAGCCCACCGCGACCGAGCTCCCAGTGTGCGTGCGCAATGCTCGCCGCCTCGGCCTCCGAGTCGACGCGTGCTGCCACCGACGGCCCGCCGTGGGCCGAGTAGAACAGCGGCAGCGTGTCCGTGCGGAAGCCGAGCACCGGCACGCCGAGCGTCTCGAGCAGCTCGAGCGTCGCCGGGACGTCGAGCAGCGACTTGATTCCCGACGAAACGACCAAGGTCTGCGTGCGCGCGAGCTCGCCGAGGTCGGCCGACACGTCGGGCAGATGCGGGAAGCCGCGATGGACGCCTCCGAGGCCGCCTGTCCCCAGGTAGCGAATGCCGGCAGCGCGACAGACCGCGAGGGTGCCGCCGACGGTCGTCGCGCCGACTGCGCCTTGTACGACGCACGCGGCGAGGTCGCGCGGTCCGACCTTCCGTGCGCTCGCGTCGAAGCGCTCCAGTTCGTTCGCGCTCAGCCCGACCCGGATCTGTCCGTCGAGGACGCCGACCGTCGCCGGCACGGCGCCCGCCTCGCGCACGCGGCGCTCCGATTCGAGCCCGACCGCGAGGCCTTCGCCGGCGGGAAAACCGTGCGCCACGAGCGTCGTCTCGAGCGCGACGACCGCGTTCGCCTCACGTACCTCGTCGGAGACCGTGATCACGGCAGCGCTCCCGGTTTCGACACGCACCGCGCGGCGGCGTCGAGCCCGAGCTCGGGGCCGCCGACGAGGAAGCCGGCGGCGAGCGCGTCGCCGGCGCCGGTGGCATCAACGACCTCGCCCGCCCGAGCCGGCAGCTCGAGGCGCTCCTCGCCGAGCACGAGCAGGCCGCGCGCGCCGCGCTTGACCACCGCGGTCGGCGCGAGGCCGTAGGCGCCGCCGACGATCTCCCACTCCGCCTCGGTCGCGAACACGACGTCCGGCTGGAGCTGCTCGAGCCGCTCGCGAAAGCGAACGGGGCCGTAGTCGCGGATGCGCGGCCAGGCCGAGAGGTCGACGCTGATGCGTGCTCCGTGCGAGCGCGCGAGCTCGACCGCCCTGACGGCGGCTTCGTCGATCGGTGCGGCGAGCAGTGCGTACCCGGAGATGTGGAGAGAGTCGCACGCGAACCAGGCGGGGTCCAGGTCTGCCGGCACGAGCGCGGTCGCGACGCCGCGGTCCGACGCCATCGTCCGCTCCCCGTCGGTACCCACGAGCGAGACGACAACGCCGTTCCGGCCTTCGACGGGCCCGGCGAGCTCGACGCCACGTGCCTCGAGCTCGGCTGCGACGAGCCGGCCCGAGGCGTCGGCTCCGCGTTTCGCGACGGTGCGGGCCTGCGCGCCGAGCTCGACGGCCCACGCCGCGACGTTGGCGGCCTGTCCGCCTGCGCCCGTCTGCGTCGTCGCGTTCGCGTCCGCTCCGGGAGCGAGGGGCTCGCCGAGACGCACGATCACGTCGAGCAGGGCATCGCCGAGGGTGACGAGCAGCACTGCCTATGATCGTCCCATGGACGGCGAACACAGGGGCGGCCGGCTCGGCTCGTTCGTCGTCGGCGGCCTGCTCGGCGCCTCCGCAGCGCTGGCGGCCGCGCGCCGGCGCCGGCGGCGGACGCAGCCGCAGCGCCCCGTCTTCCAGGGGCTGAAGGCGTTCGAGGGCGCACCGTGCTACCGCGAGGTCGTCGAAAAGGAACGCGACGAGCTAGAACCGTGACTCGGCGCCGCGGAGCGCGCCGAGGTTGACGTCGGCGTCGCCGATGCCCAGCCGGCGGCCGAGGAGCATGACCCGCTCCGAGACTGCGAGGTAGCGCGCAGGCGTGACGAGGGGCCGGCGCGACCGGATGACGAGGAACGGTCCGTACGCCCGCCCCTGGAAGGCGGCCGCGGGTTGCGGCAGCGCGAAGCGAATCGTCTGGCGCTCCTTCACGTTCGTCGTGTCGCTCGCGTCGAACACCCAGACACCTCGCCCGAGCGGGTGCGGAATGTCCTTCAGCGTCGCCGCGAGCAGGGCGGCATCGGCACGCGGCAACGCGTGCGCGCCGAAGTCGCGGTGCCGCTCCCAGGCACGCAGGTAGGCGGGCTCGTAGCCGAGCAGCACGTCGTCCGGCCGCGACGTCGTCGACAGCCACGCTGCGACGGCACTGCGCGCCTGCGCTTCGCCGGGAGGATCGCCGTCGAAGAGCGGCGGGGTCTTGTGGTGGGCCCAGCGCACCTCGCCGGCGACGAGCACGCCGATCGCGAGGACGGCGACCGCTGCGGTCACGGGGGGCCGCAGCCGCCCGAGCTCGACAAGCGGAACAGCGAGCAGCACGCTGAAGAACGGCAGAGCGAAGATCAGATGACGAGCTTCGGGCGAGGTCGTCGAGCTGAGCGTCACGACCATGAAGGCGAGCGCCGGCACGGCGGCGACGCACGCGAAGAGCACGACGCTCTCTCTGCGACGGCGCCACAGCAGGATCGCCCCCGAGAGCGCCAACAGCAGGACAGGTGTCGACCACGCTTGGTGCCCTGCACTGAAGTCGCCGGAGACCCACCAGAAGTAGTGCAGGACCGACGACGGCGAGCCGAGCTGTGGGCCTCCGCCGCCGACGCCGACGTCGAAGCGCCCACGCAGGACGACGTCTGCCCACCAGAACGGAATCGCCAGCACCCCGACGGTCGCGAGCGTCGCCACCGCCTCCCGGAGCCGCCGCCGCTGCACGAGGACGAACAAACCCTGCCCCGCGACGACGAGCGCCGCGTACGGGTGGCTCGCGAGCATCGCAAGCAGTGCCAGGCCCCAGAGGGCGAACCGCCTGCGCCCCCCGTGCTCGAGCGCCGAGGTGAGCGCGAGGAACGACAGCAGGCTCGTGAAGAGGAAGAGGCTGTACATCCGCCCGTAGATCCCGTGGAAGAGGAACACCCACGTGCCGGCGGCGAGCACCGCGGCGGCAAGGCCGGTGAGGCGGTCGGCGAGCCGGGCCCCGAGCAGCGCGACGAGCGGCAGGCTTGCGGCGGCGAAGAGCAGCGACACCGCCCGCAGGGCCGTCAGCCCTCCGCCGAGGTGCACCACCGCCCAGGCGAAGGCGAAGTGGAGGGGAGCGCCGCCCCGTTCCGTGATGACCGTGTGCAGCACATGCCCAAGCGAGCCGCGGCCGACGAACAGGGCGAGCGTCTCGTCCTCGTGCGGCGGCCACGTGCGCAGGTACCAGGCCAGGACGCCAGCGGCAGCCGCGGTCACCACAAGCGTGCCCGCCCAGAAGGCCGTCGCTTGCCGCACGCGCAGCCGGGTTGGCGCGCGCGGCGACGTCTGGTCGGCGAGCTCGACCACCTGTCTTTTTACGGTGTCCAGGCCGATAGCACTGCTAGCGTCCTACATCTCGTGCCTACGTACGAATACCGGTGCCCGAACGGCCACGTCTTCGAGCTCTTCAAGCGGATCTCCGATCCCCGGCCCGAGAAGTGCCCCGTGTGCGACGCCTCCCCGGTCGAGACCGTGCTCTATCCCGTCCCGGTTCACTTCCGCGGCTCCGGTTTCTACTCGACCGACTACGGGCGCGGCGGCCGGAAGAAGGAACCGGCCAGGGAGTCGGCCGACTCCGGGTCGGGTGGCGACAAGAAGGACACCTCCACCGAGAAGAAGAAGGCCGCCGAGGCCTAGCCTCGGTGCCCCCGCTGGCGACGGCATCACCGGCAGGGGCGCTACTTGAACTGGCGGTTGCCGACGACGCAGCCGGGCCCGTACTGGCCCGAGCCCGGCGGCGGCGGCTGAGGCGCTGCGCGCCCGGTCACCATTTGCACCACCGAGAGGTTCTCCTCGCCGCCGACGATCACCGACGCACCGCCGATCGACGTCGCCGTCCCGCCGAGGCGGCAGTGCAGCGCGTCCTTCTGGCCGGCTCGCTTGAGCACCCAGCCGAGCTGGACGAACTGCCAGGCGCTCAGGTCGGTCGTGAGCGGCTGCAGGAGCTTGTCGCCGTTGAACGGCAGCTTGAAGACGGTGCCGACGCCGAGCAGCTTCGCCATCACGGCGCGCATGACGGCCTGCTGGCGCAGGCCGCGGGTGATGTCGCTGTCCGCGGGATTGAGTTGGTTCTCACGGATGCGCGAGTAGATGAGGGCACGCTGGCCGTTCATGTGCTGCCACCCTTTGTGGAAGCGATACCCGTTCCAGCGGGCGCACCGTGACGCGTTGTAGGGGCAGTCGAACTTGTTCGAGAGGATTGGTGCAGGCACGTTGATGTCGACGCCGCCGATGTTGTCGATCAGGCCCTTGAAGCTGCGGAAGTCGACGATCATCACGTGGTTGATCTCGAGGCCGGTGAGGTTGTCGATCGTGCGCACCGCGAGCGCCGCCCCACCGCGGGGGAACGCGGAGTTGATGCGGTCCTCACCGTAGCCGGGAATCGGCACGCGCAGGTCGCGGGGGATCGACAGGTAGACGAGCCGGTGCCGGCTCGGATCCGTCCGCAGGATCATGATCGAGTCGGAGTTGTTGAGCCCCACCCGCTGGTCGGTGTTCTCGTGGTCCCGGCCGAGCAGCAGGATCGTCGTGGGGTTGGAGAGCAGGAGGCCGCTCTGCTTGGAGAGCACCGGTGGCACGCTGCCGTCGAGACGCGCGTTCGCCTTTTCCACCCCGTGCCTGAACGACAGGTACCCCGCAATGCCCCAGACGAGCGCGACGACGAACAGGAAGACGAGGCCGACGCCGATGCGCCGCCTCCAGCCCCAGCGGCGGCGGGGCCTGCGGATTTTCGGCTCCCTCGGTTGCCTGCCGTTCCGATCCGGCCGCGTCTGCGGCCGGTCCAGCGGCACCTTGCCCTTGACGCGTCCGCCCCGGTAGACGCGGTAGGGCTTCTCTCCCGTCGCCATCGAGGAAGTAGGGTAGCCGCGCGCTTTGGACGGAAAACGGGTCATCGGCGTCGATCTCGGCGGCACCAAGATCCTCGCGGGGGTGGTCGGCCGGGACGGCCAGGTCGAGCGGCGGCGCGAGTCTCCGACGCCCGTCGACTCGGAGGACGCGCTGCTCCAGGCCCTGCAGGACGCCGTTCGCGAGCTGGTGGACGAGGAGATTGCGGCGATCGGATTCGGCCTGCCCTCGCCGATCGATCATCGCCGCGGCAGGGCTTTGCAGGCGGTCAACATCCCGCTCGGTCCCGACGTCGACTTTCGCGAGCGGATGGCGGAGCGCTTCTCCCTGCCCGTCGGCATCGAGAACGACGCCAATGCCGCGGCGTATGCAGAGTTCCACTACGGCGCCGCGCGGGACGTCGACAACATGGTCATGCTGACCCTCGGCACGGGCTGCGGCGGCGGAGCGGTCGTCGACGGGAAGCTGTTCCGCCACTGGGCCGAGTTCGGCCACATCGTCATCGTCCACGACGGGATTCCGTGTCAGGGCTCGTGCACGGGGCGTGGACATCTCGAGCCGTACGTGACCGGTGTCGCCGCCGGAAAGCTCGCGCAGGCCGAGTTCGGGCCGGCCGTCGACGCGCACAGGCTCGTGCGTCTGGCGAACGAGGGCGAGCAGCGTGCCGTCGAGATCCTCGACTCCATCGGCCGTTACCTCGGCTCGGGGATCGGAACGCTCGTGAACATCTTCTATCCGGAGCTCGTCGTCATCGGCGGCGGGTTCGCCGCAGCCGGGGACTACATCCTCGAGCCGGCGCGGGAAGTCCTGCGCCGGGAGGTGCTCGCGCACGCGGGCGGGCGCATTCCGATCGTACGGGCGGAGCTCGGGACGGCAGCCGGGCTGATCGGCGCCGGGCTCGTCGCGTTCGACGCACTCGGGTAGAGCCACATGCCACTCGCAGTCTGCGCGACGCCGATCGGAAACCTCGACGACGTCACGCTGCGCGTCCTCGACGAGTTGCGCGACGCCGACGTCGTGTTGTGCGAGGACACGCGTCACACCCGTGTCCTCCTCGACCGGCATGCGATCCCGGGCAAGAAGCTCCTCTCCTACCACGAGCACAACGAGGCGCAGCGCACCGCGGAGCTGCTCCCGAGGCTCGAGGCGGGCGAGCGTGTCGCGCTCGTCAGCGACGCCGGCATGCCGGGGATCAGCGACCCCGGGGGGCGGCTCGTGGCCGAGGCGCTCGCGCACGGAGTGCCCGTGACCGTGCTGCCCGGCCCGACGGCGGTCGAGACGGCGCTCGTCGCCAGCGGCTTCGCCGCCGACCGCTACCAGTTCCTCGGCTTTCTGCCTCGCCGGGCCGCGGCGCTCGCGGCGCTCTGGAAGGAGCTCGCCGGCTGGCCTCATCCAGCGGTTGCATTCGAGTCGCCGCAGCGGCTGCCGGCGACGCTGCGCTCCCTCGCCGAGGCGCAGCCGGCGCGCGAAGTCGCGGTGTGCCGCGAGCTGACGAAGCGCTTCGAGGAGGTCGTCCGCGGGCGAGCGGCCGAGGTGGCGCGGCGCTTCTCCGAGGCGCCGAAAGGAGAGATCACGCTGGTGTTCGGCGCGGGGAAGGCGGAGGCCGACGTCGACACCGCGCTCGGCGCAGTCGCCGAGCTCGTCGCGGCAGGCGTGCAGCGCCGCCGGGCCGCCGACGTCGTCGCGCGCCTGACCGGGGCGTCGCGCAACGAGCTCTACCGTCGTACTTTGTAGTCAGTATTGACAACGTCGGCGGCGGCTTGCTACGGTCGTATCGTTCTCAGTTTTGACAACGAAGGAGGAGAGATCGTGCGCCGAATCGCCGTCTTGCTCATCTGTGCGTGCGCACTTCCCGTCGCGCGTGCGCAGGCCTGGGCCTGGCCCGTGGACGGTCCGGTCCTGCGCCCATTCGCGTTCGACCGGGCGCATCCGTATGCGGCCGGGCAACACCGCGGCATCGATCTCGGCGCCTCGAGCGGGACGCCGGTGCTCGCGCCTTCCGCAGGCGTCGTGTCGTTCGCGGGCACCGTGCCCACCGGCGGCAAGACGATCTCGATCGAGACGCCTTCCGGCTACACGGCCACGCTCGTGCACCTGGGTTCCGTCGCCGTGACCCGGGGCGCGACCGTCGCGGAGGGAACCGTCGTCGGCTCGGTCGGTCCGAGCGGCGTCGCCGACGGATCCGAGCCGTACGTCTATTTCGGCGTGAGGACGACGAGCGATCCACAGGGTTACGTCGATCCGATCTCCGTGCTGCCGCTCCGCGCGACCCGACCGGCGCCTCCTATGGTTGCCTCTCCCGCGGAGCAGGTGCAGGCGGCACCTGCGACGCCGGCTCCGGTAGTGAGTACGCCTTCCGTCGAGACCGCGGTCCCGGGCGATGCCACAGTGGTGCCGGAGCCTCCTGCGGTGAAACTTCAGCCGATGAAGCCGCAGGCCTCTGTGCGTGTGGCCTCGCAGGGGCGGGCCGCGGAGGGCCGTTCAGCGCGGCCGCGGTCCCGGACCGTCGGCGCTGAGCCACACGCGGTGACGAAGCTCCACCTGAGCTCGCACTCGCGCCTCATGTTCGCGCGCGAGGAGGCTCGTCCCTCTGTGCAGGTCAGATCGCCGGCGATCGAGGCGTCGGCGCGCGTGCGGCGGGGCGAGCTGCGCGACTCGCGAGAGCGAGGCTCGGCAACCGAACCTGGAGCGCGACAGGGCTGGCTCGTCCCGGCCGTCGTCCTTGCCTTGACGCTTGCGAGCGCGTGCGCGTGTGCGTGGCGCCGCCCTTCGCTCCGAAACCCGGCTCGTATCATGTCCCTCCCCGAGTCGGAGCGCCTCCTTGGCCGAGCAGCAGTCGAGACAAAAGATCCTGGTCGCGCCGGCGTGGCCCTACGCGTCCGGGAAGAGGCATCTGGGCCACGTGGTGGGCTTCGCGGTGCCCGCGGACATCTTCGCGCGCTACCACCGCTTGAGGGGCAACGACGTCCTGATGGTGAGTGGAACGGACGAGCACGGGACGCCCGTGATGGTGACTGCGGATCGCGAAGGCGTCTCGCCGCCTGACCTCGCCGAGCGCTACAACCAGCTCATCCGCGAAGACCTCCGCGACCTCGGCATCTCCTACGACACCTTCACGCGCACCACCACCCAGAACCACGCGCGCGTCACGACGGACTTCTTCCGCACGCTCTACGAGCACGGCTGCCTGATCGAGAAGACGACCCTCGGCGCGTTCTCGCCAACGACGGGGAACACGCTGCCCGACCGGTACATCGAGGGCACTTGTCCGATCTGCGGCTATGCAGAGGCGCGAGGCGATCAGTGCGACAACTGCGGCAATCAGCTCGACCCGACCGACCTGATCGACCCACGCTCGATCATCGACGGCTCGACGCCGGAGTTCCGCGAGACGAAGCATCTCTTCCTCGATCTGCCGAAGTTCGCCGACCGGTTGCGGCCCTGGATCGACTCGAAGACGTCGTGGCGGCCGAACGTGCGCAACTTCTCGCTTGCGCTCGTCAACGACCTCAAGCCCCGCGCCATGACCCGTGACATCGACTGGGGCGTGCCGGTCCCGGTCGAGGGCTATCCCGAGGAGACGAAGCGAATCTACGTCTGGTTCGACGCCGTGATCGGCTACTTCTCCGCCGCGGTCGAGTGGGCGCACAACAACGGCACGCCGGAGGCGTGGCGTGACTGGTGGCAGAACCCCGAGGCGACGCACGCCTACTTCATGGGCAAGGACAACATCGTCTTCCACACCGTGATCTGGCCGAGCATGCTGCTCGGCTACGGCGAGGGCGGAGAGCTCGGTGCCGGGCGAGGCCCACTGCACCTGCCCGACGAGGTGGTCGCGAGCGAGTTTCTGACCATGGAGGGAAGGCAGCTCTCGACGAGCCGCGCGATTGCGATCTACGTGCGTGACGTGCTGGAGCGCTACGACCCGGACCCCGTCCGCTACTTCCTCACCGCGGCGGGGCCCGAGACGCAGGACAGCGACTTCTCCTGGGCGGAGTTCCTGCGCCGGAACAACGACGAGCTGCTCGCGAACTGGGGGAACCTCGTCAACCGGACGCTGACGAACGCGTACCGCAACTTCGGCGAGGTGCCGGAGCCGGGCACGTTGACCGAGGAAGACCGACGCGCGCTCGCGGAGATCGAAGCGGGCTTCGAGTCCGTCGGCAGGTCGATCGATGAGGGCAGGTTCAGGGCCGCGCTCGCCGAGGCGATGCGCCTCTCGAGCATCGGTAACCAGTACGTCGACCACCAGGCGCCTTGGGCCGTGATCAAGGAAGACCGTGAGCGTGCGGCGACGATCCTGTTCGTCGCGCTCCGCATCGTCGATTCGCTGAAGACCATCTTCACGCCGTTCCTACCGTTCTCGAGCCAGAGACTGCACGAGCTGCTGGGGTACGAGGGCTGGATCGCCGGGCCGCTCGAGTTTCGCGAGATCGAAGAGGAGGCCGGCGAGCGCCACACGATTCTGACGGGTAACTACGCGAACTGGATCGGACGCTGGGAACCGAGCGCGCTGCCCTCGGGGCAGAAGCTGAGTGAGCCGCAGCCGCTCTTCCGGAAGCTCGATCCGGGCATCGTGGAGGAAGAGCTCGCCCGGCTCGCCCCGGCGTGATCGACACGCACGCGCACCTCGATGCGCTCGACGATCCGGACGAAGCAGTGCAGCGCGCCCGCGACGCGGGCGTGACGCGCATCGCCTCGGTCGGCACGGATCCGGTCTCCTGGGCACAGACGCTCGACATCGTCGAACGGCACGCGGACGTGTACATGGCCGTCGGGCTGCATCCGCACGAGGCGACGCCGTCGTTCGACCTCTCCGAGCTCGAGCGGCTGCTCCCGCACCCGAAGGTGGTGGCGGTGGGGGAGATCGGGCTCGACTACTACCGGGACTACGCGCCGCACGATGCCCAGGCAAAGCTCTTCATCTACCAGCTGGGCCTGGCGAAGCAGGCGAACCTCCCGGTCGTGATTCACAACCGTGCCGCCGACGAGGACACCGTCTCGATCCTGCGGCAGTGGTTCGACGGGACGGTCGTGCTGCACTGCTTCTCTTCACCGGCGCTGCTCGACGACGCGCTCGAGCACGGCTGGTACGTCTCGTTCGCCGGCAACGTCACGTACGGAAACGCGGACGAGCTGCGCCAGGCGGCGCGAGCCGTTCCCGCCGAGCTGCTACTCACCGAGACGGACTGTCCCTACCTCGCGCCCCAGCCGGTGCGCGGCCGAACGAACGAGCCCGCCTACGTCGTTCACACCCTCGCCGCGCTCGCGGAGGCTCGCGGTGACGATCCGCAGGAGCTCGCCGCGCAGATCGACGCGAATGCGGCAGTCGCCTTCGGCTTGACATGAGCGTGCGTCCGAAGAAGGAGCTCGGCCAGCACTTCCTCGTCGACGAGAACATCCTGGGTGTGATCGGTCGGCTCGCGGCGCTGTCGGAAGAGGACGTCGTCCTGGAGATCGGTCCCGGGCTCGGCGTGCTCACCAGCTACCTCTCCGACCGAGTGGCCCAGGTGTACGCCGTCGAGCTCGACGCCTCGCTCGAGCCGCGGCTCAACGAGCGGCTCGGCGAGAGGTCGAACGTCGCGCTGCGTTTTGGCGACGCGCTGAGGCTCGATCTCGCGGACGCGGCGCCCGGCGCGACGAAGCTCGTCGCGAACCTCCCGTACAACGTCGCCACGCCGTTGATCGTCGAGAGCCTCGACCGCCTGCCCGAGCTCGAGCTCTGGACGGTGATGGTGCAGCGGGAGGTCGCCGACCGGCTCTTCGCGGAGCCGCGGACGAAGGCCTACGGCGCGGTCTCGGTCCTCGTCCAGCTGGTGACGGAGCGAACCGGCTTCCACCCGGTGTCGCCGTGGGTCTTCCGGCCGCGGCCGAACGTCGACTCCGCGCTCGTCGCCTTCCGCCGCACCGGTCTTCCTCCCGACTTCCGTCGAGTGAAGCGCGTCGTCGAGGGCGCGTTCGCACATCGGCGCAAGCGTCTGGCGAACTCGCTCGAGCTCGCCGGCGTTGCCGATCGCGAGCGAGCTGAAGAGGCGGTCGCCGGCATCGGCAGGCCGTCGAACGCGCGCGCGGAGGAGCTGGCGCCGCCGGAATTCCTCGAATTGGCCCGGGCGCTTCGGTGAGCCGCGGGACGGCACCCGCGAAGATCAACCTCGGCCTCGTCGCGGGACCGCTGCGTGACGACGGACGGCACGAGCTCGTAACGGTCTACCAGCGCGTCGCCCTGTCGGACCGGATCACGGTGCAACCGGCAGCCGACCTTCGCGTCACCGGCTTTCCCGACGACACGCTCGTGCTTCGTGCGCTCGAGCGCGTCGCGGACGGGAACGGACCGACCTTCGCCGCGCAGATCCGCAAGCGCATTCCGGTCGCCGCCGGGCTCGGCGGTGGCAGCTCCGACGCGGCTACCGCACTTCGTCTGGCGAACGGTCTACGCCGGCATCCGTACGACGATGGGAAGCTGCACTCACTCGCGTGCGAGCTCGGTGCGGACATCCCGTTCTTCCTCGAGGACGGACCGCAGCTCGGCACGGGAGACGGCACGGAGCTGACTCCCGTCGAGCTTCCGCAGGACTACTGGGTCCTCCTCGTCCTTCCGCGCAACTCGGTCAAGTCGTCGACGGGAGACGTGTTCGCGACGTTTGACGCCCGCGACGGTGCGCGTGGCTTCGAAGGACGCCGTGCCGCGCTCCTCGACGCGCTCGCGCATGTGCAGCGGCCGCGGGATCTCGCCGCGCTGCCGCCGAACGACCTGGCAGCCTCGCCGCTCGCGAGGGAACTCGAGGCGCTCGGCGCGTTCCGCGCAGACGTCACCGGTGCGGGTCCCGCCGTGTACGGACTGTTCCTGCACGGCGCGCAAGCGCGCGCTGCGCAGCGACGCATTTCCCCCGAAGGGCGCACGTGGCTAACCGCACCAGCGTGGTACCGTTGATCGCGTGGCCTACAGCCAGCCCATGATCGAATCCGGCACCACTCGCGTCGGCCGTTGGCTGCGCGAGCGGCGGCTGCGCCTGGCGCTCTGGGTCGCCGTCGCCGAGGGGCTGCTCGTCGCGCTCACACACGACCTGACCCGCTGGACGGTGCTCGTGATCGCAGTGATCGTGCTCGCCTTCTACATCGTCGCGGGGCGCAGTATGCGCTGGGACGTGGCCCGCCAGCTGTCCTGGATCGCGGCCGCGTCGCAGGCGCTCGCGATCCTCGTCATCATCGTCGCGTTCATCCTGGGGCTCGTCGCGATCGTGCTCGTGGCGCTCTTCGCCGTCGCGGCCCTCGTGTATCTCTTCGCGGACTACCGGCGCACCTGAGCCCTTTCTCGATGGGGCGTAGCCAGGTGCTGAGGCGCCGCTTGCGGCGTTGCGACACGAGGATCGCACCGGTTTGGTGGGGCGTAGCCAAGTGCTGAGGCGCCGCTTGCGGCGCCGACCGTCGAGGCGCAGTGGCTTTGCCGCTGCGCCGCCGTCCGGCGACGCTCGCTCATCGTTGCGACACTAGGATCGCACCGGTTTGGTGGGGCGTAGCCAAGTGGTAAGGCAGCGGGTTTTGGTCCCGCGATCCCAGGTTCGAATCCTGGCGCCCCAGCTCTAGTGGCTGACACGTTTGCAGCGGTGGTGATGGCGGCCGGCCTCGGCACGCGGATGAAGTCCGCGACGCCGAAGCACCTGCATCCGCTGCTCGGGCGGCGGCTCGTCGACTGGGTCGTCGAGGCCGTCCGTCCGCTCGATCCGGATCCGCTCGTCGTCGTGCTCTCGCCGGAAGCGGCCGGCGCCGTCGAAGGCGTCGAGGTCGCCGTGCAGGAGCGCCCGCTCGGCACCGGCGACTCGCTCCGCTCGGCGCGCGAGAGCGTCGGCGCGGCCGGCACCGTCCTCGTCGTTTCCGGCGACCATCCGCGCATCACCGCCGAGCTCCTCGGCCGGCTCGTCGAGGAGCACCGCTCGCGCGGGGCAGCGGCCACGGTGCTCTCGTTCGAGCCGCCGGACGCTCGCGCGTACGGCCGGATCGTCCGCGACGGCGCCGGGCGCCTCCAGGCGATCGTCGAAGACGCGGACGCCGACGACGCGCAGCGCGCGCTCACGGAGGTGAACTCCTCCATCTACGTCTTCGAGACTGAGAAGCTGTGGCCGGTGCTCGGGCGAATCGAGCCCGTCAACGCGCAGGGAGAGCTCTACCTCACAGATGCCGTGAGGCTGCTGGTCGAAGCAGGAGAGGAGGTTGTCGTGTTCAAGGCCCCGGATGCCGACGAAGTCGAAGGAGTGAACACACGAGCCGAGCTGGCCGACGCAGCTGCTTTCCTACGCGCGCGCGTGAACAGAGAACACATGCTCGCCGGCGTGACGATCGTGGATCCCGCGACGACGTGGATCGACCCGGAGGTGGTGCTCGAGGGCGACTCGACCATCCATCCCTTTACCGTCCTGCGCGGGCGCACCCGCGTCGCAGCGGGTGCTGAGGTCGGCCCGCACGTCGTGGCGGACGACGCCGAGATCGGTGCCGGTGCCAAGGTAGGCCCCTTCTGTTACCTGCGGCCGGGCACGAAGCTCGGAGTGGGGGCGAAGGCCGGAACCTTCGTCGAGCTCAAGAACGCGGAGGTCGGGCCGGGCGCGAAAGTGCCGCACCTCTCCTACATCGGCGACGCCGAGATCGGTGAGGGGACGAACATCGCCGCCGGCAACATCACCGCGAACTATCCGCATGCCGACGGGCAGCCGAAGGGGAGGACGAAGATCGGCCGCAACGTCAGGACCGGCATTCACAATGGCTTCCAGGCGCCCGTCGAGGTCGGGGATGACGCATGGATTGCAGGCGGTTCGTACATAACAGAAGATGTCCCTCCCGAATCGCTCGCTGGGTTCCCGCCGAAGCAGCTAACGAAAGAGGGCTATCTCCGTGGAAAGCGCAACGACTGAGCTGACCCGCCTGCCTGGCCTCGAGGTCGCAGAGACCAAGCCCGAGGTCAAGCCGGAGCACTGGATCGAGCGCGGGCCGTCGAAGCGGCTCATGCTCTTCTCCGGCCGCTCGCACCCCGAGCTCGCGCAGCGGATCGCCGAGAAGCTCGGCATCCAGGTCGGTGACGTCTCCCTGCGGACGTTCGCGAGCGGGGAGACCTACTGCCGCTACGAGGAGTCGATCCGCGGGGCCGACCTCTTCATCGTGCAGACGAGCTCGCCGCCGGTCGACCAGCACCTGATGGAGTTGTTGATCATGATCGACGCGGCCAAGCTCGCGTCCGCGAAGCGGATCACGGCTGTCCTGCCCCTCTACCCCTACTCGCGGCAGGACAAGAAGTCGCGCCCGCGCGAGCCGATCACCGCAAAGCTCGTCGCCGAGATGATCCAGTCCGCGGGGGCGGACCGAGTGCTGACGATGGATCTCCACGCAGGCCAGGTGCAGGGCTTCTTCGAGGTGCCGGTCGACCACATGACGGCACTGCCGATGCTCGCGCAGTACGTCCGCGACCTGGGCCTGCCGGAGGAACTGGTGGCGGTCGCTCCCGACACCGGCCGGACGCGCCTCGCGAGCAAGTTCGCGGAGATGATCGGCGGCGACCTCGCCGTGCTGCAGAAGGACCGGCCGGCTCACAACGTCGCCCGCGTGACGAATGTGATCGGCGACATCGAGGGCAAGTGCGCCGTGATGACCGACGACATGGTCGACACCGCCGGCACGCTCGTCGCGGGCGCCGAGTTCCTGAAGGAGCGCGGCGCTGAGAAGGTGTACGCCTGCGCGACCCACGGCATCTTCTCCGCGCCGGCGATCGAGCGCATCGAGGAAAGCGCGCTCGACAGCGTCATCGTCACCGACACCGTGCCGATCGATCCGTTGACGAAGCCCGAGCGGGTGACGGTCCTCACCGTGGCCGACATCCTCGCCGAGACGATCCACAACGTCTTCGCCGACGACTCCGTCTCGGCGATCTTCGGCGACATGAACGCTCTGTTCTAACTTTCCCCTCATAGGCGGGCGCTACGTTGCGGCGCGTGATGCGTCTGGTGTTGCTCGCGTTCGTGGCCGCAGCTCTTGCAAACGGCGGTCCCGCGCGCGCGGGCTGCAACGGCAACTTCGAATGGCAGGACCGCTTTCCCGCCTGGTCGCCGACCGGCGACTCGATCGCGTTCATGCGGCAACAACCCGGCTGCGATCCTCCGCCGGAGTCGCTCGGCATCGCCGCCAGCGGCCGTCCGGAGGAGGTCTTTCCGCCGGACGCGATGAGGGGCGTGATCGCGCCGGCGAGCTGGTCGCCGAATGGACTGGCGATCGCGTTCGGCGGCGTCAAGGGTTCGGTTCTCGTCGACGCTCCCGGTGGAACGCTCGGTAACGACGGACCTGGGCTCTTCCCGGCCTGGGCCGGCACCAGCATCGCGGTGACGGTGGGCTCGAGCCTCCAGCTGGTCGAGCTCCTCACCGGCGAGCGGCGCGTCCTCGTGCCCAGCTACGTCAAGCCGACGCAGAGCACGGGCGTCCCCGCGTGGTCTCCGGACGGGCGGCGCCTCGCGTTCGGCGTCATGGTCGACGTGAGCGAGGGTGGCATCGGGGTCGTCGACTCTGACGGCTCCGATTTCCGGGTGCTCGCACGCGGTCCCAACCAGTCCGTCAATCCCACCTGGTCGCCGGACGGCCGACGGCTGGCGTTCGAAACGAATCGCGGCGGCGACTTCGAGATCTACTCGGTCAACGTCGACGGGAGCGATGTCCGCAACCTCACGAATTCTCCCGGTCAAGACCGCATGCCCGCCTGGCGCGGCAGCACGATCGCGTTCATCAGCAACCGCGACCGTTCCCCACGTGATCTGTACGGCTTCGCGCTCTACACGATGTCGAGCGACGGGAGGACGCAGCTCTGGCGCGCGGCGGATCTACATCCCTACAGCGCGGTCAGCTGGTCGCCGGACGGCTCCAGGATCGCGTTCGCCTCGGGACGCGAGTGTCAGCGCTGGGGCATCTACACGATCGACCTCAGAACCGACGGCGTCGAGCGCGTATCGAATCGCTGCACGTTCGACGGCACGCCCGGCGACGACACGCTGCGCGGCACGCCGGGTCGCGACTTCCTCTACGGCGAAGCCGGTAACGATCGGCTCTTCGGCGAAGGACGCGCAGACATGCTCCGGGGCGGACCCGGCAACGACTATCTCGACGGCGGTCCCGGCCGGGACACGCTCATCGACGGTCCCGGCAACGACCGAGTCGTCGGCGGCGACGAGATCGATCGCATCATCCTCGAGCCTGGAAGCGACCGCGTGAGCGCCGGAAAAGGAGATGACCTCGTCCAGGCGGGTGTCGACGGCCGGCGGGACGTCATCTCCTGCGGTCCCGGGCGCGACACCGTCTATGCGGAGGCAATCGACCGCATCGCGCGTGACTGCGAACGTGTCTTGCGGTAAGCGTTTCCGAAATCCGGGAGCCGGATAGGAGTCCGCCATGCGTCGGGGCCCTAGCCTTCTGGCACTGATCTACGTCGGAGTGGGGGTCGCGATCGCCGCCACGCACGATTACTTCGACAACATCCATGGTTGGCGGGGCGTGCTGTCGGCAATCTTCGCGATCTTCCTGTGGCCGCTCGTCCTGCTCGGTATCGACCTGCACATCAAGAAGTAGCTCCCGGAATCCCCGGACGGCGGCGCTCCCGCCGTCAGCGTCGTCCCAGGAATCCCAGGTACCATTCGCCGCCGTTATGGCTGGCGAACGAGTCAAGTTGACGGTCTCCGAGCGCGAGGGACGGGGCAGCGGAGATGCCCGCCGTCTGCGCAAGGCCGGCTTCATTCCCGGCGTTCTCTACGGGAAGGGCAAGGGCTCCTACGCGATCTGCGTGCCGGAGCGTGAGCTTCGTCGCGTCCTGACCGGCGCGGGCGGCCTGCACGCGATCCTCGACGTCGTCGTGGAGGGCAAGGGCGCGACGCACGCCTCGATCCTCAAGGACTACCAGCAGGACCCGATCCGCGGCCACATCTCCCACATCGATCTCCAGGAAGTGCGGCTCGACCAGCCGATCCAGGCGAGCGTCACGGTCCAGCTCATCGGTGAGCCGGCCGGCGCGAAGGAGGGCGGTGTGCTCTCGCAGGTGCAGCGCGAGATCAACGTCGAGGCGCTGCCGATGGAGATTCCCGAGCACATCGACCTGGACGTGAGCGGTATGGCGATCGGCGACACGCTTCGCCTCGCCGACCTCGGAGCGATGGAGGGTGTCACGTACCTCGACGATCCCGAGGAGACCGTGCTCGCCACCGTCACGCTGCCGACGCGCGAGGTGGAGCCCGAGCCCGAAGAGGTTCCGGAGGGCGAGGAGCTGCCCGAGGGCGAGGTGCCCGAAGGCGAGGAGGCTCCCGAGGGAGCGGCCGAGGGCGAGGGCGCTGCGGGCGGCGACGCCGGCTCGGGCGAGCAGGGCGAGCCCGGCACGACGGAGGGGTAGCGGCCCTTCCGGCCCGTTTCGGCGACGCCAGTGCCGCGATAAGACTTCGCCATGCTTTGTCCTCGGTCGGCCCCATGCTGAAAGGCATGAGACCTCCCTGCGTCCTCGCCTGGCTCGCTGCTCGCGACCCTGGCATTCACCAAACGAACCGGAAGGACCGCTAGTGCGCCTCCCCTGGCGTCGAGGCGAACGCGCCTCGTCGCTCGACCTCCTGGTCGTCGGCCTCGGCAATCCCGGCCGCGAGTACGCGGGCCACAGGCACAACGTCGGCGCGATGGTCGTCGACGAGCTTGCGCGCCGTCACTCGGCCTCGTGGAAGGGCAAGTTCAACGGCGAGCTGGCGGAGGTGCGTGTCGACGACCACCGGGTCGCGCTGCTCAAGCCGCAGACGTACATGAACGAGTCCGGTCGCTCCGTCGGCGCTGCCGCGCGCTTCTACAAGCTCGAGCCCGACGCGGTCCTCGTCGTGCACGACGAGATCGACCTCGAGCCCGGGCGCCTGCAGGCGCGAAAGGGCGGCGGACTCGCGGGGCACAACGGCCTCCGCTCGGTCGCCGCGCACCTGCAGAGCCCGGAGTTCCTGCGGCTCAGGATCGGCGTCGGCCGGCCGGGACGGGGCGACCCGCGCAAGCCCGCCGACTTCGTGCTCTCGAACTTCACGCCAGAGGAGGACGTCGCAGCACTCGTCGCGCGGGCTGCGGACGCGGTCGAGACGCTCGACGCCGACGGGCTCGAGCGCACGCAGGCGCAGTACAACTAGCCCTCCGTGCAACGAGGCCTGGTTACCATGGCGCTTGCCGAACCCGCGCGGTTCGGCCTTTTTGTCATGGACCGGCCGATCCTGCATCCGTTCGCCGAAGAGCTCCGCCAGAGCGAGCGCCTGAAGGGCTTCGTCGAGGCCTTTCCCGCGCCTGCGCGCGTGTCGGAGCCTGCGCTTCCCCTCCTGCTCGCGGCGCTGCACGAAGAGCTGGAGCGGCCGCTCGTCGTGCTCGCGCCGGAGGACCAGGACGCGCGCGACGCCGCCGAGGGGGCGGCCTGGTTCCTCGGGGACGACCAGGTCGCAATGCTCCCGAGTCGCGGCGTGCACTGGGGATCCGGGCTGGAGCCGGCGCCGCATCTCGTCGGCGAGCGGGCACGGGCGCTCGACGTGCTCGCGAGCGGCGGGCTCGTCGTCGCGTCCGCGTCGGCGCTCGCCGAGCCGATGCCGCCGCCCGGCACACGCCCGCAGCCGATCCGGATCGCACCCGGCGAGGAGGTCACGCTCGAGCAGCTGTCGGAATCGCTCGCGCTCGCGGGCTACGAGCGTGTCGACCGTGCGGACGAGCGGGGTCAGTTCGCGGTCCGCGGCGGTCTCGTCGACGTCTTCCCGACGACGGGGCGCGAGCCGCTCCGCGTCGAGTTCTGGGGCGACGAGATCGAGCAGATCCGGGCGTTCTCGCCCTTCACGCAGCGTGCGCTGCACCAGCTCGAGTCCGCCGTGGTCTATCCCGCCGTCGAACGGCGGCTCGACCTCGTCGAGCCGCCGCTGCTCGACGACGACCAGCCGATTCCGGTTCCCACCGATCTCGTCGTGCCCGTTCCCGCGGGACCGGACCTCGTCTGGCAGGCGGACGAAGTGCGCGCGGTGTGGGACGAGGAAGGGCTCGAGCCGATCTCGTTCAGACGCGCGGCGCTGCTCGACCGGCTTCCGGCCGGCCAGCCGTTCGCGTTCGAGGCACAGCGGCCGGCGCTCGTCGCACGCGGCCTGGCAGAGGCGGAGAACGAGCTCGGGGCGTTCGTGCGCGGCGGCCAGCGCGTCGTGGTGACATTCCCGCACCTCGGCGAGGCTCTCCGCCAACAGAACCTGCTGCGCCGCGTCCAGGCTCGCATCCTCGAGGAAGGCGAGCCGCTGCCGCACGGCCCGGAGCTGCTGTTTGCGGTCTCGCCGGCCCGGCGCGGCTTCGTCTGGCGCGAGCTCGGGCTCACGCTGCTGCCCGACACGCAGGTCTTCCGCAAGCGGCCGCCGCGCGAGCGTCGTATCGGGGGACGCGCGCTGCAGTCGTTCGCGGACCTGCGTACCGGCGACTACGTCGTGCACGAGGACCACGGAGTCGGCAAGCTGCTCGGCTTCGAGACGAAGGAGGTCGCCGGCGTCACGCGCGACTACCTGTTCCTCGGCTTCCGCGGCGACGACCGCCTCTACGTCCCGCACGAGCAGCTCGGGAAGGTTTCCCGTTACATCGGCGCGGACAACTCGGTGCCGAGCCTGTCAAAGCTCGGCGGCAAGGCCTGGGAGAACCTCAAGAACCGCGCTCGGGAATCGGTGCGCGAGCTCGCGGGCGAGCTGCTCGCGCTCTACGCGCAGCGCCAGCAGGCACCCGGTGTTTCGTACGACCTCCGTCACGAGTACCTCGAGCGGCTCGAGGCGGAGTTCCCGTATCGCGAGACGCCGGACCAGCAGGCCGCGATCGAAGCGGTGAAGGAGGATCTCGAGGCACCCCGGCCGATGGACCGGCTCGTCTGCGGCGATGTCGGCTTCGGCAAGACCGAGGTCGCCATCCGTGCCGCGTTCGCGGTCGCGGTCAACGGCAAGCAGACGCTCATGCTCGCGCCGACGACGATCCTGGCCGAGCAGCACTGGCACACGTTCAGAGAGCGCTACCGCGACTTCCCGGTTCGGGTGGAGATGGTCTCGCGCTTCCGCCCGCCGAAGGAGGTCAAGCAGGTGCTCGCCGACTTCCAGGCCGGGAAGGTGGACGTGCTGATCGGGACGCACCGGATCCTGAGCCGCGACGTGATCCCGAAGGAGCTCGGCCTCGTGATCCTCGACGAGGAACAGCGCTTCGGCGTGGCGCAGAAAGAGCTGCTGCGTTCGCTGCGGCTCGAGGTCGACGTGCTGACTTTGAGCGCGACGCCGATCCCGCGAACGCTGCACATGTCGCTCTCGGGTCTGCGCGACATCTCGATCATCGAGACGCCGCCCGAGGGACGGCGCCCGATCCGGACGACCGTCGGCGAGTACGACGACGAGGTGATCAAGCTCGCGCTCGAGCGCGAGGTCGAGCGCGGCGGCCAGGCGTTCTACCTCCACAACCGCGTCGAGACCATCGAGGAAGCGGCGGAGAAGCTGCAGCAGCTCGCGCCGACCCTGCGCCTTCTCGTTGCGCACGGCCAGATGCGCGAGCGCGAGCTGGAGGAGCAGATGCACGCGTTCCTGCGCGGAGACGCCGACGTGCTCGTCTCGACGACGATCATCGAGTCGGGGCTCGACATACCGCAGGCGAACACGCTCATCGTCGAGCGTGCCGACACACTCGGACTGTCGCAGCTGTACCAGATCCGCGGGCGCGTCGGCAGGTCCGACGTGACCGCGCATGCCTATCTCTTCTATCCCGACATGTCGGAGCTGACCGCCGAAGCACGTGCGCGTCTCGCCACGCTCGCGGACCACACGGAGCTCGGCGCGGGCTTCGCGATCGCGATGCGCGACCTCGAGATCCGGGGCGCCGGGAACCTGCTCGGCGACGAGCAGTCGGGCCACGTGGCCGCGCTCGGCTTCGAGCTGTACGTCGAGCTGCTCGCCGAAGCCGTCGCCGAGCTCTCGGGAGAGCGGCGAATCGCGGCCAGGCCGGTGCGGGTCGACGCACGCGTCGACGCGTACGTGCCCGCGGATTACATTGCCTCCGAGGCGCTGAAGATCGACCTGCACCGGCGCCTGGCGCTGACCGACTCCGAGGACGAGTTGCGTGAGCTGCAGGCGGCGACCGAGGACCGCTTCGGCCCGTTGCCGGAGCCCGTCGAGAATCTCTTCCTGATCCAGGAGGCGAAGCTGAAGCTTGCGCGGGCAGGTGCCGACTACTTCGTGTTCCGCGGCGGCAAGGCGAGCATCGGCCGGATGGTGCTCGGCTCCGACGAGCTGCGCGATCTGCGGCGCCGGATCGAGACTGCCGTCTACACGACTTCGAATCACGAAGTTTCCTTGCGCGAGGAGGGTTTCCCGCAAGCCCTGCGCCTGGTCGACGCGATTCAGAGCGTCCGCGCTGCGAACGGCGTGTAGGCAGGCAGGCTGAGGCGCTCGCGCTGCTATACTGGCCGCGCGCCGGGCAGCGTGCCGAATCCGCTGCAAATGGCGCTTTTTACATGAAACGAGTCATCCTCCTCGCGTGTGGTTCCCTGGCGCTCGTCGCCGCAGGCTGCGGCGGGACGACGACGGCGAGCCTCGGCAGCGACGACGCGGCCGTGGTCGGCTCGAAGCCGATCACGAAGGCGCAGTTCCAGGAGCTGATGGACCGGGCGCAGAAGAGCTACGAGGCGCAGAAGCGTTCCTTCCCGAAGCCCGGCACGGCCGAATACGAGCAGCTCAAAGGCCAGGCCGTGACCTTCCTGATCCAGCGCGCCGAGTTCGAGCAGGAGGCCGACAACATGGGGATCAAGGTCACCGACGACGAGGTCGACAAGCGCATCGACCAGCTGAAGAAGCAGTTCTACGGCGGTAGCGACGAGCGCTACCGCAAGACGCTGAAGCAGCAGGGCCTGACCGAAGACCAGGCGAAAGAGGAGGTGCGCGCGCAGCTCGTCTCCGAGGAGCTCTTCAAGAAGGTGACGAGCGACGTGAAGATCTCCGACAAGGAGGTCAAGGCCTACTACGCCTCGCACAAGTCGCAGTACGGGCAACCCCAGACGCGTGAGGTGCGGCACATCCTCGTCCAGAAGAAAGCCCTCGCCGACCAGCTCTACGCGCAGCTTCAGGCGGGCGCGAACTTCGCGAAGCTCGCGAAGAAGTACTCGAAGGATCCGGGGTCGGCGTCGAACGGCGGCAAGCTCACCATCTCCAAGGGCCAGACCGTCCCAGAGTTCGACAAGACGGCGTTCGCGCTCAGAAAGAACGAGCTGTCAAAGCCGATCCACACGCAGTACGGCTACCACATCATCCAGGCGCTCTCCGACATCAAGCCGGCGCAGACGACGCCGCTCTCGAAGGTGCAGGCGTCCATCAAGCAGCAGCTGGAGCAGCAGCGCAAGAACGAGGTGATGACGAAGTGGGTCGAGGACAAGAAGACGCAGTACTGCAAATCGGGGATCAAGTACCAGGTCGGTTACCAGCCGAACCCTGACCCGTGCGCCACCGTCGCCGGCGCGACGACGACGACGAAGTAAGTGGGCCTACCCGAGGCGCTCGTCGACCTCCAGGAGCTGAGGCGCTCGCTTGCGACGCCGACCACTGGAGGCCACGCGGGGTTCCCCCGCGTGGCCGTTTCGTTCAACGTCGGCGATCGCGCACACACGTGAGCGTCGCGGAGGCACTTGTCGAGCTCGAGGAGTTGACCAAACGGCTGCGGCGCGAGTGTCCCTGGGATCGCGAGCAGACCGCCCGTACCATCGTCCCGCACACGGTGGAGGAGGCGTACGAGGTCGCGGACGCGGCGATCGCGCGCGATGACGAGAAGCTTGCCGACGAGCTCGGCGACCTGCTCTTTCAGGTCTACTTCCTCGCCCTGCTCCTGGAGGAGAAGGGGTCGAGCGACCTCGCTCAGATCGCCCGGTCGGCCCAGGCGAAGCTCGTGCGCCGGCATCCACATGTCTTCGGAGACGTGGAGGCGGAGACCGCGGGGCGCGTGCGCGAGCGCTGGGAGCAGATCAAGCGCTCGGACGAAGGCCGCTCGGGAATCTTCCACGACGTTCCGGAATCGCTGCCGGCGCTGCTGTACGCGCGCAAAGTGCAGCGCCGCGCGGCCGCGGTCGACTTCGAGTACCCGGACACTGCCGGCGCCCTCGCGGATCTCGACGACGAGCTGCGTGAGCTGAAGGACGCGCTTGCGGAGGTGGGTGAACCGAGCCCCGAGACCGAGCCGCACCCGCACGTGTTCGAGGAGCTCGGAGACGTGCTCTTCGCGGCGGTCAACGTCGCGCGGCGGCTGAACGTCGACCCGGAGCTCGCACTGCGCGCGATGACGCGGAGGTTCGTGGAGCGGGTCGAGCGTGCCGAGCGGTTCGCGGCGGACGAGGGGAAGTCGTTCGCCGAGCTCGAGCTCGCCGAGCAGGATCTCTACTTCGATCGCGCGAAAGAAGCTTTCGAGTGAGTGCCTCGTCGATCGCGCGCGTGCACGGCAGGCAGATCCTCGACTCGCGCGGGAACCCCACCGTCGAGGTCGACGTCGTGCTCGAGTCTGGTGCGACCGGCCGCGCGGCGGTGCCGTCTGGCGCATCCACGGGACAGTTCGAGGCGGTCGAGCTCCGCGACGGCGAGCCGAGCTCGTACCGGGGCAAGAGTGTGCTGAACGCGGTGAGCAACGTCGAGACGGAGATCGCCGAGGCGGTGAACGGCTTCGACGCCGAGGACCAGCGCACGCTGGACGCAGCGCTCGTCGAGCTCGACGGCACTCCGAACAAGTCGCGGCTCGGCGCCAACGCCGTGCTCGGCGTCTCACTTGCCGCCGCCAAGGCCGCGGCGACGAACGCCGGCGTGTCGCTCTTCCGCTGGATCGGCGGCGCCGACGCCAACGTGCTGCCGGTCCCGATGATGAACGTCGTGAACGGCGGCGCGCACGCACAGAACTCGCTCGACCTGCAGGAGTTCATGGTCGTTCCCGCGGGCGCGGACTCGTTCTCCGAGGGGCTGCGCATCGGCGTCGAGACCTTCCAGGCCTTGAAAGACGTGTTACACGAGCGAGGTCTCTCAACCGGCGTGGGCGACGAGGGCGGCTTCGCGCCAGAGCTGGACTCCACCGAGGCAGCGGTCGAGGCGGTGCTCGAGGCCGCGGAGCGCGCCGGCCACCGTGAGCGCGTGGCGATCGCCCTCGATCCGGCGTCGACCGAGCTCTACGAGGGCGGCGTGTACCGGTTCGAGCGCGAAGGCGGAGTGACCCGCGGCGCGGACGAGCTGATCGACCTCTACGCGACACTCGCGGAGCGCTTTCCGGTCGTCTCGGTCGAGGACGGTCTCGCCGAGGACGAGTGGGGCGCCTGGAAGGCGATGACCGAACGGCTGGGCGACCGCCTCCAGCTCGTCGGGGATGATCTGTTCGTGACGAACGTCGAGCGGCTGCGGCGTGGGATCGACGAAGGAGTCGCGAACGCGATTCTCGTCAAGGTCAACCAGATCGGCACCCTGACCGAGTCGCTCGACGCGATCGAGCTGGCCCAGTCGAACGGCTACGGCGTCGTCATCTCGCACCGCTCGGGCGAGACCGAGGACACGACCATCTCGGATCTCGTCGTTGCGACCGGTGCCGGCCAGATCAAGACCGGCGCACCGTCCCGCACCGATCGCGTGGCGAAGTACAACCAGCTGCTCCGGATCGAGGAAGAGCTCGGGGCCGCGGCGGTCTATCCGGGCTGGGAGGCGTTTCCGCGCGCGCAGCGCTGACGGACGACGGCGCTACCCTGAGTCCATGGCCACCATCTCGCCGCGCCGGACGAAGATCGTCGCGACGATCGGCCCTGCCTCTTCGAGCCCCGAGACGGTGCGGGAGCTCGCCGACGCCGGCATCGACGCGGCGCGGCTGAACCTCTCGCACGGCACCCACGACGACCACGCTGCGCGGGCGAAGCTCGTCCGCGACGTCGAGAAGAAGGTCGACCGGCCGATCGCGCTGATCGGAGACCTGCAGGGTCCGAAGTTCCGCGTGGGCGGACTCGAGCAGCCGCTCGACCTGCCGCAGGGCGGCGAGGTGACCGTCGTCGTGGGCGGGGACGGGGCACGGAACGGCGAGCTGCCGATCGCGCCCGCGGCGATCGGCGAGGTGCTGCGCCCGGGGCACGAGGTGCTCATCGACGACGGCATGATCCGGCTCCGTGTCGAGCAGGTCGAGGCGGGCCGCGCCCGGTGCGGCATCGTCGTCGGCGGGAGGGTGACGTCGAACAAAGGGGTGAACCTTCCGGGCGTCCCGATCCCGATCCCGTCGCTGACGAGGAAGGACCTCGATGACCTCCAGTTCGCGCTCGAGCTCGGCTGCGACTTCATCGCGCTCTCGTTCGTCCGCTCGGCCGCAGACGTGCGCGACCTCAAGGCGCTGCTCGAGCAGGAGAAGACGACGACGCACGTGATCGCGAAGATCGAGAAGGCCGAGGCCGTCGACGCGCTCGAGGACATCCTCGCCGAGTCCGATGCCGTGATGGTCGCGCGCGGCGACCTCGGCGTTGAGATCGGCCCTGCGCTCGTGCCGCTCGTGCAGAAGCGAATCATCCAGAAGGCGCTCGAGCGCGGAAAGCCGGTGATCACCGCGACGCAGATGCTCGAGTCCATGATCCACCATCCCGAGCCGACGCGCGCCGAGGCGAGCGACGTCGCGAACGCCATCCTCGACGGCACGTCCGCCGTGATGCTCTCCGGCGAGACCGCGATGGGCGAGTATCCCGTGCAGGCGGTGCAGACGATGGACCGCATCGCGCGCGCTGTCGAGCCGAGCCTCGGCTACCGGCATCAGATTCCCGAGGCGACCGAGGACCCGACGATCGGCAACGCGATGTCGAATGCCGCGTGCGACCTCGCCGAGGCGCTCGGCGCGAAGGCGATCCTCGTCCCGACATTCACCGGCCGGACCGCGTCGGCCGTCGCGCGCCTGCGTCCCCGCCGGCCGATCGTCGCGCTGACGCACAAGGATTGGTCGATCCACCAGATGGCGATCGAGTGGGGCGTGACGCCGATCTTGATTCCCGAGTGCCGCGACGTCGAGGACCTGTGGAACCGCTCCCTCGAGGCATCGAGAGATGCGGGGCTCGTCGAGACCGGCGACACGGTCGTGATCACGGCGGGGACTGCGGTCAACATCCCCGGCTCGACCAACGTGATCAAGGTGGACGTGTTGTAGAGGAACACGGGCGGGTGCTGCCGAAAATGCGGCGCACATGGCCGCGCGCACATCTCGCCGTCCTCCCGCGGGCACGATCGTACGGCGCTGGCTCGCGGTCGGCCTGATCGGCCTGATCGGCTATGCCTACTATCACCCGCTGCGTACCTGGCTCGAGACCCGCCACGAGCTCTCGACCCGGCGCGCGGAGGTGAACCGTCTCGTCGCCGAGAAGCGCGAGCTGCGGCAGCGGCTCCAGTTCTCCGCCAGCACCGACGCGCTTGCTCGCGAAGCGCGGCGCCTCGGCTACATCCGGCCGGGCGAGCACCTCTTCATCGTCAAAGGGATCCAGGCGTGGCGGAAGGCGCACACTACGATCGGCGGGGATGGAAAGTGATCGTGCCGTCGTCGAGCGCCAGCTAGGGAGACCGCCTCGGGCATTCCGGCGCGTCGTCGTCCGCTGTCCCTCGGGTCATCCTACGGTGACCGAGCAGCACGCCCACGACGAGAGCGGCGAGCCGTTCCCGACGACGTTCTGGCTGACATGTCCTGATCTCGTCGCGGCCGTGTCGCGCCTCGAGGCGGCCGGCGGAGTCGAACGCTGGACCCGCGCCGCCGCCGAGGACCCGCAGCTGGCCGCGAGCCTGGCCCGCGCGCACGAGGAGCAGCGCGCGCTGCGCCCCGAGCTCGACCTCGGTGTCGGCGGCGCACGCATCGGTGCGGGCAGCCTCAAATGCCTCCACGCGCACGTCGCCTTCGCCCTGGCCCGGCCGGGCTATCTGCTCGGCGAGCGCATCCTCGCGGAGCTCGACCCGCCCTGGCCGGCTGTTTGCTCCGGTCGCTAACGGATACCTTCTGCGCCCGTGGCTTCGGTGCTGGAGGCGGTCAGGCGAGAGTGGAAGGACGGCTACCGCCGCTTCGAGGCCGCGTCCCGTGACCCGGTCGCGGCCGACCGGCTGAGCGCGCAGCTGGAAGTGGTGACGGGAGAGTTGCGGAAACGGATCGGCCAGACGTTCACGCTCCAGGAGCTCGCCGCGGTGTACGAGCGGGCCGACGACTGGGCGCGGAACGCCGTCTCGGAGCACGCGGCCACGCCGGGCTGGCCCCGGAACCTGGCTCTCGTCGAAGACGCCGCCTTCCACCTGTACCAGCGCGGCGCCGTCGACTACGTCCCGTGACGGCGCTCAGCCCCGTAGAACGGACGGAGCGCCGGCGGCGCCGCCGGCGCCAGGAGGTGACCCGGTGGGGCATCAGGGTTCTGCTCGTCGTCCTCGTCTTCGCCCTGGGCGTGGCGCTGGGGCAGGCGCTTCACGACAATCCGAAGCCGAACCGGACGCTGACCTACGAGCGGACGATCCCGGTCCCCACCGCCGGGAACCCAGGTTCGACCATAACTCCCTGAGCTGCCGTGTTAGCTACGCGCACCTTTGGGTAGATTCGCGGGGTGGCCACCAATGACCCCGGATCGCGGCGCGCAGCCGCCGGCGAGAACGACTGGTTGACCCTGGGCCAGGCGGCGAAGTTCCTCGGGGTCGCGCAGAGCACGATCCGGAAGTGGTCCGATCTCGGGCGCGTCCCGGCCTTCTACACACCCGGCGGTCACCGGCGGTACAAGCGGGCCGACCTGGAAGCGTTCCTCGAGCGCTCCGGGCCGGGGAAACCTGCGCGCGGCCCGCTCGTCCTGCTCGTCGACGACGACCCGCAGGTCCGGGAAGTGGTGCGCATCAACCTCGAGATGGAGGGCTACACCGTGCGCGAGGCGGGCAACGCGGAAGACGGTCTCGCCGCACTCGAGGACGAGGCCCCCGACCTGATCCTCCTCGACGTGATGATGCCGCAGGTCGACGGCTGGGAGATGCTCCGCCGGGTCCAGGAGAGCCACGGCGTCGGCTCGATTCCCGTCGTCATGTTCAGCGGCCAGCTCGACGTGGGCCACGAGGCTGTGCGTCGCGGTGCGCAGGGATTCGTCGGCAAGCCGTTCGACCTGCGCGCGCTGATCGACCAGACGAAGCAGATCGTCCCGGCCTGATCGCCGCCGACCGCCACCTCGAGCGCTGGGTCGTCCACCATCGCGCGGGCTGGCTCGATCCGGTCTTCGAGGCTCTGTCGTACGCCGGCCGCCTCGGGCTGCTCTGGATCGTGCTGGCGTTGGTGCTCTGCGCCCTGTACCGCCGCTGGGGCGTGTTCGGGCTGACGGTGATCGCAGTGGCGCTCGCCGACTGGTCGGCGATGGGGATGAAAGCGCTCGTCGATCGTCAGCGCCCGCCGCTCCGCTACAGCGAGCCGAAGACGCTTGTGCCCGTGCCACACGACGCCTCGTTCCCGTCGGGACACGCAGCGACGAGCTTCGCCGCCGCGACCATCCTCGTCTTCTCGTTCCCGCGCCTCGCGCCGTTCCTCTATCTGCTGGCCGCTGCGGTCGCCTTCTCGCGCGTCTACGTCGGCGTGCACTACCCGCTCGACGTCGTCGGCGGGGCGCTGCTCGGCGTGCTCGTCGCTACAGCTCTTCGCCTGCTCGTAAGAGTCCGGCAGCGATCACCAGCAGCGACGCGATCAGGGCAATGAAGATCCCGATGCCGCGTCCGCGCCAGCCGAAGAACTCGTCCGGCACGCTGATCAACCGGATCAGCACGAAGACCGTCGCGAGCGCGCCGAGTGCGATCACGATCAGGCTCTCGGGGATGGTGGCCGGCAGCTCGATCCCCGCCTCGCGGAGGGCGACGAGCGCGAGCACGGCGAGGCCGATGAAGAACACGAGCTTTCCGAGCGCCCCGGTGTGCCAGCCGATCACGCTCGTCGTGGGGCCGGGCCCCGAGCCGACGTACCAGTCGGTGAAGGCCGAGATGCAGAGGACGAGGGCGGCGACCCAGGTGAGCCGCTGGCCGAGCCCGGACAGGTCCTCGAAGCTCCGCGCAGGCCGCGGCCGGGGGGCCAGCCAGTCGTCCTCTGCGGGCGCGGGAGGGGGATGGGGCTCTGGTGTTTGCACGTCTTTCCGGTTGAGGCCGGGGGCGTAGAATTCCCTCGTCAGGACTACTCTAAGGGGGTCTGGACATGCGGGACTTGGGTAGCAGTAGGTCGCAGCCGGCAGCCGACGGGTACGTCGAGTTCTTTCCCGCCGGGCAGCAGGCGAAAGGTGAGTTCCACTGCTCCGAGTGCGGATACGGCGTGATGATCGTCCGTGCGCTGCCTCTCTGCCCAATGTGCGGCGGGCGCAGCTGGGAGCAGACGGCCTGGAGCCCCTTCTCGAAGGATCTGACGCCGAACTAGGAGGGCCCGGCGCAACGGGCGCCAACCCTCCTAGAGCCCGAACACCCTTTGAACTTCGTTCCAGATGGTGAGGAGTAGGAAGAGCGCGAGTCCCGCGAGCAGCGCGAACGTCACGATGAAGCGAAGGCGCGCGCGCGCCTTCTCCCGCTGGCGCCGCAGCCGCGCGTTTCGGCGGGCCCGGTGATAGTGGTAGGCACGGTCGATCGCCTCCGGGTCGACGGGTGGGTCCTCGGGGGGCACGCCGACTCGGCGGGCTGGCTGAGCCATGCCGGGAGTCTAGTGCCGCCCCTGGCGGCTTTCAGTGCCAGACGGGATACTTCCTGCGGGTCGGGATGGCAGTTCGTCCAGAAAACCGGGGGACGCGGCGCGCGGAGAGCGGGCTCGATGCGCTCGCCGAGGCCGGCGTCGCCGTCGGCCTCGCCGGCAATCTCTCCGAGGCGATGCAGGTGGTGGCGGAGGCTGCCCGCCGGGCGGCCGCGGCCGAGGTCGTCCTGGCGCGCGTCGCGGACGACGCCGGCCGGACGCTGAAGGCATGCGCGGTCGCCACGAACTCGCCGGCGGTCGCAGCAGAGCTGGAGGGGTCGAGGCTGCCGCTCGCGGACGTGCCGGACCACGAGGTCTCCGACCCTGCCGAGCTTCCCGAGCCGGTGCGGCGGGCCGCCGAGCGGGTCAGCGCCGGTGTCGCGACGCTGATCCCGGTCAGGGTCGACGGTCTCCTGCGGGGAAGCCTCGAGCTGATGCGGGCGCACTCGCCCTTCACCGAGGAAGAGCGGCGGCTAGCGCGGCTCGCCGCGGCGCAGGCCTCGCTCGTGATTCGTGCATTCGGGCTCGAGGCCGCCGCCCGCGAAGTCGATGCGGAAGCCGTCCTGAGCCTTGCCGGGGAGGCGCTGGCGGCGGGGGCGGACGGCTCCCGGACCGGCGAGGAGGTCACGCGCTTCGCGGCGGAGGCGACGCGGGCCCTCGCCGGACTGCTCTGGCAGCGCGCGCCTGACCGGAGGCTCGAGGTCGTCGCCGCCTTCGAGGGCGCTCCGCCCGAGCACACCCTTCGCGTTGCGCGCGAAGCGGCTGAGCGGGCGCTCGTCGGCCACCAGCCCGTGGCGGTCGAGCGCGTGCCCGGCCTGCCGGGGGACGCGACGCAGTCGGTGACGCTACAGCTCGGCCAGCCGCCGATCGGAGCCCTCCAGCTTCTCTTCGGGCCGGAGAGCGAGCCCGGGGACGTCGATCTCGCGACGCTGGCGACGTTCGGCGTCCGCGCCGCGCACGCCTTGCGCGCGAGCATCCAGTCGCGCAGCGTCGCAGGCGAGCTCGAACGGACGCGAGCCCTGCTCGGGGTCGTGGCACAGGCGATCTCGCAGCTCTCGCTCGCGCATACGCTCGAGACGGCCGTGGAGCGGATCGCCGAGCTCCTGGACGCGGACCGGCTGGCCGTCTACCTGCGGGAAGAAGGGAAGCTCTACGCGGCTGCCGGGCTCGGCCTGGCCGGCCCCCACGTCGGCGTCGCCGAGCAGCTGCTCGAGCTGGCCCTTGGCCCGTTCCGCTCGCGCGGGATGCTCATCGTCCAGAACATCGGCTCCGATTCGCGGCTGGCCGCCGTGGGCGACGCAGCGGCAGAGGCCGGGATCGAGGCGGCGATCGCCGTCCCACTGCTCGCCCACGACGACGTCGTCGGCCTCCTCGGCGTCTTCCCGCAGCCGGGGCGCGTCCTGACGGACAACGAGTCGGCGCTCCTCTCTGCGCTCGCGTCCCAGCTCGCCGTTGCGGTCCAAAACGCCCAGCTGCACGAGCAGGCGAAGCGGCTCGGGGCCGAGCGCGAGCGCGCGCTCGACGCCGAACGCGAAGCGTCGAAGCGTGTCCGCGCGCTGTACGAGATCTCACGGTCGTTTGCACAGAGCCTTTCGCTCGAGGCGACGCTCGCGGCAGTCGCTTCGACGGTCGTCGACGTGCTCGGCGTGGACGCGGCGCTGATCCTGATGCCGGACGATCGCAGAGAGCTGCTGGTGCCGAGAGCGATGAGCGTCGCCGAGCCGAGGCTCGAGGAGGCCGCCCGCTCGATCCTCTACCGGCCGCTGCCCTTCGGCGCTCATCCGATCCAGCGGCTCTTCCGGCTGGGCGACTCCATTGGGCTCACTGAGGCGACGGTGGAGGAGGTCGGCGGCGGTGCGACTGCGCTCCTGCCGTTCCTCCGTCGAGGCTGGACCGGCGGTGTCGTGCCGATCGCGACAACGGCAGAGGTTGTCGCGTCGTTGACGATTCTGTCGATCCAGCCCGGCGCGCCGGTGACGGACGAGACGCTCGAGCAGGCGAAGGCGATCGCGGGACAGGCGGCGCTCGCCATCGACAACGCACGGCTCTACCAGCAGCAGAAGCAGTTCTCCGACACGATGCAACGGTCGCTGTTGCCGCACTCCGTGCCGGAGCTGCAGGGGCTCGAGCTCGGCGACGCCTACGAGTCGTCCGCACGGGTCGAGGTCGGCGGCGACGTCTACGACTTCATGGAGCTTCCGGACGGGAGACTGGCGGTCGCGCTCGGTGACGTCACCGGCCACGGCATCGAGGCGGCCGCCGACATGGCGATGGCGAAGTTCACCTTCCGCTCGCTCGCGCGCGAGCACCCGGAGCCGGGCGACTTCCTCCAGTCCGCGAACGCCGTCATCGTCGGAGAGATCGCTGCCGGGAAGTTCATCACGATGGTTTACCTCGTCATCGACGGGATCCAGGGCGTTGTCGCCGCCGCCGGCGCCGGTCATCCCCCGCCGCGGCTCGTGAGTGCCGGTGGCACGGTGACGGCGTTGGAGGTGCGCGGACTCGTGCTCGGGATCGAGCCCGGAGAGGAGTACGAGGAGGTCCGCGCCGCGCTGGAGCCCGGCGGCGCGGTGGTGCTCTACACGGACGGCGTGCTCGAGGCGCGGCGTGACGGCGAGCTCTACGGGGTCGAGCGGCTCGACCGGGTTCTCGTGGAGCGGCAGGACCTGCCGGCGGCCGAGCTCGCGCAGGCCGTGCTGGACGACTGCCGCGCGTTCGCGCGTGGCGACCTCGCCGACGACTGCGCCGTCGTCGTCGTCAAGCGAACGACGACTTGATCCAGCTGCGACGGCCGCCCGGTCGCTTCGCGCGCGTCGGTCATCGCGGTGCGTCCGCCCTCGCACCGGAGAACACGTTGCGGGCGCTCGAGCTGGCGGTCGAGCTCGGCTGCGACATGCTGGAGTTCGACGTGCTCGACCTCGTCGACGGCACGCTCGTGCTCGCGCACTCCAACGATCTCCGCGAGGTGAGCCACGGTGCCGGGCGCGGCCGGGTGCGACACCGGGACCTCGACGGCCTGCGGCGCGTGGCGCCGGAGCTGCCGACGCTTGACGAGGCGCTCGCGTTCTGCGCGGAGCGCCTGCCCGGCATCGGTCTGCAGATCGACGTAAAGCGACGGGGGATCGAGGCGGGAGTCGCCGAGGCCGTGCGCCGGCACGGGGTCGCCGACCGGTCGTGGGTCAGCAGCTTCGACGCGGCGTCGCTGCGCCGGCTGGCGCAGCTCGCGCCTGACCTGCCGCGGTCGTACACCCTGCCGCGCGACCGCTTCGGCATCTCCAAGCGCGGCCCGCTCGCGCCGGTCGTGCGTGGGGCGCTGGCCTCGCTCGGCGCGTCGCTGCCGCGCCGCCTGCCGGTGTTGCTCGCCCGGGCTCAGGCGGTCGCCGCGACCCTCCACTACTCGGTCGCCTCGCGCGCCGCGATCGACCGTGCCCACGAGCTGGAGGCTGCGGTCTACGTCTGGACGGTCGACGACCCGCGGCTCGCCGAACGTCTCCTTCGCGACGGGGCCGACGGAATTATCACGAACGATCCCCGGATCTTTACGATGTTCGAAGCGTGAGACGCGTCTCGCTGCTCCTCTCCGTCGTCGCCGGGCTCCTGCTCGGCGGTGTGCTCGCGTCCGCACCCGCCGCCGCCGATCCGGATCCGGCGGCCACGACCATCCCCCTCGGAGTGACGATCGGCGGAGTCCAGGTCGGCGGCCTCACTCCTGACGCGGCGACGACCGTGCTCCAGGAGTCGTTCGCCGCGCCGCTCGAGCTCCTGGTCGGCTCGACGCGCGTGCTGGTCACGCCGGACGTGCTCAAGGCGACGCCGGTCGTCGACAAGGCGCTCGAGCGGGCTCTGGCCGCCGAGCCGGGGAGTGCCGTCCCGCTCGGCGTTGCCGTCGTGCCCGGCGGGATCGCGGATTTCGTCAAGACCCTCGCGCGCCGCTACGACCGGGCTGCCGCCGACGCGAGGCTCTCGCTGCGCAATCTGCGACCCTGGCTCTCGAAAGAACGTGCGGGACGCAAGCTCGACCAGCGCGCGGCAGTGCGCGAGATCGCCACGGCTCTTGCCGACGGCACGCGCATCGGCATCCAGCTCGACGTGAAGACGGTGCGGCCGAAGGTGACGCGGAAGACGTTCGGGCCGGTCATCGTCATCCGACGGAAGTCCAACAAGCTGTTCCTCTACGAGGGCATGCACTACCGTCGCCTGTTCCTGGTCGCGACCGGGCAGAGCCAGTATCCGACGCCGCTCGGCCGCTTCCGGATCGTCGTCAAGTGGAAGAACCCGTGGTGGTATCCGCCCGAGTCGCCGTGGGCGAACGGGCAGGACCCGATCCCGCCCGGTCCCGACAACCCGCTCGGCACGAGGTGGATGGGTCTCTCCGCACCCGGGGTCGGCATCCACGGTACGCCTTCCGACGCTTCGATCGGCTACTCGGTCTCGCACGGCTGCATTCGCATGCACATCTCGCAGGCGGAGTGGCTGTTCAACCACGTCGAGATCGGTACGACGGTCTTCATCGTCGCGGCCTGATGACGCGAACAGCTCGGCTCACGGCACAGGCGCTGGCGGTCGTTCTGGTCGTCGGCCTGCTCGCCCTGCTGGTGTGGCGCGTTGCGAACGACAGCACCAAGGGGGTGTCACAGGCGCTGAAGGACGGGGAAAAGCCGACCGCACCCGCGTTCGACCTCCGCCGGCTCGACGGCCGCGGACGCATCGACCTGGCGGCACTGCGCGGCAAGAAGCCCATCGTGCTCGACTTCTGGGCCTCGTGGTGTGTGCCGTGCATCCACGAGTCGAAGCGGCTCGAGGCTGCACGCAGGCAGTACGGCGACAAGATCGCGTTCATCGGGGTCGACACGAAGGACTTCTCGGGGGACGCGCGCGCGTGGCAGCGCGAGCACGGCATCACCTACCCCAGCGTGCACGACGGCAGCGGCAGCGTGCTGACGAAGTGGGGAGGTCTGCCGATTCCGCGCATCTTCTTCGTCGCGCGCAGCGGCAAGGTGGTCGGTGAGCTGATCGTGGAGGAGGATCTGCCGCGTTACCTGCGGCAGATCGCAGCCTCGTGAAACGCCTCGCGCTCGCCGCGGCCGCGGCGCTGTTGCTCGTTCCCGTTGCGCGTGCGAGCGACCGGCACCCGACGCTCGCTGAGCTCGAGGGCGAGGTCATGTGCCCGGTCTGCGGGACGACGTTGGACCAATCCAACTCGCCGGCGGCACAGCAGATCAAGCGGGTGATCGCTTCGCGCATCGCGGCCGGCGACAGCAAGAGCGAGATCAAGGACAAGCTCGTCGCGGAATACGGCGACGCGATCCTTGCCGCGCCGAAGCGGAAGGGCTTCGGGCTCCTCGCGTGGTGGGTGCCGCTCGGGGGCATCGCGGCCGCCGCGGCGCTCCTGGCTGCGGGAGTGTGGCGCTGGTCACACACGCGTGAGCGCGAGGCCGAGCCGCCGCACCTGGATCCGGCGCTCGAGCGCCGGCTCGACGACGAGCTCGCGCGATGGGACACCTGATCGCGAAGATTCCCGTCGCGTTTGCGGCGGGACTCCTGTCTGTCGTCACACCGTGTGTGCTGCCGCTCGTGCCCGGTTACCTGTCGGCGGTGTCGGCCGTCGATCCGGCCCGGCTCGGCGAGTCTCGTGCCGCGCGCCGCGTCGTGCTCGCGAGCCTGCCGTTCATCTTCGGCTTCACCGTCGTCTTCGTCGTGCTCGGTGCCGCTGCGGCTGCGATCGGCGGGCTCGTCAGCTCCGACCGGCAGCTCGAGATCGCGGGCTTCGTGCTCGTCGTCCTGGGACTGGCGTTCATGGGACTGCTGCCCTGGCCTGAGCGCGTCGTCGCGCCGGGATTGCTGACCGGCGCCCGGCGGCACGGCTCGAGCGTCCTGCTCGGCGGCGCGTTCGCCGTCTGTGCCGCGCCGTGCATCGGAACCGTTCTCGCGGGCATCCTCGTTCTCGCCGCGGACTCGCGCACCGTAGTGCGGGGGTCGCTCCTGCTCGTCGCCTACTCGGCGGGGCTCGGGGTTGCGTTCCTGCTCGTCGGGATCGCGTTCGCGCGGGCGATGAGCGTGTTCCGCTGGCTGCGCGATCATTACGTCGCGATTCAGCGGGTCAGCGGCACGCTCCTGGTGGCGCTTGGCCTGCTCCTGTTCTTCCATCGCGACTGGTGGCTTCGCGTCGCGCTGAACCGACTGCTCGACGCGGTCGGCCTCGGCACTCTCTAGAGCTGCGGCGCCGGTAGATCGAGCGACCCCTGCGCGCGCAGCTCGTGCAACTGCACGAGAAGTGGTTCGAGCGCGATGCCGCGGTGCGACGGAGCGAACGGCTCCAGCCGGCGGATCGCCTTGTCGAGCTGCCGGTCGGTCCCGATCCGGCGGCCGCGTCCGGCCTGGTACCAGGCGACGGCGACGTGGACGAGCCCTTGAAAGAAGTCCCGCTCGTCCACGGGCGCAGCTCGCCACGCGTCCTCGAGCGCCTCGTGCGCGGCGAAGTACTCGCCGGCACGAATCAGCTCGACGCCGGTCGTGAGGCCGTCGTCAGGGCGTTGCCCGGGCGGCCGTGCTGACCCGGCTCGAGGTTCGACCAATGCTCAACCTCTCGTGCCGTTGCTTTGGACGCGGATTCGAATGTCTCCGTCTTCGACCTGGACGTCGTAGGTGCGAAGCTGGATCGCGAGGTCGAACTCGTTCCTGCCCGTGCGGACGTCGTACTGCCACCCATGCCACGGGCAGGTGAGGACGCAGCCCTCGAGTTTCCCCTCGCCGAGGGGCCCCTGCAGGTGCAGGCAATGCTGCTGGACGGCGTAGAACCCGCCGTCGCAGTGGGCCAGCGCGATCTCCTCGTCGCCCGCCGTCACGGTGCGGACCGTTCCGGGTGGGACGTCCTCGACGCGGGCGACGGTGACGAATCCAGCCTCCACGCCGGGCGACCCTAGCAGGGCCTTGAGCAGACACGCCGAACCGCGCTAGGCTCCTGACGTGGCGACGATCCTGCTCTGTGGGGTCGATGTCTACTTTCGAGGCAAGCTCGAAGCTCTGCTGCCTGCGCATCACTTCGTCACGACCGACAGCGCCGACTGGCCCGACCTCGTGATCGCCGACATCAGCCGCGTCGATCCGATGGACGTCGCCGACTCGTATCCGGAGATACCAATTCTCGGCTTCGGGGGGCACACGGACACCGCCGGCCTGAGGCGCGCGCACGAGGCCGGCTTCGACCAGGTGCTCGTCAAGAACGCGCTCTCCGAGCGCGCGGCTCAGATCGTCGAGGAGCTGACGGCCTGAGTAGAGTAGACCGGCCGTGACGTACATCATCGCCGAGCCCTGCATCGACATCAAAGACAAGTCGTGCGTCGACGTCTGCCCGGTCGACTGCATCCACGAAGCCGACCGCATCCTCGTGATCGACCCGGAGGAATGTATTGACTGCGGCGCATGCGAACCGGAGTGTCCGGTCGAGGCGATCTTCCCGGAGGACGCGCTCCCGGACAAGTGGCAGCCCTTCGTCGAGATCAACTACGCCTACGGCAAGGGCATCGACGTCGTGAACGAGCTCACGAACACGTATGCCGAAGAGCACAACGTCCAGAACCCACCCCTGGAGTAACCGCAGGGAGATCGGGTACGACCTCCGTGTAGTCGAGTAGGAGGTTGACGATGCCTCAGAGCGCGTGGAGCAACAAGCGGGAACGTCAGTACGAGCACATCAAGGAGTCCGAGCGCAAGCAGGGCCGCTCGACCAAGCGTGCCAAGGAGATCGCCGCGCGCACGGTCAACAAGGAGCGTGCCCGCTCCGGCGAGACCAAGGGACAGACGTCGCGCACCTCGACGCGTGACATGTCGTCGAGCCGGCGCGGCGGGCTCCGCTCGGGGACTCGCCGGCAAAAGGGCCGGACGAAGGAGCAGCTCTACAACGAGGCGAAGCGCCTCAAGGTGCCGGGGCGCTCTCAGATGAACAAGCAGCAGTTGCAGCGAGCCGTCGACGCGCGGAAGCGCTGACTCGTAGGGCGAGACTGGATAGGTACGCTGGCGGCGTGAACCCCAAGACCCTGGATCACGTCGCCTTCTGGCTCGCCGACCGCCAGTCGATCGGCGACCAGTTGACGAGCCGCTTCGGCATGCACGTCATCGACCGGCAGGACAACTTCACCCTCGTCGGCGCGGACGCCCGCCGCGGCAAGCTCACGCTCTTCGACGCGGACCCGCCGCGCGAGCAGGGAGCGTTCAAGCACGTCGCCCTGCGCGTCGCCTCGCTGCCGCGGGATGCAGAGGTCGAGACGGATCTCGGGCAGAACGTCCGTGTGCGCCTCGTCGAGGCGCCGTCCGACGTGAACTACGACCTCGATCACGTCGCTCTCTACTCGGCGGATCCTCCGCGGACGGCGGAGGAGTACCTGCGGTACGGGTTCGATCCGGCGACGCCGACGCCCGACGGTCATCCTCGCGTGACGGTCGGCGGTGCGTTCGTCGAGTTCCATCCTGGCGATCCGGGCGACCCGGCCAACCCGTTGCTCAACCATCTCGCAGTCCTCGTCGACTCCGTTGACGAGCACATCGCGGAGGCGGAGGACATGGGCGTCATCGAGAACGTCGTCGACGCTGCGAACACACGTGCAGTGTTCGTCTGGGGGCCGGAGCGGGTTCGGATCGAGTACGTCGAGCACAAGCCGGAATTCGCGCTGACCTGAGAGTCGCCGGCGGCGGCATGGCCGGACTCGCGGCGGCCGTGCGCGCACGGGAGCTCGGCGCGGCACCCGTCGTGTATGAGAAGGGAACGCGGCCCGGCGGCTCGATGCTGGTCTCGAGCTGCGTCATCTGGCGCTTCCGCGAGTGGGACGACTTTCGTGCCGAGTGTGCGGGCGGCGACGAGGCGTTGCAGCGCGTCGTCTGGGAGCAGCTCGACGCCGCGATCGCCTGGCTCGAGTCGCTCGGCGCGCCGGTCGTCGCGCACGACACCGGCAATCCGCGCACCGTCGGCAAGCGCTTCGATCCGCGAGGCCTGACCGACACGCTCGTCCGCATGGCAGGAGACGTCCGCCTCGGCGAGACGACGCCGGAGCCGGTGATCCTCGCGACGGGCGGCTTCCAGGGCAGTGCGGAGCTCGTCGCCGAGCACATCCACCCACAAGGGACCCTGCGGCTGCGCGCGAATCAGTGGAGCAGCGGCGACGGGTTGCGCTGTGCACTCGGTCTCGGCGCCGAGCTGTCGAGCGGGATGGACGAGTTCTACGGCCGCAACATGCCCGACGCCGGCTTCTCGGAGCAGCAGTTCGTTCCGCTCGCCCAGCTGTACGGCCGCGTCGCGCGCGTCTACAACGAGCAGGGCGAAGAGTTCTTCGAGGGCGAGGTCTCCTGGTCGGAGAACGACCTCGTGCAGGCCACGGCGCAGCAGCCGGGAGCCCGTGCGTACTACGTGCTCGACGACAGGGCGCTGGAGGATCCCGACGTCGCGAGTCGCGTCGCGCTCGCGCCGACGCAGGTGGATCCCGCGGAGCTGCCGTTCCCGGCGCCGCCGGGCGCACGCGTTGCGGTGCGAGTGGCGCCGGGAATCACCCACACGATCGGCGGTCTCCGCGTCGACCAACGTGCGCGCGTGCTGGGAACGGACAGCTTGTTCGCCGCGGGAGCCGACGTGGGCGGCATCTCGACCGGCGGCTACGCCAGCGGTATCGCTGCGGCGCTCGTCTTCGGCCGCATCGCTGCGGAGAGCGCGCTAGACCGCTTGTAGGTACGCGCACGGCCGGGGGTCGTTCGGCAGCGGCGACGGTGCGATCTTCGTGACCCGGAGTTTCCCGTCGTCGGCTTCGACCTCGGCGCCCACCGTCGGCATCTCACCGTCGGCCTCGCGCAGCTCGTAGCCGCTCGGCTTCCAGATGAAGAGCAGGTGCTTCCCGTTCTCGGCCATCGGCGGCGCATCCTACCCGGACACGTCAGGGCGCCAGGCGCCGGACGTGGCCTAACGCGACGTCACGTAGGGCGGCAGGACGAGGCGCACGGTGGTGCCGCCCTGCTCGCCGTGATCCACGGTCAGGACGCCGTTGAGCGTGCGGGCGCGCTCGGCGAGCTCCTCGAGGCTGCGGCGGCGCCGCTCTCCTGGCGCGTCGTCGGCGACGGTGGTCTCGAGACCACCGTCCTCGGTCTGCCGCATGGTCACGGTGAGGCTCTGCGGGCCGCGTCGAACGGCCTGGTCGAGCGCCTCGCGGATGATCTGGTAGACCGCCGCCTGCGTCTTCTCCGCCAGCTGTTCCGCAGCGTCGACGTCCACTTCCACACGCACGCGGTGCGCGAGCGCGATCTGGTCCGTCAACGCCCGCACCGCCGGGCCGAACCCCTGGTCGCGGAGGACGACCGGCTCGAGGTTGAAGGAGAGATTGCGGAGCTGGCCGATCGTGGCCCGGTGTCGTTGGAGCGCGCGACCGATGATCTCCTGCGCCTCGGTGCTTCGCCCCTCGTCGATCGAGTTGAGCCCTGCGTCGAGCAGGAGCGCCACGCCGGAGAGCGCCTGGACGGCGCCGTCGTGCAGCTCGTTCGCGAGCCGCCGGCGCTCGTCCTGCTCGGCGGTGATCAACTGGTCGGAGAGCCGCGAGCGCTCGGTCTCGCGGATGCGCGCATCGGCCAGGAGCTTTGCGTTGTCGTGTTCGCGCGCCGCGAAGTCCGCGAGGACCGTCGCGCGCACCACTTCCTCGCGGTCGAACGGCGCTCTTCGCGTCAGCCGTAACGCACCGATCTCTCCCTCGCGGGCCTTCAACGGGATGACGATCGCATTCTCCGCGGGAGCGGCCTCCGGCCGCTCGCCGGGTGAGAGCAGCCTCGCGCGCGCGTCGAACAGGCGCTCCGCCTCCTGACGCGTTCGCTCCAGCACATCGCCGCCCCCGGCGATCGACCCCATCGTCTCGATCAGCGACTCGAGGAAGCGCGCCTCGCTCGTCAGCGCGCGCTCGGCGGCCTCGTGCCGCCGCCGCTCGGTGACGATGAGGTACGCCGCCGCGACGCCGGCGAACGCGATCGAGATCGCGAGCGCCGCGAGCGTCAGCGGATGGCTGCCCAGCGCCAGCGCCACCACGACCAGCACGGCCGCGGCCGCAAAGGCCCCGACGAGCGACCCCGCTCTAGTCGATGATCGCTTCGCGAAGCGCAATCGCAACCGCTTGCGTGCGCGTATCGGCTTCCAGCTTGGCGAGAATATGGCGCACGTGGCTCTTCACCGTCTCCTGGCTGATGAAGAGCTTCGCGGCGACGTCCTGGTTCGACATGCCGTCGGCCAGCAGCTGCAGGATCTCCCGCTCGCGGCCGGTCAGCATCTCGTCCTTGTCCTTGCCGGTCAGGAACGCGGGCATCAGGGCAGGGTCGACGTAGCCCTCGCCGCCGGCGACCTTCTCGATCGCGCGCAGCAGCGTCTGATGGGGCGCCTCCTTGAGGATGTAGCCCTTCGCCCCCGACTCGAGGCCGCGGCCGAGCAGGGAGCGCTCGCTGTACGCCGTGAAGATCAAGACCGCAGACTCGGGCACCCGCTCCGTCAGGATCTTCGTCGCCTCGAGCCCGTCCATGCCGGGCATGCGCACGTCCATGATCACGACGTTCGGACGGCGCCGTTCCGCGAGCGCCACGGCGCTCAGCCCGTCCGAGGCCTCTCCGATGACGCGGATGTGCGGCGCCCGCGAGAGCGAGAGCCGCAGCCCTTCGCGCACGACCTCGTGGTCGTCGACGATCAGGCAGGTGATCTCGGAAGGGGAGGGGGTAGACACCCGGCCCAGGATGATATTCGCCTACACGGCTAGTGATAACTGCTCGGGTTCCGGCGGCGGGGCGAGCCGCCGAGTACGCCGGTCCCGGATGCCGTGCTCCCGCGCCAGCCGCGCGACCTCGTGGCGGATCGGATTCCGCTCCTCGGCTCCCAGATACGCCCGGCGCTGCCCGTAGAGGCGCTCGTAGAGCGGCAGCTGCTCGGGCCAGTCCTCCGCGAGACGCTCGAGGAAGTGCTCGCGGGTTCCCGGGCGGAGGAAGAGGAGATTCGCCCAGATGCCCGTGGCCCCCGCCTCGCGCGCCGCCCGGACGACCTCGGCCAGCTGCTCGGGACGGTCCGAGATCCCGGGCAGGATCGGTGCCATCCCGACGCCGGCCTTGACGCCCGCGTCGACGAGCAGCCTCAACGCCTTCAGCCGCTGCCGCGGGTGCGCCGTCGAAGGCTCGGTGCGCTTCCACACCTCCTCGTCGAGCGTGGGAATCGAGAACGTTACCGCGACGTCGGCTCGCTGTGCCGCCTCGACGAGGACGTCCAGGTCGCGCACGATCATCGGCCCGCGCGTGATGATCGAGAACGGGTTCGCCGCGTCTCGGAAGACCTCGAGACACGCGCGTGTCAGCCTGTACTTCCCCTCGGCCGGCTGGTACGGGTCCGTCGCCGCACCGACCGCGACGTGCTCGTGCTCCCACGACGGTCGCGCCAGCTCCCTCCGCAGCATCTCGGCGACGTTCGTCTTCACGCGGATCGACGTGCCGTAGCGGTCGTCGAAGGGCCGGTCCGAGCGCTTCTCGAACGCACGGACGTAGCAGAACGTGCAGCGGTGGACGCAGCCCATGTAGGGATTGAGCGACCACCTGAAGCCCATCCCCTTGACCTGGTTCAGGGCGGACTTGCAGGGCTCTTCGCGATACTCGATGCGCATGGCGAAAGCAGGGAGTATAGAACAGGTGTTCGTACCGCTCGAAGACGGTATCCGGCGGCTGACGCTGTCCCTGCCGACCGGCCCACGGCACGTCCACTGCTACCTGGCGGACGGGACGCTCTTCGACACGGGCCTCGGCGTCGGGGCGGTGCGCTGGCCGGCCGGGGAGATCGAGCGCATCGCGATCACGCACTTCCACCCCGACCACGTGGGCGGAACGGAGGCCGCCGCGAAGGCGACGGGCGCGCCCGTCTACCAGGGCGGGCTCGACTACGCCCAGTGCGAGCGGGTGTGGGGAAGCGACGACTGGCCCGAGCGGATGGCGACCTGGTTCGTCCGTCACGGCGTCCCGGCGGCCCTCGCCGAGGACCTGATCGAGCAGGGTCACGCTTTCGCGCCCTTCATCCGCTACGCGCTCGATCCCGAGCTGCTCTACGAAGGGAGCGAGCTCGACGGCTGGCAGGTCGTCGAGCTGCCGGGTCACGCGGACGGGCATCTGGGCTTTCTGCGCGACGGCGCATTGGTCGCCGGCGACCATCTGCTGCAGACGATCTCGCCCGCGGTCGGGCTCTACCCGGAGAGCCGGCCCGATCCGCTCGGCGACTACCTCGCCTCGCTCGCGCGCACCGTCGAGCTTTCCCCGCGAGTCGTCTATCCGGGTCACGGCGAGCCGATTCGCGACGCAGCCGGGCGGGCTCGCGAGCTGATCGAGCACCACCGGCGCCGGCTCGAGGAGACGGCGGCGGCACTGTCCCGGGCGCCGCGCACGGCGTACGAGATCTCGCTCGTGCTCTTCGGCCGCGAGCTGAGCCCGACGCAACGGCGCTTCGCCGTCGCGGAGACGCTTTCCCACCTGGAGCGGCTTGTCCGCGAGGGTCTGGCTGCACGCGCCGGTGACGACCAGCGCGTCTCCTATACTGGTTCCTAGTTGGACGAAGACATCCCGCCTAGTACCAACGCCCAAGGGGTCGGGGCGTGACGATCCTCTTCGAGCTCGTCGCAGTCGGCGTTCTCATCCTGCTGAACGCCTTCTTCGTCGCGGCCGAATACGGCCTCGTCACCGCGCGGCGCACCCGGATCGTGGAGCTGCACCACCAGGGCAATCGCCGGGCGCGCGACGTGCTGCGGATCACCTCGGATCCGCCGCGCTTCATCGCCGCGATGCAGCTCGGCGTCACGCTCACCTCGCTGGCCATCGGCGCCATCGGCGAGCAGGCGCTCTCGCATCTCTTCGACGACGTGCTGGCAACGTTCCTCGCAGTCGTGCTCGCGTACCTCGTCCTGACCTTCCTCCATGTCGTGATCGGCGAGCTCGTGCCCAAGGGAATCGCGCTCGGGCATTCGGAGGGCACCGCATTGATCGTCGCGGCGCCCGTGCGCACGTTCTTCATCGGAATGCGACCGCTGATCTGGTTCCTGCAACGGTCGACCGAGCTCGTGCTGCGCTGGCTCGGACTGCAGCCGCCGGGCGCCGAGGACGCGGTGCACTCCGAAGCGGAGCTCCGCATGCTCGTCTCCCAGTCGACCGAGCACGGCGAGATCGAGCAACAGGAGCAGGAGATGCTCTACAAGGTCTTCGACTTCGCCGACAAGGAGGCGAAGGACGTGATGGTGCCGCGGCCCGAGGTCGTCGCGCTGTCCATCGACCTGCCGCCCGAGCAGTGTCTCGAAGCGGTGATGGACTCGCCGTTCACGCGCTACCCCGTGTATCGCGAGTCGCTCGACAACGTCGTCGGCATCCTGCACGTCCGTGACCTCTTCCGCGCGATGCGCGACCGCGGCATGCACGAGGTGAAGGTCGAGGACATCATTCGGCCCGCCCACATCGTCCCGGAGACGAAGGACCTCGCCGCGCTGCTCGCCGAGTTCCGCCGCGCGAACCAGCACATGTCGGTCGTCGTCGACGAGTACGGCGACATGGAGGGGATCGTCACGCTCGAGGACCTGCTCGAGGAGATCGTCGGCGACATCGAGGACGAGTTCGACCTTCCGGACGAATCCGTCGAGCAGGTCGACGAGGACACCGTGATCATCGACGGCACGTTCCCGATCGACGACTTCAACGAGCGCTTTCACGCCGGGCTGCCGGACGAGGACTACCACACGATGGCGGGCTTCGTCTTCGGCCTGCTCGGGCGGCAGCCGGAGCCGGGCGACTCGATCATGCATGACGGGATTCGCTTCGACGTGCTCGAGATCGAAGGCTCCCGCATCCTCAAGCTCGCGATCACCTTCGAGCAGCGGCGCGAGCAGCGTGACCGCGACGACGTGGAGCGCGAGGCGCTCGAGGCCGAGCTCTTCGACGCCGACTCTTAATCGGCGCTTAACTGCGACGCAGCTACCATGCGCCGCGGAAATCTCGACCGGGGAAGGAGCCTCATGAATCGCATCACGCTTGCGCTCGGGGTCGCGCTCGCGGCTCTCGTCGCGGCTGCGCCCGTTGCGGCTCGGCCGTCCGCGGCGACGGCGACGACCGTCACCGTCACGATGAAGGAGTTCAAGTTCGTTCTCTCCAAGACGAAGGTGCCGCACGGCAAGGTCACCTTCAAGCTCGTCAACAAGGGCAGCCTCCCGCACGACTTCAAGATCGCGGGGAAGAAGAGCGCGTTGGTCCAACCCAAGAAGTCCAAGCTGTTCGTCGTGACGCTCAGCAAGAAGGGCAAGATCGCCTACATCTGCACGGTGCCGGGTCACGCGGCCGCCGGTATGAAGGGCAAGTTGAACGTCACCTAGAAGCGAAAAACCACTGACAGCCCCCTCGCGTAGTACCTCCAACATCGACCAAGAGGGGGCTGTTGCATGTTTCGAACGACACTTCTGACACTTGCCGTCGCCGCGGTCGTCGCAGCGCCGGTCTCCGCCAAGTCGACGGGTCTCGTCGGCGAGGTCGGGCCGGGCTTCTCGATCGAGGTGCAGAAGAGCGGCAAGGATCTGAAGACGATCAAGGCCGGGATCTACAGGATCAGGATCGAGGACAAGTCCACGATCCACAACTTCCACCTCATCGGCCCCGGCCTGAACAAGAAGACCAGCGTTGCCTTCAAGGGTGAGACGACCTGGAGGATCAGGCTCAAGCCCGGCCGCTACACGTACCAGTGCGACCCGCATGCCTCGCAAGGCATGAAGGGCCACTTCCGCGTCACGGCGTAACGGTGACGGGCAGTTCTTCGATCCGGCCGCCTTCGATCCGGAAGGCGGCCAGATCGTCCGTCCCGATCGAATAGACGAGGTAGGGCTTGCCGGCCCAGAGCCCGATGTTCTCCACGTCGGTGCGTGACGGCCGCGCGGGCGCGGAGATGTGCGAGTGGAAGACGGCCAGCTCGTAGCCCTCGTCCTCGGCGAACCAGACTTCGGGATCGTCGAACTCCAGCTCGAAGCGGTATGGAGACGCGGCCGCGTTCCGGCCCGGCACATAGCGCTCCGCAACGCCGCCGCGCAGGAGCACGAGGCCGCATGCCTCGTTGGGCGCCTCGGCCTCGGAATGTGCGACGAGCTGCGCGCGCAGCTCGGCCCGAACTACCACCAGACGGTGCGCTCCATCGCCTGCTCGACGTCGTCGGCGTCCCAGAAGTCGGCCGACAGGTACTTCCAGCCGGCGTCGGCCAGGATCGTGACGACGACGCCGTCGTCGCGTTCCGCAGCAATCTTGCGGGCCACGTGTCCGACGGCGCCCGCGGAGACGCCGGCGAAGATTCCCTCCTCGTCCAGAAGCCGGCGCACCTCCTGCACCGACTCCTCGTTCGACACGAGCAGCTTGCGGTCGAGCTGCGTCACGTCGAGGATCGGCGGGACGTAGCCCTCGTCCAGGGAGCGGAGTCCCATCACCGGGTCACCGGGGAGCGGCTCGGCCGCGGCGACGACGACGTCGGGGAAGCTCTCGCGGAGCCGCCGCCCCGTACCCATCAGCGTGCCGCCCGTACCGAGCCCCGCGACGAGGACGTCGACGCGGTCGAGCGCCTCCGCGATCTCCGCACCCGTGCCCTCGTAGTGCGCGCGGGGGTTGGCCTCGTTCGCGTACTGGAACGGCATGAAGTACCGCGGCTCGCGCTGGGCGAGCTCGAGCGCCAGTCGCACGGCACCGTTCGACCCTTCGTCAGCGGGAGAGAAGACGACCTTCGCGCCGAAGAGCAGGAGCAGCCGCTTCCGTTCCTCGGTCGCGTTCTCGGGTATGACGCAGGTGAGCGGATAGCCCTTCAGCTTGGCGACGAGCGCGAGCGAGATGCCGGTATTGCCGCTCGTCGGCTCGAGCAGCTCGCGGCCCGGCTCGAGCTCGCCCGACGCCTCGGCCGCCTCGATCATCGACTTCGCGATGCGGTCCTTGATCGAGCCGGTCGGGTTCTGCCCCTCGAGCTTCGCGTAGATCTGCACGTCGCCGACGGGCTGGAGCTCGACGAGCGGTGTGTTGCCGACGAGCTCGAGCAGGTTGTGCGCTACCTGCGTGCTACGACCCACCGGCCATCGCAGGCAGGAGGATGACGGTCGAGCCGGGCCGCACCTCGGTCTCGAGGCCGTCGAGCGTGCGGACGTCTTCGCCTTCGACGTAGACGTTCACGAACGGTGCGATGTCGCCGTCCTCGACGAGCTGCGGGCGGAGTGTGGGGAAGCGGCCCATCAGGTCCTCGAGCAGGTCGCGGACCGTGTCGCCCTCGGCGGGGAGCTCGCGCTCGCCGCCGGTCTGCTCGCGCAGCGTCGGTGGGATTCTCACCTTGGCCACTACGCCGGTTCCCTCGTGCCCGCGCAGAACTCGACGTAGTCGACGTACTCGCTGATGGTCGGGTGCTCGCCGCATACCGGGCAGTCCGGGTCGCGGCGCAGCTTTACCTCGTTGAACTCGGCCGACAGCGCGTCGAAGAGCAGCAACCTGCCGATCAGCGGCTCGCCGATGCCGAGCGCGAGCTTCAGTGCTTCGCTCGCCTGCAGCGAACCGATCACGCCGGGCAGCACGCCGAGCACGCCCCCCTCCGCGCACGAGGGTGCGAGCTCGGGCGGGGGCGGGGTGGGGAAGAGGCAGCGGTAGCACGGTCCTGTGTGCGGCTTGAAGACCGTCACCTGGCCCTCGAAGCGGTAGATCGACCCGTGCACCACAGGGATGTCGTGCCAGACCGACGCGTCGTTGACGAGGTAGCGCGTCGGGAAGTTGTCGGCGCCATCGACGATCACGTCCCAGCCGTCGGCCAGGATGCGCTCGATGTTCTCCGACGTCAGCCGCTCCTTGTAGGTGACGACTTCGACGTCGGGGTTGAGCGCCTCGATCGCGGCCCTGGCGGACTCGACCTTCGGCTCGCCGAGGGACTGCGTCGAGTGGACGATCTGGCGCTGGAGGTTGGACTCGTCGACGACGTCGGCGTCGACGATCCCGATCCGGCCCACGCCCGCTGCCGCCAGGTAGAGCGAGGCCGGTGAGCCGAGGCCGCCGGCTCCGATCAGCACGACCTTCGAGTCGAGCAGCTTCAGCTGCCCTTCCTCTCCGACTTCGGGAATGAGCAGGTGACGGCTGTAGCGCGCGCGCCGCGGCGCGTCGAGACCGGCCTGGAGCTGCACGGGGAAGCCGTTGCGCTTCCAGTCGGTGAAGCCGCCCGACAGTGAGGTGACGTCCTCGTAGCCGAGCTCGCCGAGCGTCTTCGCGGCGAACACAGAGCGGTTCCCGGCCGAGCAGTAGAGGATGAGCGGGCGGGCGCGGTCCGGGGCGACGCGCTCGATGCGGGACTCGAGGTGGCCGCGCGGCACGTGGATCGCGCCGGGAATGTGCCCTTCGTCCCACTCGTCCTGCTCGCGCACGTCGACGACGAGCGGCTCCTCGCTCTCGATCAGGTCGCGCGCGCGGGCCGCATCGACTTCCGAGATCTCTGCTCGGGCCTGCTGGAGGAGGTCGCGGTACGTGGTCATCGCTATCCGAAATATAGCTTTGTCGGGTCAGCTAGCGTCGCTCGCGAGATGAGTGCCCGTTTCCGCGTCTGGCTGATCGTCGGTGCCGCCGCCCTGGCCACCGCGGGTACCGCGGTCGGTGTGACGCTCGCGACGCGGAGCGACGTGAAGCACCAGGCGAGCAAGCCGCCGCCCTACGCGGCGGATCCGACCGCGTCCGCACAAGTGGCGGGCGAGGTGCGCGAGGCGCTCGCCGCATGGCCGGCGGGGACCGTGCGCCGTCTGCGTATCCTCGCCGCGAAGTACCCGCGCAGCGGGCTCGTCCGGCTCGAGCTCGGGCTTGCGCTGGCGCTCTCCGGGCAGCGAGGCGACGCCCTCGCGGCGTGGCAGGACGCCGAGCGGGTGCAGCCGGACTCCCCCTCCGCGGTGCGGGCGCAGGATCTGCGCCACCCCGGGACGGCGCCCGGACTGCCGCCGTTTGTGCCCGGCTTCACCCAGCCGACGAGCGCCGCCGAGAACCACCTCCTGCGCGGCGCGGGCTACCAGCAGGCTCTGCGGCCGGTCTCGGCCGAACGCGAGTTCCAGGCCGCCGTCCGTGCCGCGCCGGACGACCCCGAGGCGCTGACCGCCGCCGCGGTCGGGCGCTACAACAAGGATCGCCCTGCGGAGGCGTTCTCCCGGCTCGGGCCGCTGGCGCGCCGCTTTCCGCATGCCCAGACGGTCCGATTCCATCTCGGCCTCCTGCTCATCTACTTCGGCGACCTCCCCAAGGCCCGTCACGAGCTGGCCCTGGCGCGGGCAGAAGGCCCCCGCACCCAACTTGGAAAGAAGGCCGATACTCTTCTCCGTGCAGGTCGAAAGCCCTAGGACCAACTGCTACAAAGATGAGCCATTCGGCCTATGGCGCACGTCCGGTGCAGCTGGCACAGTGCGGCATCGCAAAAACGCCGGTCCTGAGGGGGGAACGGAGTGAGCGCAACAGAGGTAGCGACACCAGCGAAGACCGTCGCCGATCTCCTGGAGACCGAGGACGCCAAGGCGCTTCTCGAGGCGGGGCGGGAGAACGGTCATCTGAGTGCCGATGAGATCGCCGTCGCGCTCGACGAGCTCGAGCTCGATCCCGGTCAGATCGACGACTTCTACCACGTCCTCGAGGAGCTCCAGATCGAGGTCGTCGCCGCGCAGGAGGAGGACGAGCCTGCCGAGGAGCCGCGCGAGGTCTCGACCGACGCCCTCCAGCTCTTCCTGAAGGACATCGGCAAGGTCGACCTGCTCACGGCCGCGCAGGAGGTCGAGCTCGCGAAGCGGATCGAGCGTGGCGACCACAGCGCGAAACAGGAGATGGTGGAGGCGAACCTGCGCCTCGTCGTCTCGATCGCCAAGAAGTACCGGAACCAGGGCCTGCCCTTCCTCGATCTGATCCAGGAGGGAACGATCGGCCTCGTTCGCGCCGCCGAGAAGTTCGACTACCGCAAGGGGTTCAAGTTCTCGACGTACGCGACGTGGTGGATTCGCCAGGCCGTCGCCCGCGCGCTCGCGGACAAGTCGCGAACGATCCGCATGCCCGTCCACGTGGTCGAGAAGCTGAACAAGATCGTCCGGTCGGAGCGGAAGCTTCGCGGCGAGCTCGGCCGGGAGCCGAGCGCCGAGGAGATCGGGCGCGATCTCGACCTGACCGCCGACGAGGTCGAGCAGATCCGTCGCAGCTCGCAGCTTCCGGTTTCGCTCGAGAAGCCGGTCGGCGACGACGAGGAGTCCGAGTTCGGGCACTTCCTGCAAGACGAGTCGGCCCCGCTTCCCGAGGAGTCGGCCGAACAGGCGCTCCGGCGCGACACGCTCAAGCAGATCCTCTGCTCGCTCTCACCGAGGGAGCAGCGGATCCTCGAGATGCGCTACGGGCTCGACGGCCAGCAGCCCCGGACGCTCGACGAGGTCGGCCGCGCGTTCAACGTCACGCGGGAGCGGATCAGGCAGATCGAGAACCAGTGCCTGAAGAAGCTTCGCGCGCTCGCCGACTGCCAGAAGCTCAGGGACGTCGCGTAGTTATCGAAGAAAGTCCGGCGCGCTGCGCGCGCCATGACGACTTTCTTCGAGGTG
>DASTZS010000033.1:0-106086 GCA_035764165.1 Gaiellaceae bacterium | reverse complement strand
CCCAGATGCGGCGTCAGCACGACGTTCGGCAGCGGCAGCAGCTCCTCGGGCACGTGTGGCTCGTGCGCGAAGACGTCGAGGCCGGCACGCAGCCGCCCGGAGGCGAGCTCTGCCACCAGGGAAGGCTCGTCCACGATCTCGCCGCGCGCCGTGTTCACGAAGACCGCACCGTCCCGCAGCAGTTCGAGTCGCCGCGCATCGACGAGCCCGCGCGTCTCCGGTGTCAGGGGCGCGTGGATCGTGACGACGTCGGACTCGGTGAGCAGCTCGTCGAGCTCGCGGTACTCGCCGAGCTCGGTCTGTACCGGTGTGCGCTGCGTATAGAGGACGCGCAGCTCGAAGCCGGCGGCACGTCGCGCGACAGCCTGGCCGATTCTGCCGAGGCCGACGATCCCGAGGGTCGAGCCGGCGAGCTCCTCGGCGAGGAACCCGTCGGCCCAAGAGCCGTGCCACTCGCCCGCGCGGACGCGCCGGTCGCCTTCGACGACGCGCCGCCGGGCGGCCAGGATGAGCGCGAAGGTGAGGTCGGCGGTCGCCGCCGACAGCACGCCGGGCGTGTTCGACACCGCAATTCCGCGGCCCGCGAGAGCCTCCACGCCGAGCCGGTCGTAGCCGACGCCGAAGTTCGCGACGAGCCGGAGCCCTGGCAGTCGCTCGAGCGGGACCGGCTCGTTCGCGACGATCAGCGCTTGCACGTCCTCGAGCGCCTCGTCGAGTTCGGCGAGCGCCCGCACCTCGACGTCGCCCAGCTCGTCGAAGGCCGGGCCTGGATAGCGGCGCGTGGCGAGAACCTTCAAGGGGCGAGTGTCCCATGCCGACAAGGAAGGCGATGATTGTGAGACTTGCGGCAGTCCTCGGCGTCGTGCTCGTCGCGTGCGCCCTGCCCACGTCGGCGTCGGCGTTCCGGCTCGAGGGAGGTCGTTGGCCGACGGCCACGATCACGTACCACAACGAGGTTCCCGCCTATCGCTGGGCCGTCGACACGGCGGCCTACACGTGGAACGCGAGCGGCGCGCGCGTGCACTTCGTCAAGAGCTCGCGGCGTGACGCGAAGGTACTGCTCGGTATTCGCTGGTTCAAGGTCGCCGGTGAGGCGAGCATGCAGCGGCTGAACGGGCGCATCGTCGGCGCGAAGGTCGGCATCCAGAGCGGGCAGGACCGCTACACGATGGCGCTCGTCGTCACGCACGAGCTCGGCCACGTGCTCGGCCTCGACCACGAGGACCGTGTCTGCGCGACGATGAACTCGTACCTCGTCGATGGCCACCCCGAGTTCTGCCCCGCAGTACCGGACGGCATGTGGATCTGCCGCCTGCTTCGCGGCGACGACGTCCGCGGTGCCGTTCGTCTCTACGGGGGTGCGGTCAAGCCGATTCGCGGCCCTGAGTTCTGCACGAAGTAGCCACGACCGACTTCGTGGCTCAGAGCCACAAAGTCAGCGCCGCCTCAGCACCTCCTCGAGCGGCTGCGTGTTGACGACGTCGGTGGCGGTCGCCCAGCCGCGCCGCGCCGTGCGCACCGCGAGCTCCATGTTCTGCAGGCCGCGCACCGAGTGCGCGTCGGTGGACACGACGATCGGAACGCCGGCGTCGACGGCGAGCTTGATCTCCGGGCCCGACAGGTCGAGGCGGTCGGGCAGCCCGTTCGTCTCGACGGCGACACCAGTCTCGAGAGCCACGTCGAACGTTCGCTCGAGGTCGAGCTCGTTCGGCGGACGGCGGTTGATGATCCTTCCCCTCGGATGGCTCAGCGCGCGGACGGCCGGATGGCGCATCGCCTCGGTCACCTTGCGCGTCAACTCGCGCCCGGCCTGCCGCTGGCCGGCATGCAGGCTCAGTTGAACCCAGTCGAGCTCTGCCAGGATGTCGTCCGGAAGGTCGAGCGTGCCGTCGGCTCGAATGTCGACCTCGGTGCCGCGGAGGACGCGGAACGGCGCGAGCTCCTCGTCCACCCGGGCGATCTCCTCTCCCTGGCGGCGCAGGTCGTCCGCCGCGAGACCGGGGACGACGCGCACGTTCGGCGTGTGGTCGCAGATGGCGATGTACTCGTAGCCGAGGTCACGCGCCGCGAGCGCCATCTCGAGGATCGACGCTTTCCCGTCCGACCACGTCGAGTGCATGTGCAGGTCGCCGCGGATGTCGCTCCGCTCGACCAGGGGCGGCGGCTCGCCGCGAAACGGTTGCTCGCGCAGCTCGGGAGGGCACCAGGGAATGCCGAGCGCTGCGTACACGGCCTGCTCGTCAGGAGCGGCGGGCAGCTCACCCAGCGCTTCCACGTACCCATGCGTGCCCGTTGCTCTGAGCAGCTCCGTTCCGAAGTGGGCAGGCTCGGCCACGATGACCTCCACCGGGACCCCCTCGACCGTGACGCCGACCGCGCGCCGCGCTCCGCGCTCGAGCACCGACACGATTGCGGGCAAACGCTCGAACGCGCCCAGCGTGGGGGCAGGATCCGCGGCCGAGCAGACGACGGAGAGCTCGAACGAGACGTCCGCCCAGCGGCGCGGATCTCCCGCGATCTCGCCGCCGACCCCCGCGGCGACCTCCTCGAGCAGCGCCCGCGCGCGGTTCAGCAGCATGCCCTTGCGCGGTTGCGGCCTTCCTGCCTGCTCGAGCGCGGCCAGGAGCCGCTGCTCCGTCTGCGGGCCGATGCCCGGCACGCTCGTCAGCCGTCCCTCTCGCGCGGCAGTCCGGAACTCCTCCGCACTGGCGACGCCGAGCGACCGGCCGATCTCGACCATCCGCTTCGGACCGACGCCAAGCAGACGGCCGAGGCCGATCAGCTCCGGCTGGACCTCCCGCTCGAGCTCGTCGAGCTCGGCGATGCGCCCGGTCTCGACGAGCTCGCGCAGACGGCCGGCGATTCCTGGGCCGATGCCGCGCAGCTCCTCGACGCGGCCGGCGGCGACGAGCTCTGCGATCGGCGCTTTCGTCTCGCGAATCGTCTCGGCGCCGCGCCGGTAGGCGCGCGACGTGTAATAGCCCGCGCCCGAGAGGTCGAGCAGCGCGGCGAAAGCCTCGAGCCGCTCCGCGATCTCCGCGTTCGTCGGCCGCTTCACCGGAGATAGTCTCCGCTCATGGCCGGCATCATCGTTCCGTTTCGCGGCATCGCGGGAAAGCAGCGGCTCACGGGCCTGAGCGAGGAGGCGCACGGCGCCCTGGTCCTCGCGATGCTCGCCGACGTGCTCGCAGCGGCGACGACAGTGGGACGTACCGTCGTCGTCACCGGCGACGACGAAGGCAGGCGTGTCGCCGTCGAAGCCGGAGCGGAGGTCGTCGCCGATCCGGGAGACGGCCAGGCTGCGGCGGTGGCGACCGCCCTCGGCGGTCTCGAGACAGGTGCGGTGCTGATCGTCAACGCGGACGTTCCGTGTGTCGTGCCGTACGACCTGCGCTCTCTGCTCGCGGCAACGCCGCTCGGCGGCATCGCGCTCGTCGCGTCGGAGGACGGCCGGACCAATGCGTTGAGCCTCCCCGCTCCCGAGCTGTTCGAACCGCTGTACGGGCCGCGCAGCGCGGAGCGGTTCCAGCGGGCGGCGCGCGAGCTCGGCCTCGAAGCGGTCGCCGCCGCGATTCCGAATCTCTCCGACGACGTCGACACGCGCGAGGATCTCGAGCGGGTACAGCTGCGCGCCGGCCCCCGCACGCAGGCGGCGCTTCAGGAGCTGAAGCTCGCGTCGTGAAAGTCGCGGTTCTGACCGGAGGCGTCGGTGGCGCACGGTTCCTGCGCGGCCTCGTCGAGACGATCGACCCGGCGGCGGTGACCGCGATCGTGAACGTCGGCGACGACCTCGAGGTACTCGGCCTCTCGGTCTCGCCCGATCTCGACAGCGTGCTCTATGTCCTCGCCGGCATTGCGGACGAAGAGCGCGGGTGGGGCAGGGCCGACGAGACGTGGAACGCGCTCGCGACCGTTGAAGCGCTCGGCGGCGAGAGCTGGTTCCGCCTCGGCGACCGCGACCTGGGCCTGCACGTCGTGCGCACGGGCGCGCTGCGGGCGGGAGAGCCGCTCTCCTCGGTCACGGCGCGGCTCGCCGCGTCGCTCGGCGTCGACGCCACGCTGCTGCCCGCGACCGACGAGTCGCTGCGCACGTGGCTCGACACGCCGAACGGCAGCTTCTCGTTCCAGGAGTGGTTCGTGGCACGCGCGCATCGCGACCCGGTCGACCGTGTGCGCTTCGAGGGAGCGGCTTCGGCGCAGCCGGCGCCGGGCGTGCTCGAAGCACTGCACGACGCCGACCTGCTGCTGCTTGCGCCGAGCAACCCGTTCGTCTCGATCGGTCCGATTCTGGCCGTCGAGCGAATCAGGTCGAGCATCGAACGCCGTCGCACGCCGTGCGTCGCGATCAGTCCGCTGATCGCCGGCCGCGCCGTGAAGGGACCGGCGGCAGCGATGCTGCAGCGACTGCAGGGCGGCACGACCCCCGCGCACCTCACACAGTGCTACCCGGGTCTGATCGACGCGCTCGTGCTCGACGAGGAGGACGCTGCCGATGCAGCTGCAGTCGAGGCGCTCGGCGTGCGGCCGATCGTGACGAAGACGCTCATGCGCGACGCCGCCGCGCGCAGGCGTCTCGCCGAAGTCGCTCTCGATGCGATGGCTCTGGCGTGAGAGTCGCGATCGTCGGCGGCACGGGCGCGTTCGGCCGCGCGCTCGCGAAGCGGCTGCACGAGGTGGGGGAGGACGAAGTGCTGGTGGGCTCGCGAGAGTCAGAACGCGCGCACGTCACGGCCGAAGAGCTCGGCGTCGGCGGCGGCAAGAACGACGAGGTCGTCCGTGATGCCGACCTGGTCGTGCTCGCGGTGAAGTCGAATGCCACGCTGTCGACCGCGGCCGAGCTCGTCGAGGCGATCGGCGAGACACCGGTCCTGTGCGTGGCGAGCGACCTGCGCTTCACCGACGAGGGCGTGCTCCCCGGCAGGCACCAGGGGTCGCTGGCCGAGGAGGTCGCGCGCGTCCTGAAGGCTCCCGTCGCGTCGGGCCTGCAGTCCTTCGCGGCCGCGAACCTGGAGGGCGGAGATCCCGGCGACGCGCTCATCTGCGGCCAGGACGATGCGGCGAAGGAGCTCTCGCTCGAGCTCGCGAGGCGCCTCACCGACCGCGCCATCGACGTCGGGCCGCTGGAGAACTCGCGGGCGCTCGAGGGGATGACGGCGGTGATCCTCAACGTGAACAAGCGCTACCGCGCGCACGCCGGCCTCCGGCTCACGGGCCTCCCCTGACCGGCGAGCTGCGCATCATCCCGGTCACCGGTTTGCCCGAGATCCGGGAGGGCGACGATCTGGCGGAGCTTGTCGCGTCGAGGGTCGAGCTCGAAGCAGGCGATGTCGTCGTGCTCGCGCAAAAGGTCGTCTCGAAGGCGGAGGGGCGCGTCGTCGACCTCACAGGCATCGAACCGTCTGAGCGGGCGCGCGAGATCGCAGGCACCGAAGATCCGCGCCGCATCGAGGTGATCCTGAGCGAGGCCGCACGTGTCGTGCGCATCCGTCCCCCGCTCGTCATCGCGGAAACGACACACGGGTTCATCTGCGCCTCGGCAGGCGTCGATTCGTCGAATGCGCCCGCGCCGGACATGCTCGTGCTGCTGCCGGAGGATCCCGACGCTTCCGCGGAGCACATTCGTGCACGCCTCGGGGAGCTGACCGGCAAGACCGTCGGAGTGCTCGTCACGGATTCGTTCGGGCGTCCCTGGCGCCAGGGAACGATCGACGTCGCGTTGGGTGCCGCAGGGCTGGAGGTGATGCGCGACCTGCGCGGGACACGCGACCGCGTCGGCTACGAGTTGCACGCGACCATGATTGCGACCGCCGACGAGATCGCAAGCGCCGCCGAGCTCGTGATGGGGAAGGTCGACGGGATTCCGGCGGCCGTCGTGCGCGGGCTCGAGGTCGCGGGCGACTCACGTGCCCGCGACCTCGTGATTCCCGAAGAACGGGATCTCTTCCGCTAGGAGGCTGCGCGGTAGCGGGCGAGGACCTCGTCCCAGCCTGCGTCGTAGCCGCTGCGCGCGCCGCGCGTCTCCTCCGGCATCTGCTCCCAACCGCGATGCTCGAGCACGACCGTGGTGCCGTTGCCGTCGGCGGAGAACGTGAGCTCCACCTCGGTCGGCATCTCCTCGACGTTCTTGCCGGGATGCCACGTCAGGCGCAGCCGGCTGGCGAACTCGTAGGCGAGCACCTCTCCCCAGACGCTCGACCGGCCGTCCTTCGACGTCTCGATCAGCTTCCAGCCGTCGCGGTCCTCGAAGGCGACGCCGGCGGTCTGTTCGAGAAAGAGGCCGTACTTCTGGAGCGGCCACCAGTCGGCGATCTGCTCCGTGAAGACTCGGAACGCGGTCTCCGGTGAGGCGTCGACGTAGATCTCCTTGCGAATCGTCTCGGTTGCGGTCACGGTCACTTGTTCCTCCTTTGCTCTTTCTCGGCTGCCGCCTTGAAGCTCGCGAGCGCCTCTGCCCAGAAGCCTTCGAGGTACTCGCGCAGGTCGGCGAGGCCGTCGGGGTCGACGCGGTACAGTCGCCGCGTCCCGTTCTGTCGCTCCGTCACGAGACCCGCCTCCTTCAGGACGCGAAGGTGCTGCGAGACCGCTGGACGGCTCACCGGCAGGTCGGCGGCGATCTCGCCGACGGCCCGCGGCCCGTCGCGCAGCTGCTCGAGCACCGCCCTCCGGGTCGGGTCGCCGAGCGCCTGCAGTGCCTGTGCGTAAGCCATGACTAACCGTAAGTGTACACTTACTCATGAGCTTGTCAACTAGGCTGGCGCGCGTGCCGGAGCTGCGGAGATCGGACCTCGCGGCGGATCCGCTCGAGCAATTCCGCCGCTGGTACGCGGAGGCTGCCGACGCCGTCGAGACGCCCGACGCCTTGGCCCTCGCCACCGCCGCGGAGGACGGCTCCCCGTCCGTCCGCATGGTGCTCCTCAAGGCTGCGGACGAGCGCGGCTTCACGTTCTTCACGGGGTACGTGAGCCGGAAGGCGGCGGAGCTCGAGGCCAACCCGCGAGCCGCCCTCCTCTTCCACTGGGCGCCGCTCGGGCGCCAGGTCAGGGTCGAGGGGACGGTGGAGAGGGTGCCGGCCGAGGAGTCCGACGAGTACTTCGCGACGCGTCCTCGCGGTGCGCAGTTGGCTGCTGTCGCCTCGCGCCAGGGCGCACTGCTCATGAGCCGCGACGAGCTCGACGCCCGCGTCGACGAGCTCGAGCGCGAGCATCGAGGGGCTGCGGTGCCGCGCCCGGCGCACTGGGGCGGCTACCGCCTGCGCCCGGACGCGTACGAGTTCTGGCAGCACCGTGACGACCGTCTGCACGACCGCTTTCGGTTCCGGCGCGAAGGCGACGGCTGGGGCCGCGAGCGGCTCTCGCCTTAGCCCTCCTACCGGTCGATCCGCACGAGCGTGTGCAGCCGGCCGTCGTCCTCGGGGTCGACGAACTCACGCACGACGCGGAAGCCGGCCTTCTCGAAGGCGCGTAGCGACGCATGGTTCTCCGCGTCCGGATCGGCGATGCACGCATGGACGTCCGCGTTCGCGAAGACGACGTCGGACACGAACTGCTGCAGCACCTTCGTGCCGAGGCCGCGTCCGATGAGTGCGGGATCGGCGAGGAAGAGATCCACGCCGCCGACGCCCTCCTCGACCTCGACGAGCTCGCGGTACTCGGGCTGGTCCCACACCCTGTACGACTGGATGAAGCCGACCGGCCGCGCGTCGCCGAGGATCGCGTAGAGATTCGTCGGCTCGCGTCCCTCGATCGCAGGCAGGTAGTGCTCGACGACTTGCTCGTAGGTCTCGTGCTCGTTCTACCAGCGCCGGACGTGCTCGCGCTGCAGCCACTCGTGCAGGAGCGGCAGGTCGGCCGCCGTCAGGCGGCGGAACGCGATCCTCATTCGAACAGGGCGGCCAGCTCGTCTACGTCCGCCCTCGCCAGCCCCAGGTCGAGCGCTCGGAGCACGGGCTCGAGCTGCCCCGGGTTCCGCGGACCCACCACCACCGCTGTCACCCACGGCTGCGCGAGCAGCCAGGCGATCGCCTGCGTCGCCGGCTCGACGCCGCGCGCGGCGGCGGCTTCGGCGAAGCGCTCGAGGGCCGTGAACGTCTCCGGTGTGCGCAGATGCTCGTACGGCTCGGGTCGCATCGTCATGCGCGACCCGGCGGGCACCGGCTCGTCGCGCCGGTACTTGCCCGTCAACCAGCCCCCGGCGAGCGGGCTGAACGGCATGTAGTCGATGGTGTGCTCGACGCAGAGTTGCAGCACGCCGCGCTCGTCCGCACGCTCGAGCAGCGAGTACGAGTTCTGTACGACGTGCGGCTTGTCGAAGGCAAGCAGGGCTTGCAGCTGCTCCTCGCCGAAGTTGCTGACTCCCCAGGCTTTGATCATCCGCAGGGCTGCGAGCCCGTCGAATGTGCCGACGAGCTCTGCGGGCGAAACGGCGGGATCGAACTCGTGCGCGAGATAGAGGTCGATCGAGTCGACGCCGAGGCGGTCGAGGCTCGACTCCAACTGGCGGACGACGCGTTCGCGGGCCAGACCGTGATCGCCGCCGGCGGCCATCGGGTTGAACGTCTTCGTCGTGAGCTCGGGACGGATGCCCCGGCTCGCCATCCACTTGCCGATCGCGGTCTCGCTGCGTCCGCCGCCGTACGCGTCGGCTGTGTCGAAGGTCGTGATCCCGTAGGCCCACGCCGCATCCATGATGCGGAAGGCCTCCTCCTCGCTCTCACCCTGGCCGAAGAACTCCGGCGCGGAGCCGATCCCGCCGAAGTTGCCGCAGCCGAGGACGATCCGCGAGATCTCGACACCGGTCGCGCCGAGCGAGCGTCGTTCCACTACGTGCGCCGCTTCTTCAGATGCTTGCGCAGCGCGGCGAGGCGCGAGTCCCACTGGGCGCCGACTCCCGCCATCCAGTCCATCGCGTCGCCGAGCGGACCGGGCGTGAGCTCGTAGAGCGTCTGCCGTCCTTCACGGCGTCCCTCGACGAGCCCCGCTTCGCTCAGCGCGGCGAGGTGCTTCGCGACCGCCTGCCTCGTCACGGGCAGCTCGGCTGCGAGCTCGGTTGCGGTCGCCGTCTGGCGCTCCGCCAGCGCCTCGAGGACGAAGCGCCGGTGGGGGTCGGCGAGCGCGTCGAAGACGCGTCCCGTCGGATCGCTCACACGAATGCGAATGCCTGTGCGCGAAGCTCCAGTGCGGTGGAGAAGTGCGGAGTCGACTCGCGTACGAGCAAGCGAGTGCCCTCCTCCACCTCCTCGAGCGTGAACTCAACCTCGCCGTCGTCCTCCCAGTCGAGGACGAGTCGCTCCCCCGGCTCGACCACCAGGACGGTGGCGTGACGCTCGTCCCCGTCGTCCCAGCGAAAGACCCCGTCGCCTCCAGGACGTGCATCGAGCTCGACGTCGTTCGCGAACCACTCCTCGAGCTGATCGGGATCGGTCAGGGCCTCCCACACCTCGTCGGGTGAGGCGGGAAAGACGATCTCGCGGGTCACTTCCATCGCTCCTCCTTAACGGCCGACCGGGCGAAGCCCGCGCGGCCCGCTCTCGGCTCTTGGAATCCGCAACCCTGAGGTTGCGTATACTAGGCGCAACCGACAGGTTGCACTTTAGCAAGGAGGAGCCGATGCCCTTGATCCCGATGGTCGTCGAGCAGGACGGCCGCTACGAACGGTCCTTCGACATCTACTCCCGGCTGCTCCGCGAGCGGATCGTCTTTCTCGGCCAGGAGGTGGAGGACGGGATCGCCAACGTCATCACCGCGCAGCTGCTCTTCCTCGAAGCGGAGGATCCCGACCAGGAGATCTCGCTCTACATCAACTCTCCCGGCGGGTCTGCGTACGCGGGCATGGCGATCTACGACGCGATGCAGTACGTCAAGCCGGACGTACGCACGATCTGCACCGGGATGGGCATGTCGGCCGCCGCGATGATCCTCTGCGGCGGCGCGCCCGGGAAGCGGTTCGTGCTGCCGAACGCGAAGGTGATGATCCATCAGGGCTCCGGGGGCTATCGCGGGTCGCCCGCCGACATTCAGATCGCCGCGAAGGAGATCCTCGAGATGACCGAGCGGATGGCGGAGATCATCGCGCGCCATTCGGGACGGCCGCTCGAGCAGGTCAAGAAGGACATCGACCGCGACCACTTCATGGCGCCGGAGGAAGCCGTCGCCTACGGACTGGTGGACGAGGTCATCCAGCCGGCCGACCTGCGTCAGCCCAGCAGACGCTGATGGACACGGGTGAGGCAATCCGAGTCGTCCGTGATGTCGTCGCTGTCGGGTGGCGCGCCTGGACGGTGCAGGAGACGCGCGACGGAGTGCGGCTCGGCTCGGTCATCCACGACGAGCTCTGGACGCCGCTGCGCCCGATGCATGCGAGTTGCCGTGTCGAGGACCATCCGGCACCGGCGGAGACGTGCAACTGCGGGTTCCATGCGGCGCGTGATCCGATGGACGCGATCACGTACGTGCGCGGTCGCGACGAGCCGTGCACGCTGTGCCGCGTGATCGGAGAGGTTGTGCTCTCCGGGCTCGTGGTCGAGACCGAGTCCGGCTGGCGTGCAGCCGAGGCATATCCGCTGCGCCTCTACGTACCCGATCGCCACATCGCGGGGGCACTCGCAGACTATGGGGTGCCCGTACTCTCTCCTTCATGCGCGCCCGCTTCTGCGACGAGTTCGACGCCGGCTTCGGCTGGGTCCTCGACGAGTTCATGGAACGCTGCTCGCATGCGCTCGTCGTGGAGGGTCGCGTCTGGCTGATCGACCCGCTCGAAGGTGAAGGCGTCGAGGAGCGAGTCCGCGGCGCAGGCGAACCGGCCGGGATCCTCCAGCTGCTCGACCGCCACACGCGGGACTGTGCGGCGTTCGCGGAGCGGCTCGGCGTGCGCCTTCATGTCGTGCCGGACCGAGCCGTCGGGCCTTTCTCGTTCATACCGCTCGGGCTCGGACGCTGGTGGCACGAGGTGGCGCTCTGGTGGCCCGAGCGGCGCCTACTTGCGATCGGCGACGCTCTCGGCACCGCCGGCTACTTCCGCGCAGACGCCGAACGGCTCGCCGTGCATCCGCTGCTTCGTCTTCGTCCGCCGCGCAGGCAGCTGGAGCCGCTTCAGCCGGACCTGATCGTGTGCGGGCACGGGGAGGGTGTCCTCGAGCAGGCCGACCCGGCCCTGCGCGAGGCGCTCAGCACGTCGCGGCGAAGGATTCCGGGCCAGCTTGCCAGCGCCTTCCGCGCGTGGCGTGCGAGCCGGCCCAGCTAGCTGCGACGAAGCCGATCCCGATCGCGGCCGCGCCGCCCGCGGCGTCGAGGAAGAAGTGGTTGCCCGTCGCGACGATCACGACCAGCATCACGACCGGGTACATCCAGCCGGCGATCCGCGCAAGGTGGCTGCGCGCGACGAGCGCAATGGTGACGCCGACGAGCAGCGCGTAGCCGAAGTGCAAGCTCGGCACCGCCGCGAACGGGTTGTAGAGGCTGCCGAGCAGGTCCGAGCTGAGGTTGACCTTTGCGCTCTTGGTCACCGTGTCGACAAAGCCGAGGCCGGCGAGCCTGGGTGGCGCGACGGGATAGAGGATGTAGATCGCGAGCGCGACGGCGGTCGCGCCGATCAGGGTGTTCCGCACGAGCGGAAAGCGCTCCGGGTGCTTGCGGTAGAGCCAGACGAGGAACGTCGCGGTCCCGAGAAAGTGCAGCGCGATGTACGCGATCCCGAGCGTCGTCGGAAGTCCGGGCACCCAGTGCGCTGCTCGCTGAACGGCCCGCTCGCCGAAGAGGTGCAGGTCGCGCTCGAGCGCCACGATTCCCTCCGTGTGGGCTCGCGCCGCCGACAGAGTCGCGTGGCCCTGGCCGCGCACGACCTCGTAGAGGGCGTAGAGGCCGGCCAGTGTGGCGACCTCCGCCGCTCCGCGGTGGGGGGTGGCGACGAGGGTTCGAAGCGAGACCCTGTCCATACATCGAGGCTACGCCCGCGGGCCGCGCTCGTCAGTGCGGCTATCCGTACTCAGGGTTTCGGCTTTCCGGCCTCTTGCGCTGCTGAGCGCGGAAGGCGGAGGCGGTGCGGTACATCAGCCAGAACGAGGCAGGACGGAAGGGGCAGTTCCCCAGACTCGACCGCCGGGCCGCCGCTAGGCTCGCGCGGCCGTGTGCTTCGAGCTCGACTCCGTCCCGCCGATCCCGGTCATCCGCGGAGCCGCCGTCTCGCACGAGGACGTCGTGCTCGAGGCGGGTGACGGCAACCGGTTCGCCGCCTTCGCCGCGGCGCCGGAGGAAGGCGCGAGTGTCGGCGTCGTCATTCTGCCGGACGTTCGCGGCCTCTACCGCTTCTACGAGGAACTGGCCCTCCGCTTCGCGGAGCGTGGCATCTCCGCGGTCGCGTTCGACTACTTCGGCCGCACCGCGGGAGTCGAGAAGCGCGACGACGACTTCGAATACATGCCGCACGTCGACCAGACGACGCCCGAAGGAGTCCAGGCCGATGTGGGGGCGGCGGTCGAGTACCTGCGCGGGCGAGGGGTCCGCACGGTGTTCACCGTCGGGTTCTGTTTCGGCGGCCGCAACTCCTGGCTCGCGGCTGCGGGCGGTCACGGCCTCGCGGGCGCGATCGGCTTCTACGGCCGGCCCGGCAAGGGCCGGGAGGGTGCACCGGGTCCGACCGAGCGTGCTGCCGAGCTCGAGGCGCCGATTCTCGCCCTGCAGGCCGGCGCCGACCAGAACATCTCCGCGGAGGACAACGCGGCGTTCGACGCAGCGCTCACGAAGGCCGGTGTCGAGCACGAGGTCGTGACGTACGACGGCGCCCCGCACAGCTTCTTCGACCGCAGCCAGGAGCAGTTCGCCGCAGCCTCGGACGACGCGTGGAGGAGAGTCCTCGCGTTCGTCGAGGCCCACTCGGCTGAGGATTCGGGAGCTTCTGATGAAGCTCTAACAACCGGCCGCTAGATTCGACGCGTGGAGCGGGTCACGCGCCGGGAGCTGCTCGCCCGCGGCGGCCGTGCCGCCGTCTTGGCCGGTGCCTTTCCGTTCGCCGGACAATTCGTCACCCGCGCCGCCGGCTCGATCTTCGACGAGCTCGCGAACGGGCTGCGCGGCGACGTCGTCGTGCGCGGGGCACCGGGCTACGACGAGGCACGGCTCCTCTTCTGCACCCGCTTCGACCACATCCAGCCGAGCGCGGTCGTGTACTGCGAGTCACGCACCGACGTCCAGCGCACCGTGCGCTGGGCGCGGCGTCACGCAGTGCGCATCGTGCCGCGCTCTGGCGGACACAGCTACGGCGGCTACTCGTCCACGTCCGGCGTCGTCGTCGACGTGTCCCGGCTCGGCTCGGTCGCGCTGAACAGCCGAGGACAGGCGGTCGTCGGCGCCGGCGCGAGATTGATCGACGTCTACGACCGTCTCTGGCAGCATCGGCGCACGATCCCCGGCGGATCCTGCCCCACCGTCGGCATCGCAGGTCTCGCGCTGGGCGGCGGAGTCGGCTTCGCGTCGCGCAAGTTCGGGCTCACGTGCGACAACCTCGTGCAGGCGACAGTCGTCCTGGCCGACGGGCGAGCTGTGGTGGCGGACGCGCATCACCATCCCGATCTGTACTGGGCGTTGCGCGGGGGAGGGGGCGGCAACTTCGGGATCGTCACCGGCTTCGTCTTCAGGACGCACCCCGTGAGCCAGGTCTCGACGTACGTCATGGAGTGGGAGTGGTCCGACGCCAAGCGTGTCGTGCGCGCGTGGCAGCAGCTTGCGCCGCATGCGCCAGACGGTCTCTTCTCGGTGTTGAACCTCAACGGCGTCGTCGGCGGCCGCACGCGCATCACCTCTGCCGGACAGTTCTTCGGCAGTCCCGACCGCCTGCGCGCGCTGCTGCGGCCGCTGGTCGGCGCCGCGGCACCGACGCGCTTCAGCGTCACGTCGAGGAGCTACATGGACGCGCAAGAGATGTGGGCGGGCTGCGCGGGGACGATCGAAGAGTGTCACCTGCCGCCGCAGGGCCATCTGGGCCGCTCGACGTTCAAGGGCAAGTCGAGCTTCGCGACGAGACCGCTGTCGTCGGCGGGCATCGACACGATGATCCGGCAGCTCGAAGCGAAGCTCGGCACGGGCAGCGGCTCGGGGATCGTCCTGCTCGACTCCTACGGCGGGGCGATCAACCGGGTGCCCAGGAACGCGACCGCTTTCGTGCATCGCGACGCGCTCTTCTCCATGCAGTACCTCGCCTACTGGGATCCGGCGGCGGCGGCCGAGCCGAACCTCCGTTGGCTCAAGGGCTTCTACGCCGCGATGCGCCCGCACGTGTCGCCGTACGCGTACCAGAACTACATCGACCCCGAGCTCGGCAAATGGGGCCGCGCCTACTACGGCGCGAACCTCGGCCGGCTGATCGCGGTGAAGCGGCGCTACGACCCGCGCAACGTCTTCCGCTCGAGCCAGAGCATTCCCGTCAGGCGGCGCTGAGCGGGATCTGCGCCGTGACGCACGTGCCCCGGCCGGGCGGGCTGATCACGAACAGCGTGCCGCCGACGGCCTCGGCGCGATCGCGCAGACCGAGGATGCCCGACCCCGCCGACGGATCGGCGCCGCCGCGGCCGTCGTCGGTGACTTCGAAGCGCAGTGTCGCGTCGTCCAGGGAGATGGTCACCTTCGCGCTGTCTGCGCTCGCGTGCTTCGCGACGTTCGTGAGCGCTTCCAAGACGATGTAGTAGACGGTCGCCTCGACGTTCTCGGGCAGCCGGTCCGGCGGCGCGGAGATCGTGATGTCGACCGGCAGGCGCCCGGCTACCGCCTCGAGCGCCGGGCCCAGGCCTTGCTCCGTCAACGCAGCGGGATGCAAGCCTCGGGCGAGCTCGCGTAGCTCCTCGAGTGCGAGGTCGAGCTCCTTTGCCGCAGCCTCCAGCGAGGCGGACACCGCACTCGGGTCGGTCTCGATCTGCCGGCGCGCGAGACGCAGGGTCAGCGCGAGCGACACGAGCCGCTGCTGCGCGCCGTCGTGGAGGTTCCGTTCGAGCTTCCGCCGCTGCTCGTCGCCCGCCTTGACGAGTCGCGCGCGCGAGGCGCTGAGATCCTCGCGCGCCTGCGCGCTCGCGACCGCGAGCGAGACGAGCTCGCAGAACGCGCCCAGCCGCGTTTCGGTGTCTGCGGGAAGCGGCTCGGAGCTTGCGATCCCGACTGCGCCCCAGAGGATCCCTGCGACCACGATCGGTGCCGACACCGACGAGCGGTAGCCCATCAGCCGCATGCTGTCGGCGACCTCGCCCGTGCGCGTGGTGTAGTCGTGTACGCGGGCCGGCTTCCCGGTGCGCAACACCTGCCCGATGCCGGTTGTCTCCGTCGCGGGCAGCCGCAAGCCGAGCGTGAAGGCGTCACGATCGCCTTCTCGGCTGTGCCGGCCGACGATCGTCGCGGTGTCATTGCCCTCGAAGCGGAACACCGCGGAAGCGTTCACGTCGAGAACACGCGCACACTCCTCCGAGACGGCTGTGAAGACTCGCTCCGGGCTTGCCTCCGAGGCCACGAGCGTGGCGACGCGTCGCAAGGCCCGCTGCTCCTGCGCGAGGCGGCCGATCTCCGCGAGCTTCGCCTGCGGATCACCTTCGAACGCGCCCTCCTCCTCGAGGCGGCCCTCCGTCGCGCTCAGGTCGATGCCCGTCGTGACGAGGAGGGCAGGCCCGCCGTCGCCGTTCGGCATCAGCTTGTTCGACCAGGCGATCAGCTTGCGCCCGCCGTCCTTCGCGATCCAGTGACCGACCTGCGGGCTCGAGAGACCCGTGCTCCAGATGTAGGCGAGCACCTCGCCGAACGCCTCCGCCTCCTCGGGTGGGATGACGACGTCGCGGGCGTCGCGGCCGATTACCTCGTCCCGTGCGTAGCCGGTCGTCCGCTCGCAGGCGTCGTTGAAGAAGAGAATGCGCCCGTCGCAGTCGAGGACGCAGACGAGCGACATCGTCGTCTCGGTGAGGACCTTGGCGAACTCGTCGCCGAGCGTGAACTCAGGCGTCTGGGACATCGAAGATGGTGACCTCGTACTCCTCGAGCGAGAGCCTCGTCCCGCCGATCGTCTCGACGGTCAGGTCGCTGAGCTTGGTCCCTGCCTCCGCGCTTGCACGCAGCGCCGCCTCGTCGGCCCACAGCGTGAGCACGAGGGTCTTGCCCTGTGCGGGATTCGCGAGGCGGATCAGCCCGCGGAAGCCCGAGCTGTCACGGAGCCACGGCAGGAGCTGGTCGCGGACGATCTCGAGCCCGAGGTCATGCTGCTCCGGGCTCGTCTCCAGGACGTGCAAGCGGCCGAACACGCTGTGGTTTTACACTGTTGGCGGTGTCCTTCGTTCCTCGACTGGTGATCGCGTGGGCCATCAACCTGGCCGCGCTCTGGGCGGCGGACGCGCTCTGGGACGGTGTCCGGATCGACGGCTGGAAGGCCTACCTGATCGGCTCGGCGGTGCTCGGCATCGCGAACGCCGTGCTGAAGCCTCTTCTGACCCTGCTGACGCTGCCCCTGATCATCGTCACGCTCGGTCTCTTCTACCTCGCGATCAACATCGCGATGATCGCGCTCGCGGAGTGGATCGCGCCGAACTTCTCGATCGACGGCTTCTGGACGTACGTCGGCACCGTCGTCGTGGTCTGGGCCGTCAACTGGATCGGCGATCAGGTGCTCGGCGACCTCGAGCGTCGCACCCGCCCTCGCTTCATCTAGAAGCTCGTCCTCCGGAGTCGCTACCGCGCGCGGCGAAGGAGGCGCTGCAGGAGCGAGCGCCCTGGCTGCTGCTGCCGCCAGTCGTCGTACGTCCTGAGCGTCCCGGCCTGCCGCGCCGCCGCGACGCAGGCCGTGTGTGCGTGCCGTCGGCGGTCAACGTCTCCCTCCGGTGCGATGAGGGCATGCTCGCTCATCGCGTGCAGCAGCTGCCCGCAGAACGGGCACGTGTACGTGGCGGGCCTGTTGCTGTGCGCGCGGCGAACGGCCCACCAGTCGGTCATCAGCGCAGCGTACGGAAGGTGATCGAGTAGCGGAGGTCTGCCGCCATCCCGGCCGCGTCAGTCGGAGCCGCCTGCCGGCTGCGGCGGCAGCGGGCACGACACGAAGGGCCGGCCGAGGAGGAGCGAGCCGAGCTTGTAGGCCTCGCACCCGGTGCAGAACCCCGTGACGGCCGCGAGCAGTGCGAGTGCGGCGACGAGGCCGCCGAGCACGGCGCCGAGCGCCGCGAAGCCGGCAGCCCAGGCGGCGCTCGCAGCGGTGAGGAAGACCGCGCCGACGAGGTTGGCGAACCGGGGCGGCCGCGCATCTTCGAGCGTCCCTTCGCCGAAGCGCGGCTGCACGAGCTCGAAGTAGGCCACGCACGGGAGGCAGTACCGCCGCCCGAGGGTCAGCCCGACGACGAGCTGTGCGGCGAGGAGCGCCAGGAGCCACCACCCGCCGGTCACCACGGCCACGAGGGCGAGCGTGCCGATCGTCGCCTGGTTGAACCGCGGCGCGCGCGAGTCGATCACGTCGAGGTCGCGGTAGGGATCGGCCAAGCGCTTCACTTCGGAAAGTATTACGTAGCGGCGCCAGCTACGTTTGGCAGCAGGCGAGCCAGGTGAGGCCTACCGGGAAGGAAGATCGCGAACGAACGGGGCAAGGAAGGAGTGGCTCATGGCCACATTCCACGACGAACAGACGCGAACCGGCTGGAGCCGGACACAGTGGATCGTGCTCGCTGCGATCGCCCTCGCGATCGTCGTCGCCGTCGTTCTCGTGCTCGTCTACTCGGGCGGCGGGGGTTCCAGCGGCGGAGGCGGAGGCTACTAGTCCCTGAGCCGGAAGGCCCGCAGCCGCGGGCCTTCCGGCGTCCCGCCCGGACATGTCCGAGGGACAGTCCCTGGGCCATGTCCCGCGCGGTCAGCCGAAGTCGATCACGCTGCGGATGCCGTCCTGCGCCTCCATCAGCTCGAAACCGCGGTTGACCTCGTCGAGCGTGAGCTTGTGGGAGACGAAGGAGTCGACGTCGATCTCCCCGGCGAGGTAGCGCCCGACGAACTCGGGCACCTGGTCGCGTCCCTTGACGCCGCCGAAGGACGATCCCGCCACGCGGCGGCCGGTGATGAGGAACCGAGGGACGATGTCGAGCGTCTCGCCCTTGCCGGCCACGCCGCACATCGTCGCCAGGCCCCAGCCCATGCGCGCCGACTCGACCGCCTGGCGCATCACGTTCACGTTGCCGGTCGCCTCGAACGTGTAGTCGGCACCGAGGCCGCCGGTCACCTCGAGGATCTGCTCCACCGCGTCGGGCCCGCCGAGCAGCTCGTCCGTGGCGCCGTGACGGCGCGCGAGCAGCAACCGCTCGCCAGAGAGATCGACGCAGATGATCCGGTCTGCGCCCTGCAGCCGACAGCCGACGACCGCGCCGAGTCCGACCATGCCGGCTCCGAACACGACGCAGGTCGAGCCCGCTGCGACCTTGGCCGTGTTCATCGCCGCGCCGATCCCGGTCGACAGGCCGCAGGCGAACAGGCAGGCCCGGTCGAGCGGCGCGTCGCGGTCGACCTTCGCGAGCGCGATCTCCGGCATCACCGTGTACTCCGCGAACGTCGACGTGCCCATGAAGTGGCGGATCGGCTCGCCGTCTCGCGACAGCCGCGTCGTCCGGTCGGGGAGATATCCCTGGTTCTGCTGCTCCCGAATGGCGAGACAGAGATTCGTGCGGTGATCGCGGCAGTGCTCGCATTCGCGGCACTGCGGCGAGAAGAGCGTCACGACGTGGTCGCCCGGCTCGACGTCGCTGACCTCGTCACCGACGGTCTCGACCACGCCCGCGCCCTCGTGCCCGAGCACGGTCGGGGAGTACCCGGACGGATCCGCACCCGAGGCCGTGTAGAGGTCGGTGTGGCACACGCCGCACGCGACGAGCCTGACGAGCACCTCGCCCGCTCTCGGCTCCGCCAGCTCGAGCTCCTGCACCTCGAGCGGCGAGCCGAACGCTTCCAGGACGGCGGCCCGGATCTTCACCGGGCGATTCTCTCAGTCGCCGCCGGCCGGGACGCGGGCTACCCGCCGGCGGCGTTCGCTCTCACGCAGCAGCGAAGCGCTTCGCCGCCCGCGCGCGTGCGCGCTCCGCCTCGACCTCGCGGTCCTTCGGCGCGGCGGAGGTCACGAGCGAGTCGAGGAGTCGCTGCGACGCCTCCGCGACCTCGTCGACCGCGCGTGCGAACGCTTCCTCGTTCGCCTGCGAGGGCTTTGCGAAGCCGCTGATCTTGCGCACGTACTGGAGCGACGCCGCCCGCACTTCCTCTTTCGTTGCGGGAGGCTCGAAGTTGAACAACGTGTGGATGTTTCGGCACATGCCGCCATCCTACGGGCTCCGCGCTCGTGCGGACTGCAGCGTCTTTGCGCGCGCCGGCCACGTTCGCTAGGGATGGGGGATGCATCCCTTCATCGACATCTTCGTCATCGTCAGCGGCTGCTTCGGCATCGTCGCCACCATCCCGATCACCTACCTCGCCTTGAGGAGCTTCCGGGAGGGACAGGAGCTTCATCGACTGCAGCACGAGGTCGCGACGCTCATGAGCGAGGTGCACGGGATTCAACGTGAGATGCACCGTGACCAGCTGACGGCGACGACGGAGATCATTGAGACGAAGGAGAACGTCGAGCGCGTGGTGGAGGCGACGAAGCGCAGGCGAAAGCTGCCGCGACTCCGGTTGGAGTTCGGCCACTAGACGCTTGGCAAGAGCCTCGGGCTGGGCTAGCCTGCGACGGCAAGCCGGGGAGGGGTCCCTGGAGTCCAGCTCTTAACGAAGAGGGGGAGAGAATGAGCAAGAGACTTGTGCTACTTGCTGCGCTCGTCGCCGCGTTCGTCATCGGCGTCGTTCCGGCCGGCGCAATCACCGACGGCGCGCTCGACGGCGGCGGGCATCCGTACGTCGGCCTGATGGTGGCTCAGGATGCGAAGGGCAAGCCGCTCTGGCGCTGCAGCGGCACGCTGCTGTCGCCGCGGTTGTTCCTGACTGCCGGCCACTGCACCGAGTCGCCCGCGGCTCACGCGGAGATCTGGTTCGCGTCCGACGTGGAGTCGGGCATCCCTGCCAACGGCTATCCCAACACGGGTGACGTCGGCGGAACGACGTACACGCATCCGAGCTACGACCCGGACGCGTTCTACGTGCGCGATCTCGGTGTCGTGGTTCTCGACAAGGCCGTGAAGATGAGCACGTACGGCAAGCTGCCCGCAGTGAACCGACTCGACTCGCTCAGCCCGTCGTCGAGCACGATCTTCACCGCGGTCGGCTACGGGTTGCAGCAGAGCTTCCCGGACGCAGCCTCGTGGAAGGAGAGCGCCCAGCGCGTTCGCTATACGGCGTCGCCGCACCTGGTGCAGATCAACACGGGCTTCGTCGGTGACTTCTCGATCCTGCTGTCGAACAACGCCAACACGGGCGGCACCTGCTTCGGCGACTCCGGCGGGCCGAACTTCATCGGCACGTCGAACGTCGTCGGCGGCGTCACCTCGTTCGGTCTGAACGGCACCTGCGCCGGCTCGGGCGGTGTCTACCGAGTCGACCGGAGCTGGAACCTCGACTGGCTCTACGGCACGTTCGGCTCGTACTTGCGCTAGGACGGGACCGAGTTCGAAGTGGAGGGCCGCCCGTCAGGGGCGGCCCTCCCGTTTCTAGCCCAGCGCGAACGTCACGCTGACCGACGCCTGGATCTCCTGCGTGCCGGGCTCGATCGGCACGGCGACGTCTCGAGCACCCGTCGCAGGAAGCGGCATCGCGCCGCCGCCTTCGACGATCGCGGTGATCTTGCCGAGTGTCGAGCCCGCCGCGCCCGCCAGCGCCTCCGCCTTGCTCCGTGCATCCGCGACGGCCGCCTTCAGCGCGGTGCGGTACGCGGCGTCCTGATCCGAGACGAGCAGGTCCGGACCCGAGACCTGGTTGGCGCCGGCTCCGACGGCGGCGTCCACGACGTGCCCGGCGTCGCCGAGCTTCATCACCCTGACGGAGACCGCGTTCGACGCCGTGTAGCCGACGATTGCGTCGCCCTTCTCGTTCATCCGCGGCATCAGTGAGACGTCGGCGGTCTGGATGTCGGCCTGCGCCACTCCTGCGTTCTTCAGCGCCGCGACGACCCGCGCGACCGCCTGCGAGCTCGCCCCGAGCGCGGCGCCCGCCGTCTCGGCCTGGCTCACGGTGCCGAAAACGAACGACGCGCGGTCAGGGGTGACTCTGGTCGAGCCCGTGCCGGAGACGGTGATGCCGCCGGCGCTCTCCTCGCCCGGTGCGCTCCGGGCGCCCGAGGGCTGGAACACGCCTGCGAAGGCTGCGACGGCGAGGCTCGCGGCCGCGATCACCGCGATGTGGGCAAGCTTCATGGAGACTCCCTTCGGTTGTCTGCCCCGTCGTACGTCGCAGACCGCGGCGATCGTCACATCGGCCCGGAGGTACCGGCGTATTGTCCGACGCGTGAGCTGGGACGAACGGGTCTCCCGCCGGGACGTCGTTCTCGGAGGCGCCGCCGCCTTGGGATCGCTCGCCTTCGGCCGCGGGCTGGCGTTTCCGTCGGCGCTGCCGCCGCCCGCGCGGTCCGGGATCGACCACATCGTCGTCGTGATGATGGAGAACCGCTCGTTCGACCATCTGCTCGGCTGGTTGCCGGGAGCCGACGGCCGGCAGGGCGGCCTGAGCTACGTCGACACGGCGGGCGTCACGCATCAGACGTATCCGCTCGCGCCCGACTTCCAGGGGTGCGCTCATCCCGATCCGGACCACTCTTACGCAGGCGGTCGCGTGCAGTTCAACGGCGGCGCCTGTGACGGTTTCCTTCGCTCGGGCAGGAACGACGTCTACGCGATCGGCTACTACACGCGGCGCGATCTCCCGTTCCTCGGTGCGGCCGCCCGCTACTGGACGACGTGCGACCGCTACTTCGCGGCGCTGATGGGGCCGACGTTTCCGAACCGCCTCTACCTGCACGCCGCGGTCACCGACCGGATCACGAACACGTTCTCCCTCTCGACGCTGCCGACGATCTGGGACCGCCTGGCCGAGCGCGGCATCAGCCGCCGTCTGTACTACAGCAACCTCCCGACACTTGCGCTCTGGGGCTCGAAGTACTCGTCGATCGAGCGCCCGTTCACCCAGTTCCTGCGTGACTGCAAGCGAGGCAAGCTGCCGAAGGTCGCGTTCGTCGACCCCGTCTTCACGGGAACGGACGAAGGGACCGCGGCGGACGACCACCCGCACGCGGACATCCGTGCCGGCGAGTGGTTCCTCTCGCGTGTGTACCGGGCGGTGACGACGAGCCCGAACTGGCCGCGCACGGTCCTGATCGTCAACTTCGACGAGTGGGGCGGCTTCTTCGACCACGTGCCCCCGCCCGAGGCGCCGGACGTCGATCCTGCCTACGCCTTGCGCGGCTTCCGGGTCCCATGCCTGGTCATCTCGCCGTACGCGCGCCGCCGCTACGTCGCGCACGGCGTCTACGACCACACGTCGATCCTCAAGCTGATCGAGTGGCGCTGGAACCTGAGGCCGCTCTCCGTGCGCGACGCACAGGCCAGCAACATCGCGAACGTGCTGGACTTCAAGCACCGGAACCTGAAAGCTCCCAGGATCAGCGCGCCCTTCGTCGCCGGCAAGCCCTGCCCGTGATGTGCTGCCGGCCGGCGCGGTCGTGCGGCAGATCGTGGAGGAGGCGGAGGAGATCCAGCGGAACCGGCTATCGGATCAGCTCGGTTCGTAGCTCGTGGCTCTCGTCCGCTAGCCGCGCTTCGTAGTAGATGCGGTAGCCGCCGTCCGGCAGCGGCAGCACGTCGAGGTAACGCGCGTCCGCGGCGGCGTCATCGCCTACCTGCTCGAGCTCGCCGGGGCGGTTGCCCGTCAGCCGCGCGACGCCGATGCGCTCGAACCAGTTCTCCTCCTTGCTTGCGCGGCCGTCGTAGGCAGCGCGCCCATCCGGCAGGACGGTCGTGAGTCGTGCGCCGCGGGCGTCCCACATCTCCGGGCGCGGGGCGAGCACGGTCCCGTGCCACTCCCACTCGAGCCCGTCCCTGCTCGTCGCGTAGGCGGTCGTCATGCGGTCTTCCTCGTCCGGCACGTCGAGCGGATGGCAGCAGATCCACGCCTGCCAGCCGCCGTCAGGAGTGCGCTGCACGAGCGGGTCCTTCACACCGGTGTTCTCGTCGCCCGGGAACGCGGGGCGTGACTCCGCCGTGGCGAAGCCGGCCGGGTCGTCCGCCTCCAGCACCTCGATCCACCAATGCTTGGACGGTGCGGGCGCGGCGGGGCAGACGTACAGGCGCCAGCGGCCCTCGTCGGTACGAACGAGGGACGGCTTCTGGAGCGACTGCGCGCCGAAGCGATCCTGCTCGATCGTCGCGACGGTCGTGAAGCGCTCACCGTCCTCGGATCGGGCGATGACGTTCGAGCCGCGGCCCTGTGCGCCTGTGCGAACGCGGTAGGCGATCACGAAGGTGCCATCGTCGTCGAGCGCGGCGCTCGACGAGCCGGCCCACCAGCCGACACCGCTGCCGGGCGCCGCGACGGCGACGACGGGCTCAGCCGTGCCGGGCAGCGGGAAGTCGTTCCTGGAGCGCGCCAAACCGATGAGGAGTTTCTACGTGAATCCGTCGCGGGAGGCGAGCTCGAGCGCCGGGCCGACGAGCTTGGCGCCCGCCCGGAATCGAGCAGCGCGGCGCTACGTGTTCTTGATGAGCCCGACCACGTGGCCCTCGGGGTCGGCGAAGAGTGCGATCGTCACCTGCGGCAGCTCGGTGACCGGGAGGATCGTCTTCCCGCCGAGCTGCTCGGCCTTGTCGAGCGTCTGCTGCGGTTCGTCGGCGCCGACGTAGAACGTGACGTGCCCTTGCCCGTCGGGAGCCTGGCCGATGCCGCCGCCGATGCCGCCGTCTTCCTTCTCGACCATCGCGTACGGCATGTCGCCGGGAACCTTCTGCGTCTTCCAGTCGAAGAGCTCGGAGTAGAAGCTCTGAAGTGAGTCGAGGTCCTTGCCCGCGACCTCGAAGTGCAGGACCGGATGTGCCATTGCGTGCTCCCTTCTCACATGCCCGGTGGGTTCGAGACCCACTCGTCTGCGCCCGGGTCGCGGCCGCCGGCTGCGAGCTCGAGGCGGGGGAGGTAGTGATCCCAGCCGTGTGCGTGCGAGGCCGCGGCCTCGGCGCCCGGCAGGTCCTTGTGCACGAAGCGGAGGCTCGTGCCGGCGCCCGTGGGCGTCAACTCGACCTCGATCGTCGAAGAGCCGGGCGGCACGTCCTCGCTGCCGTCCCAGCCCCAGGTGAAGACGAGCCGGTTCGGCTTGTCCAGCTCGACGAACTCCCCGCGCGCCATGTGGCCGGGAATGACCTGGCAGCGGTAGATGCCGCCGGGTCGTGCGTCGAGCTCGGCCTCGACGCCCTTCCAGCGCATGAGCTTCTCGGGGTCGACGAAGAACTCCCAGACCGTCCCCGGGCTGGCGTCGATCGTGAGCGTGCGCTCGTAGACCGTGGTGTCAGTCGCTGCGTCCATGCTTCTTTCGCTCCTCCTTCTCCGTTTCGCGTTTGAGTGCTTCCAGACGGACGTCCCAGAATCCCTCGAGGAACTCCTTCAGCTCGGCGAGCCCTTCGGGACGTGCCCGGTACAGGCGGCGTGTGCCGTTGCGTCGCTCGCTCACGAGCCCCGCCTCCTTCAGGACGTTCAGGTGTTGGGAGACCGCCGGCCGCGTGACGTCGAAATGCGACGCGATCTCCCCGGCGCTCAGCTCGTCGTCGCGGACGAGCGTGAGGATCTGTCGGCGGCGGGGCGCGGCGATGGCCTTCAGCGCGGTCTCCACGGATAGGAATTTAAGCATACGCTTACGTAAGCGTCAACTTAACTTTACGCTCGGCTCGGTTTGAAGGACATTGGCGTCTTGCAGACTGCTGAGACGCTCAAGCGTGGCCGCGAGGCCTACGCGCGATCCGCGTGGCGCGAGGCCTACGAGCTCCTGGGGCAAGCCGAGCGGGCGGGATCTCTGTCGGGCTCCGACCTCGAATTGCTTGCGACTGCCGCGCACATGCTCGGCCTCGTCGAGGACTGGTTGCCGCTGCTCGAGCGCGCGCACCACGGCTACGTCGAGGAAGGCGAGGCGCTTCGCGCGGTCCGCTGTGCCTTCTGGATCGGAATGAATCTCGCGCTCCGCGGCGAGATGGGTCCGGCCACCGGTTGGCTCGGTCGCGCCCACCGTCTGCTCGAGCGCCAGGGGCACGAATGCGTCGAGCAGGGTTACATGCTTCTCCCGGTCGCCCTTCAGCACGAGGTCGCCGGTGACCTCGAGGGCGCCTGCTCGACCGCCGCCGCCGCGGCCGAGATCGGTGAGCGCTTCGGCGACCGGGACCTGTTCGCGCTCGCGCTCCATGTTCAGGGGACGGTCCTCGCAAAGAGCGGTCGTGTCGCCGAAGGGCTCGCACTGCTCGACGAAGCGATGGTGGCGGTGACGGCCGGAGAGGTATCGCCGGTCGTCAGCGGCATCGTCTACTGCGGTGTCATCCTCGCCTGCGAAGAGGTCTACGAGCTGCGCCGCGCGCAGGAGTGGACAGCCGCGTTGACACGGTGGTGCGAGCAGCAGCCCGACCTGGTCTCGTTCCGGGGCCGCTGTCTCGTGCACCGGGCCCAGCTACTGCGACTGCACGGCGACTGGCCGGCGGCGCTGGACGAGGCGCGCCTTGCCGGGGAGCGCTTCGCCGGGGCGATGAATCCGGGCGCGATTGCGAGGGCCTGGTACCTGCAGGGCGAGGTTCAGCGCTTGAGCGGGCGGTTCCGAGAGGCGGAAGAGGCGTATCGGGAGGCGAGTCGTGCCGGTGTCGAGCCGCAGCCTGGACTGGCGCTCCTGCGGCTCGCCCAGGGGAAGGCGGAAGCCGCGGCGGCGGCGATCCGCCGGGCCGAGAGCGAATCCACCGATCGAGCTGCGCGCGCCGGTCTGCTGCCGGCGTACGTCGAGATCATGCTCGTTCTCGGGAACGTCGACGCGGCGCGCGACGCCTGTAACGAGCTGCAGCAGATCGCAGCTGAATACGGGACCGATTTCCTTCGTGCGGTCGCCGCTCAGGCTCGCGGCGCGCTCGAGCTAGACGCCGGCGACGCAGGAGCCGCCCTCGTCAGCCTTCGCGAAGCCTGTCAGACGTGGCACGAGCTCCAGGCACCATACGAGCTCGCGCTTGCGCGTGTGCTCGTCGCAAGAGCGTGCCGAGCCCTCGGCGACGAAGATGGCGTTGCGCTCGAGCTGGAGGCTGCGCACAGCAGCTTCGAACGGCTCGGCGCCGTCCCCGCGCTTGCATCGTTGGATTCCCTTACGCGCGACGCTGAACGCGAGGGGGACCAAGCCCATGGCTTGACCTCGAGAGAGCTCGAGGTACTGCGTCTCGTGGCCAGCGGTAAGAGCAATCGGGAGATCGCCTCGGTGCTCGTCATCAGCGAGCACACCGTCGCCAGGCACGTGCAGAACATCTTCACGAAGCTCGGCGTGCCGTCGCGAACGGCTGCGGGCGCATTTGCATTCGAGCACAAGCTCGTCTGAGCCTGCCCATGGTCAGAAATGACCAGTGAGCGAGAACAGGAAGTTGGTGGATCTCTGCGATGTGCGTCGGAGTGGCCGCCTCGTACCGTCAGCTCGAGGTCAGTCGACGATGGAGGGACACCGATGACGGCACAAGAGGCAGGAACCAGGAGACAGCCGGAGCTGCGTCCGAGCGTGGAGAAAGTCGAGACGGTCGTGATCGGCGGCGGTCAGGCCGGCCTCTCCGTCGGGATCTCGCCGCCGCCGGCGTCGAGCGAGTTGCCAGGACCGTCGGCGTACGCGGCGGTCTGCCTTTGCTGGAGGACGGCCGGGTCATCGAGGCGGCCAACGTGATCTGGTGCACCGGCTTCCACCAGGACTTCAGCTGGATCGAACTACCGCTCTTCGACGACACCGAATCGGTACACGAACGCCGCATTACCGCCGCGCCGGGTCTGTACTTCGTCGGCCTGGACTTCCAGTGCTCGTTCACATCCGAGAACGTGGGCGGGGTAGGCAGGGACGCCCGCTACATCGCAAGGCACATCGCGACCTGCGCCGCGCGTGAAACTCGACACCGGGCCGGAGCGGCAGCGCTCTCTATAGTCGGCTCGTGTTCAGCATCGAGGAGCGTGACCGGGTGCGCGAGCGCGTGCTCGAGCTCGCCGAGGCCGATGACGACGTCGTGGCCGCGGCGATCACCGGCTCGTACGCTGCCGGCGGCAGCGACGAGTGGTCGGACATCGACCTCGCGTTCGGGATTCACGGCGAGTTGCCACAGGCGCTGGAACGCTGGACGAAGATCCTCTACGCGGACTTCGCGGCCCTGCACCACTGGGACCTGCCCTGGGGCTCGACGGTCTACCGGGTCTTCCTCCTGCCGGACTGGCTCGAGATCGACATCGCCTTCACGCCGGCAGCGGAGTTCGGGCCGCGCGGCCCGAACTGGCGCACCGTGTTCGGGGAAACCGCCGAGGTCGAACCGACCCCGCCTCCGAGCACGGACGACCTTGCCGGGCTCGGGTGGCACTACGTCCTGCATGCGCGCATGGCGATCGAGCGCGGCAAGCCGTGGCACGCCGAGTGGCTGATTGCAGGCATCCGCGAATACGTGCTCGCGCTCGCCTGTCTACGGCTCGGCTTACCGACGCGCTATGCGAAGGGTGCCGACCAGCTGCCTTCCGAGCTCACCGCACCGCTCGAAGACACGTTCGTCCGCTCGCTCGACGAGCCGGAGCTTCGTCGCGCGCTCGCCGCCGTGTCGGCTGCGCTGACGGCAGAGCTCGAGCGATCGGACGCGGCACTGGCGGAGCGCCTGCGGCCCGTGCTGCTCGGACTCTCGTCCTGAACGCGCGTTCAGCGTCGTCCGCGGCGGCGGCGCCGACCGAACGACGGCCGCTTCTTCGCGCTTCGGCTCAGCAGCTCGCTCTCCTCGAGGCTGCTGCCGGCGCCGAGCACGACGCACTCGAGCGGCGAGTCCGCGACGACCACCGGCAGCCCTGTCTCCGTGCTCAGCAGCTGGTCGAGGCCGCGGAGCAGCGCACCGCCGCCCGCCAGCACGATGCCGTGGCTGCCGACGTCTGCGGCGAGCTCGGGCGGCGTCGACTCCAGCGTCCGCTTCACCGTCTCGACGATCGTCTCGACCGGTTGTGCGATCGCCGCACGCATGTCGTTCGAGTCGATCGTCGTCCGTCTGAGCAGTCCGGTGATGCGGTCGCGTCCGGCGACCTGTGTCTCGAGCGTCTCGGGTAGCTGCCAGGCCGCGCCGCACGCGATCTTCGCCGCCTCTGCGGTCTCGGGCCCGATCAGCAGGCGTGCGTTTGCGTCGACGTGGCGAACGATCGCTTCGTCGAGCTCGTAGCCGCCGACGCGGATCGACTCCCACACGACGATGCCGCCGAGCGACAACACGGCGACCTCGGTCGTGCCGCCGCCGATGTCCACGACCATCGACCCCTGTGCCTCGCCGACCGGGAGTCCCGCACCGATCGCCGCTGCCATCGGCTCCTCGATCAGCGACACCCTGCGCGCGCCCGCGGCGAGCGTGGCCTCCTCGACGGCATTCCGCTCGACGTCGGTGATCCCGCTCGGCACGCAGAGGACGACCTGGGAGTAGGACAGGCCGCCGCCGCCGACGCGCCGGATGAAGTAGCGGAGCATCTCCGCCGTCACGTCGAAGTCCGCGATCACCCCGTGCCTCAAGGGCCGGATCGCGCGGATCGTCGCGGGTGTGCGCCCGATCATCCGGCGCGCCTCCTCGCCGACCGCATGGACTCGCTCGGTCACCTCGTCGATCGCGACGACTGAAGGCTCGAAGACCGCGATGCCCTCGCCGCGAACGAAGACGAGCGTGTTGGCCGTGCCGAGATCGATCGCCAGCTCGCGGCCCCGCTGAAAACGACGTTGTGCCACAGCCCCGCTCCACGCTACCGGCGCGAGCGGCCGGCAGCGCTCACTTCAGGCTCATTCGGTTGCGGCGAGATATTTCTCGATTGCCGACCGCATCTTGGTGACGCGCCGGTCGTTGAGATCCGTCATGCCCAGGTACCCGTGCGCCTGTCGGAGACAGAGGGCGATCTCGTCGAGCCAGAGCTGGTTCGAGAACAGATGGACGCGCCGTCCCCAATGAAATCCTCGCGGCTTTGTCAGCACACCGTCGGCTTCGAATCGCACGATGGCGAGCGCCGGCTCGCTGCCGCTCATCCAGTCGCTGGCGGTGAGCTCCCAGACCTCGTCCCCGTAGAAGTCGGCCTCGCCGCGGTACGTCCCGCCGCGGGCGCCGTGCTTGCCCTCGTACCAGTCCTCCAACCTCCCGTCGGCCCTCGCCTGGTCGAGAAGACGCGCGAGCTCGGCCCGCCCGCTCTCGGCCTCTTCGGGGTCAGACCAGCGGATGCGCAGCCGAAGCTCGGGTTCCCAGAAGTAGAACCAGGTCCCGACGCGGTCGCCGAGCCTCTCGTGCACGAGCGGATCGACGACCTCGAGCAGCAGCCTCGTGCGCGTCTCCGCATCCGGGGCAGGGATGTTCACCTCGATCCACTCGCTTGTTGAGGCGCTGGACAAGGGGGCTAGCGTCGCACACGGTCGTACCGTGTCCAAGGGTCAGACCCCTGGGGTCTGACCCCGGTCCTTCGCGTGTGCGCTCTAGGCGGTGGCGACCGTCGGCTCCTCGGTCAGCTGCTTCATGAGACCCGCCACGTTGGTCAGGCACCAGTAGCCGACGAACTTCCCGTCGGCGATGCGGAAGATCTCGGCGCAGTCGGTCGAGACGTGGCGGCCGCTCGGCTCGATGCCCTTGTACTCGCCGTCGTGCGTGCCGGTCAGGGTGGAGCGGAGGAACACCTTGTCGCCTTCCGCGATCAGCTCCTCGAGGCTGCAGTGCAGGTCGGGAAAGGCGTTGAAGTACGAGAAGCACCCTCGGCGCACTCCCTCGACGATCCGCTCGTCGGCGAAGAACTGGTCGACCGCGTCGAGGTCTCGGCCGTTGATGACACGCTCGTAGTAGTCCCGCACGACCGCCTTGTTCTGCTCACTCATGGTCCTTCTCCTCTCTTCGCTTGACGGTTGGAGGATGGCTCGCTCGGAGCGGGACGGGTAGGGGCGAATCCCCTATTTCGCCCCGGAGGTTCGAACGGCGTAGGCGGCCGCCTCGGCTCGTGAGCGCAGGTCGAGCTTGCGCAGCACGCGGCCGACGTGATGCTCCGCGGTCTTGGGGCTGATGTAGAGGCGGCTCGCGATCTCCCCGTTCGAGAGTCCTTCGCCGAGCAGGCGCAGGACCTCCTCCTCGCGCTTCGTCAGGAGCTCGACCGCACGTGCGCCGGAGCGGCTCTTCGCTCCGAACGAGCGGATCAGCGCGGCAGCAGCCGCGGCCTCGCTGTCGGCGCCGAGCTCCTCAAGCTCGCGGTGGGCGCGTCTCGCCACGTCGACTGCGAGCTCGCGTTCGCCGGTGCCGAGCGCGCGGGCGAGCTCGAGCCGCGCTCGGGCGGAATCGAGCGGGAGGTTCACGCGTGCGAACTGTTCCGCCGCGTCGGCCAGGAGAACCTCGGCGTTTGCGTCACCGAGCGCCGCCGCGACGCGTCCGCGCGCGAGCTTTCCGGCCGCTTCCGAGCGGCCGCGCCCCACGGTGATCGCGGCGATCGTGTCGGCGGCGCTCTTCGCGCCGACGTGGTCGTCGAGCGCGAGGCGAGCCTGCACGAGCAGCGCGAGCAAGGGCACGCCGACGAGGTTCGACCAGCCCAGTTCGTCGAGCCGCCGCTCGAGCAGCGCGGCGGCGGCCGTGGGCTCGCCGCGGGCGAGACGCAGCGCGGCGGACGCTTCGACCGTCTCGGGCGAGCCGTCGAGTCCACGCAGCAGCTCGTCCGCCTCCTCCAGTCGGCCCTGCAGGACGCGAATCGCGGCGAGCTTCGAAGCCGGGTGCGCGCAGCGCGAGCGCTGCCCAGCCTCAGTCAGCTCGCGGATGGCGGCGACGAGCTCCTGCTCCGCTTCGTCGATCTGTCCCGTTCCGGCGTAGACGTCGGCGCAGCAGGTGCGACAGAACGCCAGCAGTGGAACGTGCTCGTAGCGCCGGAGGAACGCGTCGACGACCTGGCTCCATTGCTGCGGGCGTGAGTCGTCGCCGGCGAGATCGCACGCGAGCATGAGCGTGCAGCAGACGTCGGCGAATGTCTCGAGCGAGGTGGCCTCGCCCGCGCTGGCCGCGGCCATCGCCTCGTCAAGGTGGCCGAGGCCCTCGTCGAGGTGTCCCGCTGCGACGTTCGCGAGTCCGAGTTGCGCGAGAGCGCGGATCTCGAGGTCGACGTCGCCCTCTGCAAGCGCGCCCTCGAGCGCCGACGCTGCGAGGTTCATCGACTCCGCTGCGTCCGTGGCGCGTTCGGAGCGCGCCAGCGCGAGCCAGGAGTGCTCCGCGCCGGGGGACGTGTCCTGCAACAGCCGCTCCGCCCGTGCCATCCAACCCCCGGCGGCCGCTTCGTTTCCCCACACGGTCGAGTACTCGCGGCCGAGCCAGAGCGCGAGGCGAGCGGCCCGTGCGAGGTCACCCTCGCGCCGGAAGCCTGCGTACGCACGCTCGCGGCTCGCGACCGCTCCCTCGGCGTCGCGGAGCCACCAGAGCGCGCGGCCGCGTCCGTCGAGCGCATCGGGATCGATGTCGCCGCCGGCGTCGAGCGCGGCATCGAATGCGGCGAGCGCGCCCTCCCAGTCGCCGGTGGCGAGCGCCTGATAGCCGTCAGCGACGCCCGTCGTCGCGCGGGCCGTGTCCATGCCGGAAGCGTCGCACAGGCTCGCGCGGAGACCAAGCGGCGATCGACCGCGCGCGTGCGCGAGGCTCGGCTTTCCGATGAGTTTCGGCGGGCATTGTGGTCTTACGTTGCATCCGACCAGAAGGAGCGCAAGATGGCCAAGGTCATCGTCACCGAGTTCGTTTCACTCGACGGCGTCATGGAGGACCCGGGCGGAGCCGAGGACTTCAAGCACGGCGGCTGGACCTTCGAGATCCCACGCGGCGAGGAGGGCGACCAGTTCAAGCTCGACGAGACGATGGAGTCGGACGCGCTGCTGCTCGGCCGCGTCACCTACGAGGGCTTCGCCGCGGCATGGCCGACGCGCGAGGGCGGGTTCGCCGACAAGTTCAACGCGATGCCGAAATACGTCGTCTCCTCGACGCTGGGCGCGGCCGACTGGAACAACTCGACTGTGCTCGAGGGAGACGCCGTAGAGGCGGTCAGGAAGCTGCGGGAAGAGCAGGACGGCAACATCGTCGTCCACGGCAGCGCCACACTGGTTCAGGCATTGCTGGAGAACGACCTCGTCGACGAGTTGCGGCTGATGGTCTTTCCCGTGGTGCTCGGTGCCGGCCGGCGGTTGTTCGGCGAGACGACTGACAAGAAGCGTCTCGACCTCGTCGAGTCGCGGACCGTCGGTGACGGCGTCGCGATTCTCATCTACCGGCCGGCGTAACGCTTCCGCGGCCCGCCTGCCGCTGGCGTACTCGATTCACGCAACACGAACTGGACGGCTTCGCCCCGGTGTTACGTAGTGGAGGGCGCGGGCTTTGTCGCGCGCCCTCCTTTCGCCGAGTCGGCTATGCGGTCGCGGGCTCCGGCATCAGCCCGAGCTGCGTCATGATCTGCACCTGGTCGAAGTAAAGGTGCGTCTCGGTCACGCTGTCGCCCTCGACCTTGAACACCTGGACAGCGCGGCCTTGCAGCCGCTTGTGCGTCGCCGGGATATCCCCGTTCGGCGACCGGAGGGTGTCCTCGTGCGTGCCTTCGAAGGTGAACTGCTGCACGACCCAGTCACCGTCCACCAACTCGTTGTGCACCGTGAGACGCGCGTCGGGGAACGCACGCAGCCAGGCCATCGCGTACTGCGTGGTCGGCTCGCGACCTCGACCCGCACGTCGCCGGGGCTTCCACGATCGCATTCTCGGCGTTGAGTTGACGATGAGGAAAGGCCCGTCGGCGATGCGGCTAGCGCGGATCCTCGTCGGGCGCACCGGCGAAGACGGCGGCCCCAAGCTGTTCCATCAGCCCGAGGTCATCCCGGTGGTTCCAGATCTCCGCGACCTTGCCGTCGTCGCCAAAGCGGAAAATGTTGACCCCCGAGAACTCAGCCCGTCTCCCCGTCGGTGCGAGACCGCCCCAGCTGCCCGTGTGTGTACCGGAAGCAGTCCAGCGTGCCGCGACCAGGTCGTTCTCCGCGAGCACGAGATCGATCCTCCACCGAAGATCGGGGAACCCGTGGCGAAACTGCTCCGCGATGCTCGCCTGCCCCGCGGGTCCGGGAGCCGCTTGCGTCGGGCGAAGATCGTGACGCACGTAGTCTTCGGCGAAGACCTCTCCGGCGAAGCCAACGTTCCCACGGGCCCAGACTTCTTCGTAGAAGCGCACGACAAGTCGCTTGTTGGCGTCAGAGTCCATCGGACTCCGCGATCCTAACGCTGCGCGCTACAGGACAGGTCATTCGGTCGGGCCGGTGTGCGGGAATGCCGCCCGAGACGGCCGGGACGATCACCCACATCCGCGAGCATACGGACGCGGAATGCGCGCGGCCCCTGATGACGCAGGGTGTCCGGTGAGGGATGGTCTTCGTGGAGGTTCTCTCTATGTCGACGGGTGCGCACCCTGTCCCGCATCGCGTTCATTGGCACCATCGGTGGCTGGTGTGGCTTCTGGCCGCGGTGGTGGCCGCCGGCATCGCCGTCGGGATTGAGCGAGCGTTCTTCTCGGGCCAGGTGCGATACCCGTGGCCCCCCGAGCCGTGCGTGGTGCAGGGAGTCGACGCCCGCTGCGGCACCTTCGTCGTCCCGGAGGACCGCACGAAGCCGAACGGTCGCGCGATCGGGCTCAACGTGGTCGTTCTCCCTGCAGCCTTGGAGCCCGTCCGCGAGGACGCGGCCACCTATCTCGCCGGCGGGCCGGGCGACGCGGCGACCGAGCTCGCTGCGAGGCGGAGCCAGCAACTGACTCTTCTGAACATGCATCGCGACATCCTGCTCGTCGACCAGCGGGGGACGGGGCGATCGAAACCCCACCACGTCGACGCGACGCAGTACGGGACGCGGATGGCGATGGACGACTTGGATGCGGTGCGGGCTGCGCTCGGCTACCGGCAGCTCGATGTGATCGGCAGCTCCTACGGAGCAACGGCGGCACAGGTCTACGCGAAGCTGCATCCTTCCTCGGTGCGCACGCTCGTCCTCGTGGCCGGGACTGCGATCGACGTCCCGTTCTTCGACCGTTACGCCGTCAACGCACAGCGCGCCCTCGACCAGCTCGCCGAAGCGTGCGCGTCGCAACCCGAATGCCGGGCGGCGTTCCCCGGCTGGGAACGCCAGTTCGGCGAGCTCGTGAAGGCTTGGAACTCCCATCCGGTGCACGGCAGGACTGGAGACGAGTTCGCCTCGGTCGTCCACGCGATGCTGCGGGATATGGAGAAGGCGGTCTCGATCCGGCTGGTCGTCAGCCGCGCCGTGAAGGGCGACTACGGCCCACTCGACCGCGCAGGATCCGGTGATCTCAATCCCCGGCTGGGGCTGATGACGTCGATCTGGTGCAACGAGCCATGGGTCGGACTCGACGCCAGAGGCGGGTGGGGCACCCAATTCGACAGCTACGCGACCGCGCAGATCGCGGCCTTCCGCCATCAGTGCGATTCGGCGCCCAAACGCCGTGAACCGCGCCCGCTCTGGACGCTGCCCAACGCCAGCGCCGTGCCGCTGATCGCGTTCGTCGGCGGCGCCGATCCGCAGGATCCCGTCACGAACCTCTCCGGCCTGAAGCAGCACTTCCCCGACAGCCGCACCGTCGTCTTCCCGCGAATCGGGCACGATTTCAACATCGGCGGCTGCGTCGACGAAGTCATGACCGATTTCGCCGACCGCGGCACGGCCAAGGGCGTGGACACGACACGCTGCGAAGGCGCCGTCGCGGTGCCGCCGTTCGTACTCAGCAACTGAGCAAGTCTCAGTCACATCGGCGATACCACAGGCGACAGCCGGCGAGGGCCGGCGAAGGCGGCCTCGCTTCTGATCCGTCCGTGGGGCGACCAGGAAAGCAGGACCTGCGCGGCCGCGAGCGGACCGACACCGGGCTGCTCGAGAAGCTGAGGCGCGAGTGTTCGTGCCAGGGAATTCTGATCCGAATCAGCGAGCGGCGAGCGCCTGAGCGACGTCTGGCGGGAGTGGGTCGGCGCGCTCTTCCCACCATTCCGGTTGGGACTCTGCGCCCAGTGCGTCGAAGATCAGCCTCAGGTGCGCGACGCGTTCCTGGTCGGCCGCCGCCGCGTCTTCGGCGCTGTCGAAGCCGCCGAGCCAGTGGACGTTCTGAACATCCCATCCCTCGTGGACGTCAGCACGCTGGCGATTGCGCCGACCGGGTTGTCGCCAACTTCGTCAAGCTCCTGGCTTGACCGATGACTTCCGACACGCTGGGCGGTCCTACGAGCATGTCGACAGAGGGAGGATCGATGAGCAAGCTGAAACTGAACATCACGATGTCGATCGACGGCTTCGTCGCCGGCCCGGACCAGTCGCCAGAGCATCCGCTGGGAGTCGGCGGTGAGGAGCTCCACGACTGGCTGGTCCCGCTCAAGGCGTTCCGTGAGAGCCACGGCGAGGAAGGCGGCGAGGTCAACGCGAGCACGCCGTTCGCCGAGGACATCCTCGGCGGCGCGGGCGCGACCATCATGGGCCGGAACATGTTCGGCGGCGGCCCGGGACCCTGGGACGAGTCGTGGCAGGGCTGGTGGGGAGACAATCCGCCGTTCCACCATCCCGTCTTCGTCCTCACGAGCCATCCGCGCGAGCCGCTGGGGCTGCAGGGCGGAACGACGTTCTCCTTCGTCACGGACGGGATCGAGTCGGCGCTGGAACAGGCGCGGGCAGCAGCCGGAGAGAAGGAGGTGTCTCTCGGGGGCGGGGCGTCCGTCGCTCAGCAATACCTCGCAGCGGGTCTGCTCGACGAGATCGTCGTCTCGGTCGTCCCGATCCTGCTCGGAGGCGGCGCTCGGCTGTTCGAAAACGTGGGAGATGTGAAGCTCGAGCAGGTCGAGTCGGTCGAGGCGCCCGGTGTGACTCACATCAGATACGCCCGGGCATAGCCGTAGTGGGGTGCTAGTTCTCGTCGTGCTGCGCGGCGCCCTCGACCGGCGGTATCCAGCTCTCGCGCCGCTTCACCCAGATCTCGGCTTCGGGCTTCAGCTCGAAGGGCGCCTCATCCAGGCTTCCGATCCGAATCTCGATGAGCGTGTCGCCGGGGTCGGCCGTGTCAAGGAGCCGAGACCCACAGCGGGGGCAGAAGCCGCGACCGTCATAGCTCGAGATCTCGCCGCTCATCTCAAACGCCTCGACGGGCCACTGCGCGTACACACTGAACGCACTGCCTGACTCCTTTCTGCAATCCGCGCAGTGGCAACGCCGGACATGCACGGGGTCCCCGCGAACGCTGTAGCGCACCGCCCCGCAGAGACATCCGCCGGTGCGAACTCGTGCCTCCACGCGCGCAGATGCTACGCAACACTGCGGTGCTCGAGTGTTCGGGAATGTCCCCCCGACGTGGCCCTTCGAGCGTCGGCTGTCTACAGGTCCTCGTTGAGCATTTCACGGGCGATGCGCCAGGCTCCGTCCAGATCTCGGCGCCAGACCATGAGAAAGCGTCTCCGCACCCTCACGGCATCCGAGCCTTCCGGTCCGCTCACCCACGTCGCACTCCCGAGCGTTGCCGCAAGATCGCCTGTCCCGATCGTTGAGTCCGCCGCGATCTCCATCGACGAGATGCTGACCTGAGGAGCGACCTCCAGTAAGGCGCGGCGTCCCTCGATCGCCGGCATTCCGGGCCCTACGAAGATCGCATCGTCCGTGTAGGAGTCCACCCAGGCCGTGGGATCGGGAGACTCGAAAGCCTGGGCCAGAGCCCTTTCAGCGTCCCGGATGGCGGAGAGGTCGGAAGTCGAAAGCGCCAACTCCGGAGAGACTACGCCGTCCAGGTCGATCGCGAACACAGCGTCGTAGCGGCCGCTGTACTCGCGACGAACGCCGGGCGCGCCGTTGTTGCTGCCGCCGCTGTCGATCGCCGCTGCGTGCCGGCGATCTACGCTGACGGTGTCCGGCGCCGTCACGAAGCATGTCGTGTGTCAGCGCGGGTCTGACTCCTGCAGGGGCGGGCCGATGACGGTCATGCCGACCTCCGCACCCAGTCGGCGGAATTCCTCCGCCGGCGACGCATCAGCGGGTAGGGCTGCGAACCGCTCGAAGAAGTCGTCGAGCCCTGCCGGCGTGATGATTGCGAGGATCCGTGCTGGCTTGTCACCGACGTTCTGCCAGGTGTGTACGACTCCCTTCGGGATGAAGACGAAGGTGCCCGCCGGCGCCTCTCGCAGAGTGCCGTTGAGCTTCATACGAAAGGTTCCTTCGAGCGCGTACCAGATCTCGTCCTCATGCTCGTGAAGGTGCAGTGGCGGCCCCTCTCCCGGCGCGGCGACGCTTTCGAACGCGGTCAATGCTCCGTTGGTCTGCGCGCCCCGGATCTTGAACGTCAGCGGACCACCCACCGGGTTCTTGACCGCTGCACCCTCGCCCGGCGCAAGAAAGACGCTGCCTGAAATGTCTTTAGCCATGGGGCTCACACATCGGGATGGAAACGGAAGTCTAAGCGCGTCAGATCTACTTGTTTCGGTGGTGGAATGTCTCCGAGTGACTACCCCGCGCTAGTTTCCCTCTCCGACGTGCGCACGGGTGTCGAAGTAGCGGTGTTCGTGACCCGCAAGAGTGGTTCCGAAGTCCTGATCGTTCACCGATCACCGAAACACGGCGGGTATTGGCATGTAGTGGCCGGCGAGGTGGAGCACGGCGAAGCGGTCGAGGAAGCCGCCGAGCGAGAACTCCGCGAGGAAACGGGGCTGAGCGCCAACGTCGTGGCCGGGATCAAAGTGATCGAGTACGTCGACCCTCTGACCGAGGAGCCCGCCGACCGGCGGAACCGCCACGACCCGTCAATCGCACAGGTGGAAGTGACGTGCTTTCACATCGCCGCACCTGATGAGTGGGAGCCGGAGCTTGACTGGGAGCATGACGGTCACCGCTGGTGCGACCCCGGCGAGGCGTTCTCTGCTCTGCGTTGGCCGGAGACCGCTCAAGCCCTCCGAAGGCTCCTACTGCTCGAGGCGACGTAGCGGGATCTTGTGAGGACCCGCTCTGCCTTGCCCGGGCGAGTGTTCAAAAATGTCCCGTGATCTACGCCTGCCCAAGGTGAGGACGGCTGTTGTGAAGTGCAGATCAGGCACTGGGAGCGACGGCCACGGAGGGCTTGCCCGGTTCCGCGATGCGACCCCGAGTTACGAGGCTGACGCCGAACAGAATCCAACCCGCCCCGAAGAGGACGTTCGCAACGGCACCGTAGATCCTGTAGCCATGGATCTCGTCAAGCACGGACGGCCTTATCGACAGCAGCCACAGGAATGACCAGAGCAGGACGATCCCCAGCGCCCACAGAACGAGCTGACTGAATCTCGTCAGCGAGGCGCTGCCTCGACTGGCGAGGGCGATCAGGACCAGGCCGGCCCCGAAGATGGGCGCCAGCAGCGGCGGCATCACCGCGAGGATCGCGAGGTTGATCAGTGCCGGGATCACCACGCCGATCATCGTCAGCACGTAGCCGACGCGAGCCATCCGGCGGCCGCTGGCGGTCAGCCGGCCGTACGAACCGGCCAAACCCAGCGCGATCAACATGCCCGAAGGCCCTTCCATCATGCTTCCCCAGAAGAGCGTGCCCATGCCCAGGAACTCCCCTCCCTGGTCGACGGAGCGGGGGCCGTGCATGATCGTGTAGATCGGCCACAGCGTGATGTACAGCGCCCCGCCTGCGATCATCGCAACACTCGGCCACAACGCTGGCGTCCGCGACGGGCCGGTTGGGACGACGTGGGACATCGGCGGAGTCTAGTGAGCGCAGCAAGCGAGGAGGCCCCGGCGCCCGATCCCTGGTGCGCCAGGGTTCGGGAATGTGACCTGAGCGGAGCCTACGCGCGGCGGCGGAGCGGGTTCACCCGTGCATACGCCGTGATCGTCCAGCTCCGGCGGAAGCCGAGCGACTCGTAGAGCGCGCACGCAGGCTCGGTGTCGCAGCCGACGACGGCGCCCCGCATGCCCTCCTCGTGGAGACGCCGGAGGGCGAACGTGCAGACAGCGGTGCCGAGGCCGCGGCGGCGGAACTCAGCTCGCGTCCCGACCGGCTCGAAGAGCCCGACGCCGTTCGCGTCGTCCGGCCAGACGAGCACGTACGAGGCGAAGCGTCCGTCCGGCGCTTCGACGACGCAGTCGAGCGAGCCGCGGTATGGCCACTCGGCCATGACGTTGCGGTAGCTCGACTCGGTGACGCGCGACGGCTCCCAGACATCACGATGGATCGCCACGCGCTCGACGAGATCCTCGGGGTCGACAGTTCGGTAGCGAAAGCCGTCAGGGAGATGCGGCGGCGATGGCGCTTCGGGGACGTCGCGGTGGTTGAAATGGATCGCCCGGGTGGGCTTCGTGTAGCCGTGACGGGCGAGGATCGCACGTGCCTCGTCGTCGTCCTCGAACGCGACCGCCTCCTTCGCGTCCGGCTCGTCGAGGATCTCGTCGAGCAGGTGTCGGTGCTCGGGATGGAGGTCGTACTCGAGCAGCCCGCGGTCGCGCTTGAGCCACGACCACGCGACGATGCGGTCGCCGTCGCGCCAGAGCCGGAACGTCCACTCGGGCTCGCGCCCCTCGTGCTGGCGCAGCCCCCACGCAACGTCACCGACGTGCCAGGGCGCCCGCGGCCCGAGCAGCCGCCGCTGCTCGAGGGCGAGCTGCTGCATCGCTTCGATGATCTCCGGCGTGAGTCGCACGTATGAGGAAGTTGGCAGTCGGCGCGGTAACTGGTCGACGCGCAGTAGAGAGCGTAGAGAGTCTTCCACGCTCGCCACGCACGAGCCTTGACTCCGCCAGCGTTCCGGAATGGCGCCAGAGCGGCGGTGCCGCATGTGCTCTGAGCTAGACGTGTGCCAAGACGCGGTCGAGCGGCCGCGGGACCCGCTCGAGGTCGAGTGCATCCACCAGGAGCACGGCGTACTTCTGCTTGCGGTTCCACATGAAGCCGTGCAGCTGTTCCTCGAGCGGCCGGGCGCGGTGCGCGGGCTGTTTCTGGTAGGTACGGAACGCGCGCAGCTCGTCTTGCTCCGCGAGCACGCGCTCCATTCCGTCCGGTCCCACCGCCCGCGTCAGCTCGTCTTCGAGGTCGCGCGTGCAGGCGTAGAACCCGACGCGCTCGAGCTCGCCGCGGTCGTCGCACCCCAACGCGCGCAAGAAGTGCCGCTCCTCCCCGACGTCATAGAGCCCCGCGAGTCGGACGTCGCGGTACTGCCGGAGGAGGCTTGGAAGGTTCCCGTAGCCGCCCATCGGTACGACGGCGACGCCCTCGGCCTGGAGGTCGCGGCCACGGCGACGCGCAAGCGTCTCGACGGCGCGACGGTCGCTCGTCCCCTCAACGAGCACTACCCCGCAAAGCTGCATACCTGCATCAGATCAGGTCGACGACGAGCGGCGGCGCTGCACTGGGCCAGTGTTCCGGAATGACCCCTGAGCCGCCGATGGTCTACGACGTGTGCACGGGATAGCGCAGATGCGTGACACCCACACCGGTTACGACTCTCGGATTCCCGAGGACGACCGGTGTGTTCGCCAGGTGGTCGAACAGCCGCACTCCTGCGCCTAGCAACACGGCAGCCAGATCGATGTGGATCTCGTCGAGCAGCCCGGTGTCCAGGCACTGCTGGATCGTTTGGGCGCCGTGTACTCCCACGGACTTCGGGACGGCAGCCGATTTCGCCCGAGCAACGGCGCCGTCGATGCCGTCGGTGACGAACTGGACTGTCGAGCCGGGCCGTGGCCAGCCGTCGGGCACCTGGTGGGTGACGACGAAGGCGGGCACATCCCACGGGTGCTGGCCGCCCCAGCCGTCGGCACGCTCGAACGTGCGCCGACCGGTGAGCATGGCGCCGACCTCAGCCTGCAAGTCCCTCAGATGGTCGGCGCTCGGCGCCGAAACGTGGAACGTCATCCCCGATGTCGTGCTCGCTGTGGGGACCTCGACGTCGCCCGCGAAGTACCAGTCGAAAACCTCGGCGACCCCGTCGTTCGCGTCGGCGACGTACCCGTCGAGAGACATGGACATGATCGCGATGACCTTGGTCATGGTGCATCTCCTTTCCGGGCCGCGGCGCTCGCGTGGCCTCGGGGTCTGTGGCCTGTCGCTCGTGCTTCAGACGCGACTGCCGCCCGGAAGTCATCGGTGCCCGGTCAACTGGCCGGTCGGCGGAAGGTCGAGGGCGCTCACTTGCGCCAGCGTCCGTGAATGTCCCTTGACGAGTATGGGCTTGCCACCATGAACGCGGCGCAAGATGATGCCGTCATGGCTGGGGCGTCTGGCACGCAGACGGTGGCGGCGGCCGGGGGGCGGACGCTGACGATCGCCGGCTGGGGCGACCCGCATGGGTTCCCGGTCTTCTTGCTCCATGGCACGCCGGGCTCGCGCTTTGTCGGACAGGCCGGCGCGGACGCGTATGCGAGTGTCGGAGCGCGCGTGATCACGTACGACCGGCCCGGCTACGGCGGCTCCGATCGCTTCTGCGGCCGGCGGGTGGTGGACAACGTCGCTGACGTTTCCGCGATCGCAGACAGCCTCGGTATCGAGCGGTTCGCCGTGATCGGTGGCTCCTGGGGCGGCCCGCACAGCCTGGCCGTTGCCGCACGTCTGCCCTAGCGGGTGACGAGAGCCGCCTGTAGAGCGGGGGTCGCGCCGTTCGACATGCCTGCCTTCGACTGGTTCGCGGACATGGACGCGGTGAACATCGACGAGATCGGCTGGGCACTGGAAGGCGAAGACGTCCTCGCACGCGAGATCGAGCGAACGGCGGCTGGGGATGCTCAGACGGGTCGCGGACGATCCTTCCAAGGTGATCAGCGACGCGGTAGAGCTCTCTGAGACTGACCGTGCCCAGATGGCGAATCCCGAGCGGCACGAGGCGATTCGGAAGGACATCCACGAGGCGTCAGATTCGATCAATGAAAACGATCGGCTCCAGTTCCATACCCGGATCCTAGGTCGGCTCGCTTGGGCCGCGGCACACCCCCGCCTGCGCCAGTGTTCGGGAATGTCACCCGAGGCTTGCGCCAAGGCTCGACTCGTTCTCCGGCCGCGTCTCGCCCTCTGGGCCGACGATTCCGTGGGGCCTAGCGATGATTTCGCGGGTCCAGCCGAGTCTGTTGGCATAGCAGTGCCGAGCCCCGGCCGCGCGGCTGCGCAGGCCAAAGATCACTCAACCGAACTAGGAGAGCGCGGATGAACGACTCGACTCAGAGCAAAGGTGGAGCGTGGCCCGCTGGTATCGCTGCGATCACGCTATTCGAGGAGGACCTGGAGACCGCGAAGCGTTTCTACCAGCAGGTCTTTCGACTTCCCGTCTTCTTCGAGGACGAGAACTCGGCCGTCTTTAAGTTCGGCGACACGCTCGTGAACCTGCTGAACGTGAGCGAGGCACCCGAGCTAGTGAAGCCCGCGAAGGCAGCGACGGAGGACGCCGGCGTTCGGTTCCAGTTCACGCTCGAAGTGGACGACGTCGACGCGATGTGCGAGGAACTGAGGGGACGCGGAGTCGAGATCCTCAACGGTCCGATCGACCGGCCGTGGGGAATCCGCACCGCGAGCTTTCGCGACCCCGGCGGGCACATCTGGGAGATTGCCAAGTGAGTCTTTCGCAGACCATTCTCGACTGCGCCAGTGTTCCGCAATGACGCCTGACGGCGACCCTGCTTTTCGTCCGAGGCGAACGTCTCACTTCTGAGAGGATGGCACTCCCAACGACAATCGGAGAGCAGATGCCCAACGCCAGAGACGTGATCCTCAAGCACATCGACGCGTTCAACGGCCGTGACAGCGACGCCGACCCGTGGGCCGCCGATGCGGAGTTCACCGCGCCGGGCGCCCAGGTCAGCGGCCGCGACAATGTCGTCGGTTTCATCGCCGTGTTCCAGGAAGCGTTCCCGGACCTGCGCCTCGAGATCGAGCAGCTCCTCACCGACGGGCCGGCCGCAGCGGCCGAAGGGATCATGACCGGCACCCATGATGGTGTGTTCCATACCCCCAATGGCGATGTCGCGCCGACGGGACGAGCCATTGCCCTCCCGTGGGCGGCGGTTTACGTCACCGAGGGCGACACGCTGAAGTCCGAGCACCTGTTCTTCGACCAGATGGACTTCCTCGGCCAACTCGGCCTCCTCCCCGGCTAGTGTCGGAGAGCCCTCCCCTCGCTTGTGCCAGTGCTCCGAAGTGACGCCCGAGAGCTACTCGAAGCCGACGAGCATCGGCGTTTCGTCATCAGAGGTCTGCCACGCGACGAAAAGAAAGTGGCCGTGCCGTACTGGCACGCGGCTTTCCTGCCCCTGGTAGCTCACGATCGCGACAGATGCGTCGCTGGGCGCCTCGTCTCCATAGCGCAGAACTCCGCGCTCGCTGTCCTCGTCAATCAAAGACCAAGAGATCCCACCCCCGCTGCCGCCAGTGAACTGCTCCCAGCCATGCTCGCCCCGTTCGAACACGTCGTCCATCAGGTAGTTCGCGCTCTGCAGGAAGGTGAGCGTCGCGCCGTAGCGCTTGTCCGGTGAAACCGACGCGCCGATTAGTACAGCACCACGCGGACCCTGCTGCAACACGGCGTTTTCGAGGGAGGCGAGGTCGTCCTGCGGCACGCCGACAGAGTAGGCGTGGCGTGCGCGAGCTTGCTCTCACCCGAGGGCCTTGACGCGAGTCCGCGCTTCGCTCAGGACGACGGCTGCAACGACAGGAGAGGGCGCCCAGGGAGGCCTCTGTGCCAGGCACTGACGAAGATGTGTCACGTTCTGCGAATCACAGTGTCCTGGGATGACGAGTAGCACGTCGTCAGCTCTCGCACGAGGCCGCCGAAAGGCGGCCTCAGAAGTCACAGTTCGTGTCGTCGCCCCGGATCAGCCCGTGACGCTGGGCCTCAGCTACAGCCGGTGTTCGTCCCGCAGTCTCTGCACGTGTAGCAACTACCGGTTCGCACCATCCGCCCGCCGCACTTGGCGCACTCCTGGGCATCTTCGAAGGCGTTGAACAACGCCGTCTGCCCCGGCGGCGCCATCTCCACCGGCGGCGCCTTGATCGATGCAGGCGCGTCCCCGCCGTTGCGATAGCCCTCCGCAAGGCGGGCTCGCACCTCGGCCGACAGGATGCCGATCTCCTCCTGCTGGTCGACCGTCAGGAACTTCTTCCCCATCCAGCGGAAGATGTAGTCGACGATCGACTTCGCGGCGCGGATGTCGGGGTCGTTCGTCATCCCGCTCGGCTCGAAGCGCATGTGCGCGAACTTCGAGACGTACACCTCGAGCGGCACGCCGTACTGCAGGCCGAGCGACACCGAGATCATGATCGAGTTCATCAGGCCGGCGAGGGTCGTGCCCTCCTTGGCGATGTCGACGAAGATGTCGCCGGGCGTGCCGTCCTCGTACAGGCCGACGTGGATGTAGCCCTCGTAGTCGCCGACGCGGAACTTGCGGCCGACCTCGACGCGGTCCTCCGGCAAGCGGCGCCGGCGCGACGCCGGCAGCGGCGGCGCGGCAGTCGCAGCAGCCAGCAGGGTCGCCTGCTCGCTGCCGTCCTTCTTGCCCGACAGCGGCTGCGCGACCTTGCAGTTGTCGCGGTAGATCGCGATCGCCTTCACGCCGAGCTTCCACGAGTCGACGAAGAGCTTCGCCACCTCGTCCACCGTCACGCTCTCCGGCAGGTTCACCGTCTTCGAGATCGCGCCCGAGATGAACGGTTGTACCGCACCCATCATCTTCGTGTGGCCGGTGTAGTGGATCGCCCGCTCGCCGACGGCGCAGTCGAACACCGGATAGTGCTCGGCCTTCAGGAACGGAGCGCCCACGACCGTGTTTCGCTCGTCGACGAACGCGACGATCTCGTCGACCTCCGTCGGCGCGTAGCCGAGCTTGTCGAGCGCCATCGGCACCGACTTGTTCACGATCGTGATCTCGCCGCCGCCGACGAGCTTCTTCGACTTCACGAGTGAGAAGTCGGGCTCGACGCCGGTCGTGTCGCAATCCATCATGAAGCTGATCGTCCCCGTCGGCGCCAGCACGGTCGCCTGCGCGTTGCGGTAGCCGTTCACCTCACCGAGATTCAGCACGTCGTCCCACGCCTGGCGGCAGGCCGAGAGCAGATCCGCCGGCACCGACTCGGTGTCCTGGATGTTCCCGACGGCGGCGCGATGCTGCGCCATCACGCCGATCATCGCGGCCGCGTTCGGCTTGTAGCCGGCGAACGGCCCCATGCGCCCGGCGATCTCCGCCGACTTCCGATACGCACGGCCCGTCATCAGCGCCGTGATCGCGGCCGCGTACGCGCGGCCCTCGTCGGAGTCGTACGGCAGCCCGCGCGCCATCAGCAGCGCACCGAGGTTCGCGTAGCCGAGCCCGAGCTGGCGGTAGGCCTTCGCGTTCTTCTCGATCTCGGGCGTCGGATAGGACGAGTTGCCGACGAGGATCTCCTGCGCGAGGAACAGCACGTCGATCGCGTGCTCGAAGGCCTCGACGTCGAGCTCGCCGTCCTCGCGGCGGAACTTCATCAGGTTCAGCGAGGCGAGGTTGCACGCGCTGTCGTCGATCGACATGTACTCCGAGCACGGGTTCGACGCGTTGATGCGGCTCGTGTTCGGCAGCGTGTGCCAGTTGTTGATCGTCGTGTCGTACTGCACGCCCGGATCGGCGCACTGCCACGCGGCGTCGGCGATCTGCTTGAGCAGCTCGCGCGCCTTGACCGTGTCAACGACCGTGCCGTCGGTGCGGGCGGTGAGGTTCCAGTCGCCGCCGGCCTCGACCGCCTCCATGAACGCGTCGGTGACGCGCACCGAGTTGTTCGCGTTCTGGTACTGGATCGACGCCCAGTCGGCCGAGTCGAGCGACATGTCGTAGCCGGCCGACTCGAGGACGCGCGCCTTGCGCTCCTCGTGCGCCTTGCACCAGATGAACTCCTCGACGTCGGGATGGTCGACGTCGAGCACGACCATCTTCGCCGCGCGCCGCGTCTTGCCGCCCGACTTGATCGTCCCGGCCGACGCGTCGGCGCCGCGCATGAAGCTCACCGGGCCCGAGGCATAACCGCCCTTCGAGAGCTGCTCCTTCGAGGAGCGCAGCTTCGACAGGTTGACGCCCGAGCCGGAGCCGCCGCGGAAGATGACGCCCTCGCGCCGGATCCAGTCGAGGATCGAGTCCATCGAGTCCTCGATCGAGAGGATGAAGCACGCGCTGCACTGCGGCTTCTCCTCGAAGCCGACGTTGAACCAGACGGGCGAGTTGAAGGAAGCCAGCTGGTTGACGAGGATCGCCTTCAGCTCGGCCTCGAAGGTGTCGGCCTCCTCCTCGGTCGCGAAGTAGCCGTCCTTGCGGCCCCAGGCGGAGATCGTGTCGACGACCCGGCCGATCATCTGCTTGACGCTCCGCTCGCGCTCGGGCGACGTCATGCGGCCGCGGAAGTACTTCTGCGCGACGATGTTCGTCGCCGTCTGGCTCCAGAACTTCGGGAACTCGACGTCCTTCTGGTCGAAGACCGGCTTGTCCTTGCCCGGAATGAAGGCGTCGCGCGTCTCCCACTCGATCTCGTCGAAGGGGTCGCGGCCCGGAATCGTGAAGTAGCGGCGCACGGCCAGCGTCGCCGCGTCGTCGACGACGGTGTTCTCGGCCGAATCAGCCGGTGCTTGGGTCTCTGTTGCCTTGGCGGTCGCCATCCTGTCCCTCCCGAGCGCTCGTCCTATGGATATGGATCTCGATCGGTGTGGTGGTGCGTCTTCTAGGAGGCGCCGCCGATCGGGATCTGGACCATAGAAACAGCCCCGGACGTACCCTCAAGTGTAGCCGCGAGGCCGCTTCCCAAGCCGGTTTTCCGCTTTCCGTCGTCCCTCGAAGGAGGGATTTCCCGCAAGGAGCGGCCGGGCCGCGTGGTCTCTTCTTCCGACACGAGTATGCGGCCCAGACGGATGACCGGTTGGCCTCTGCCTCTGGCGATGGTGGCGCTCTTCCTCTCCCTCGGGACCGGCGCCGACGCCGAGGTGTGCGTGGTCGTGAATCCGGTCCTCGACATCGGTTGCCGCGAATCGCAGGGCGCGCCCGCTGGAGGGGAACCGACGGCAAGCTCGGAGCCGGCAGGCGCGCCTCGCGAGCCCGAGCCCACGCTGCGGAACTCGACGGTCGTCCGTTACGACCCCCGTCGCGTCAGCGTCACCTTCAGGCCCGGCACGTCGCGCGCGCGGGCGGAGGCCGTGATCGAAGACGCGGGCGGGACAGTCGAGCAGCCCGTGCCGCAGATTCGCGCGTATCTCGTCGGCGTCGAGCCTGAGCGGCGTGCACGGGTGCTGGCCGCGCTCGAGTCCTCGCCGGCGGTCGCGAGCGCGGCGAAGGAGCCCCTTGCCGAGATTGCGGACACGAGCCCCGACGACGCCGGCTGGCCGCAACAGGACGGCCTGCGCGTCGCCGGCTTCCCCAAGGCGTGGGACGTCACGCAGGGGTCGAGCAAGATCGTCGTCGCGGTCGTCGACACCGGCGTCGACCCGAACCATCCGGACCTGCGCGGCGCGCTCGTGCCCGGTTGGGACTTCGTCGGCGGCGACGCCGAGCCGGCCGACGACCACGGGCACGGAACCGCAGTGACCGGCGTGATCGCGGCGCGCTCGAACAACCGCACCGGCGGTGCAGGCATCTGCTGGCGCTGCCTCGTCTTGCCGATCAAGGCGCTCGACGCGCAGGGCAGCGGCGACGACACGCTCATCGCCGCCGGCATCGTGTGGGCGGCCGACCACGGTGCGCAGGTGATCAACCTCAGCCTCGGCGGGCCCGGCTCGAGCGCCGCCTTGGCGAACGCAATGTCGTACGCGAGCGCGAAGGGCGCAATCGTCGTCGCGGCCGCGGGGAACAGCGGCGTCACGACGCAGTTCTTCCCGGCCGCCGACCCGCACGCCGTCAGCGTCGCGGCGACGACCGTCGCCGACCAGCGCTACTCGTGGTCGAACTTCGGGTCCTGGGTGCGCTTCGCGGCACCGGGCTGCAACCTCGCACCGATCCTCGGCGGCGGCTATGGCAGCTTCTGCGGAACCTCGTCGGCGGCGCCGCTCGTCAGCGGGCTCGTCGCCCTCGAGTTGAGCGCGCAGCCGGCTGCGACGGCGAGGGAGGCGGAGGAGGCGCTCGCCCGAGCCGCCGTGCCGCTGCCCGCCTTCGTCCAGTACGGGCGCATCGACGCCGGCAGGACGCTCGCGCTGCTGCAACCCGCCGCCGCGACGCGCGCCTCCTTCAGCGGCTCGCTCGGCCCGCGCGTGCGCGCCCGCACCTTCGAGCTCGACGTCGGCGCGGGACCGATCAGCGCCGTGCTGCGGTTCGGCAAGGGCAAGACGCTGACGCTCACGACGCCGCTCGGACGCGCCAGTGGCCGCAGCCCGTTACGAATCGAGGGGACTGCCACCGCCGGCACCTTCGCGCTGCGCGTCAGCGGCAAGGGCGCGAGGCAGCGCTTCGCGCTCACGGTGACCTACGTCCGCTAGAGGCATCCCCCGTTCGAGGGATTCCGCGCAAGTGCTGACAAAAGGGGAGGTCAACTCAAGCGAAGGCGATGAAAGAAGGTGCTATGAGAGCCAAGCGCTTGATCGTGGTCGCTGCATCCGCGGCGCTCACGCTCGGCACCGCGCAGAACGCGTGGGCCGAAAACAACGCCACCGGGTCGGTGGGCGTGGTCCAGACAGGACCGATCTCCGCCACGCCGACCGTGAGCGCAAGCCAGTCAGGGACGACCGCCTCGGCTTCCGCTCCCGTCGCGGTGGGTGGCTCGGGTGACAACACCGCGACGAATTCCGTCGGCGCAGTGCAGGTCGGCGGTGGCAACACCGCGAGCGGTTCCACGGGAGCCGTGCAGGCCGGCTCCGTCACGGCGTCGCCGTCCGTCTCGGCCGGTGCGTCGGGCTCGAGTGCAGGTGCGAGTGCCCCTGTGACGGTCGGCGGCGGCAGCAACACCGCCTCCGGCTCGACGGGTGCTGTGCAGATCGGCGGTGGGAACTCGTCCACCGGCTCGGCCGGCGTGATGCAGTCCGGCGGCCTGCTGGCGGCCCCCGCAGTCGGTGCGTCGGCAGTCGGCGAGGTGGTCTCGGCCTCGGCGCCCGTCGGCGTCTCGGGAAGTGGCAACAACGCCGCCGACTCGGTCGGAGTCGCGCAGGTCGGCGGCGGCAACACCGCAACGGGCTCGGTCGGAACGGTCCAGTTCGGGCCGGGAACCGCAACTCCAACCGCCGCCGCTGCATCCACTGCGGCTGCGGCGTCCTCGGCGCCTGCATCCCCAGGCGGGCAACCGTCACCTGGCACGAGGACGGCCGAAGGCGTTCCGAACCGGACGACGTTCGGAGCCACGGAACCGTCGACGGGTGGACCGCAGCTCCTCGGTCAGCTCCCGTTCACGGGGCTCGCGCTGCTGCTGCTCGTCCTGCTCGGGCTCGCGTCGGTCACCACGGGTCTCACGACCCGTCGGCGTAGCAGCCTGAGCGTCTAGAAGGAGGGTCCTGCGGGCGGCGGATCAGCCGCCGCCCGGCGGGCCTGCATGCGGCGTGCCAGGAAGCTCACCCCGGCCGCCGCCATCAATGCAAAGGCGAGGCCGCCGAGCACGAGCAGCGGAATCGGGATCGAGTCGGCCGTGTTCGGCCCGAGCGCACGTGCGACCCAGTGGAGGAAGCCGCCGCTCGTGCCGGTGCCGCCGGTGCCGCCGGGGCCGCTGCCGCCCCCGCCGAGCGGCGGCACGGGCGTGTTGGCGTTGACGTGGCCGCCGTGCTGGCGGATCGCGGACTGCAGCGCGCGCTTGAGATCTTCGCGCAGCGTCCCGTAGATCAGCTGGTCCTCCGGGATCTTGCTGAGCGCCTCGCGGTAGCAGTGCACTGGATAGGTCTTGTCGACCCGCCCGTCGACGTACCAGTCGTGGACGAGCGCCTTCGAGCAGGTGCTCATCGTGCGCGCCTGCGCGGGCTGCGCGAAGCCAAGCGCGGCGACGACCGCCAGGGCTGTGGCGAGGAGGATGGAGGGCGTCAGGAACTTGGGCATGCGGGGGCCGTGCTGCGGCTTAGCGCCGGACTCTAACCACGATCTTGCCCACCTTGCCGGATGGGAGTGAGCCGCGCATGAGTCACTTGTAAGCGCTTTGTAAGCGGGATTCGCCGTCCGTGCACCGGTGTTCGAACGTGGGAGAGCGTTTCCTGGATGCGGCCGCTCCCTCTGTTAGCTTCGCGGCCGATGCGCGTGCCCGCCGCCTGGGGAATCGCGGCCGCCGGGCTGGCCTTTGCGGCGCTGTTTCTGAGCGACGGGTCGAGCCAGTCCCGCGTCTTCTGGATCGGCGTCCCGGCCGTGGTCCTGGCCGCGGTCGGCTGGGCCTGGCGGCCACGTCGCTTACCCCCGTGGGGGGTGGCCTTCTTCTGCGCCCTTGCGGCCTTCGTCGTCTGGCAGGCCGTCTCGATCGCCTGGTCGATCCAGCCGAGCCGCTCGTGGGACTACGCCAACCGCGGACTCGTCTACTTCGCGTTCGCGGCCGTGGGCGCGCTCGTCGGCGGCGTGCCGCTGCGGCGCTTCGCGGCGGCGGCCTCCGTGCTGCTCGGCGCGCTCTTTGCCTGGGCGCTCGCGGCCAAGGTCATCCCCGGTCTGTACCCCGACTACGAGCGGCTCGCGCGTCTGCGCTATCCGCTCGGCTACTGGAACGAGCTCGCGCTGATCGCGGCCGCGTCGGTGCCGCTCGGGCTCTGGGCTGTCGGCGTGCGTCACGACCGGCGCGCGCGTATCGGCGGTGCTCTACTCCTCTACCTCGGGCTCGTCGTCGCGGTGCTGACGTACTCGCGCGTGGGGATCGTGCTGACCGTCGTCGCGGCGGTCGTCTCGCTCTGGCTCGATCGCGACCGCCTCACTGTGCTCGGGCCGCTCGCGCTGGCCTGGATCGCGGCCGCGGTGGTCACGGGTGTGGGGCTGCTCCTGCCGGGCGTGAGCTCGGACGGCCAGCCGCACGACGTGCGCGTGCAGGACGGGCTCCTCTTCGGCGCCGCGCTCGTCGCCGGGGCGGTCGTGGTGGTGCTCGGGTCGCGCATCGTGCTGGCACGCACCGTCGACCGGCGTGTCGCGCGCGGCGCGGCGATCGCGCTCGTCGTGCTGCTGCTCGTCGCGCTCGCCGGTGCGGTCGTGCACGCGGGCGGTCCGGGCGACTTCCTCAGCGCGCGCTGGCACGAGTTCTCGAACAAGGTCAGCGCGCAGATCCCGAACGAGCAGGACCGGCTGATCAGCGTCAGCTCGAGCAACCGCTGGCGCTGGTGGACGGAGGCGTGGAACGCGTTCACCGACCGGCCGCTGCAGGGAACCGGGGCGGGCACATTCGAGCTGGTCGACCGCGTCGAGCGCACCACGCCGCTGGCGACGACCGAGCCCCACTCGGTGCCGCTGCAGTTCCTGAGCGAGAGCGGGATCGTCGGCTTCCTGCTCTACGTCGCGGTGATCGTGTGCGCCGTGATGGGCTTCCTGCGGCGCGAGCGTTCGCGCGCCTGGCTCGCCTTCGCGCTGGGCGCCGCGCTCTGTCTCGTGCACTCGTTCGTCGACATCGACTGGGACTTCGTCGCGGTGCAGGGGCCGCTGTTCCTTACCGTGGGCGCACTCGTGTCCCAAGCTCCGGCACCGCCCAGCCCGGGCCGCCGCTGGCTCGCCTCGGTCGCGATCGCCGTCTGTGCGCTTGCAGCCGCCTACTCACTTGCATCGCCCTGGCTGGCGGCGAATCGCGTCGCGGCGGCGTACGACGCGCTCGAGCGGAACGATCCCGCGAAGGGCCGCACCGACGCGCGCTCCGCGCACGCGTTCAATCCCCTCTCGGTCGACGCCATCTTCGTGCTGGCTCTCGTGGAGCCGGACGCGAAGGCGTTGCAGCTCTACCGGCGTGCGGTCGACCTCGAGCCGGAGAATCCCGAGACCTGGTATCAGCTCGGCTCGTTCGAGCTGCAAATCCTCAACCGGCCTCGTGACGCGTATCGCGACCTCAACCACTCGTACACGCTCGACTCGAACGGGCCGGCGGGGCTGAAGGGCGGCCCGCTCGACCAGGCCCGCTGCAAGATCGACCCGGCTACCTGCCCATGATCAGCACGAGGTGCGCGCCCATCAGCTGGGCGGGGCGCATCCCGTCGAGCGGGCGCACGATCCTGACGCCGAGGTCACGGGCGAGGCGCCTGCCCTCTCCTTCGTAGCCGGGGCGGTACATGATCAGCGTGCGCGGCGTCTCTGCCGGAGCGTTGCCGACCTCCCCGAGCAGGTACCCCTTGGCGCTGACGCGGTCGGCTGCGTCGTGTGCCGCGCCGGCGATCCCGCCACCGTTCAGGACCATCACAGAGGTGTCGCTGCGCGGGAGCTCCGCCTTCTTCGCCGGTGCGGGGTGCGCGACGCGAACGCGCGGCGTGCTGGCGGCCGCGGCCGTCTCGCGCAGGTGGCTCGCAAGCGGGTTGCCGAAGACGACGATCGCGATCGCCGCGAGGGCGATCAGCTCGAGAGTGGCGACGACGCTGACGGCGACCGTGGCGCGGCGCCAGGGCTGGATGAGGTCGGGAAGATCCGGCGCGTGCTCCATCGCCCGGAGCGAGTTCGTCCCGCGCGCGCCGCCTCCTTCAACGGACACGTCTGAGGGACAGTCCCTAGGACATGTCCGAGGAGATCCAGGCCCACGTGGCCGCGAGCCCGTGGTCGAGCAAGTGCCGCGGCTCCCAGCCGAGCTCGCGCTGCGCGCGCGACGGGTCGAGCATGCTGCGCTTCAGCTCCCCCGGGCGCGCCTCCGCGAACTCGGGCTCGCGCCTGATCCCCGCGACGCGCTGGATCCGCTCGTAGAGCTCCAGCACGGAGGTCTCCACTCCCGTGCCGACGTTGAACACCCCGCCGCCGTGCCCGGCCGCTGCCAGCGTCGCGGCGACGACGTCGGCCACGTACACGTAGTCGCGCGTCTGCGTGCCGGCGCCGAAGATCTTCGGCGTCCCGCCCTCGCGCAGCCGGTTCATGAAGATCGCGACGACCCCAGCCTCTCCCTTCGGGTCCTGACGCGGGCCGTAGACGTTTGCATAGCGCAGGGAGACGTGTCCCGTGCCGGACAAGCGGTTGTAGGCAGCGAGGTACTCCTCGCCGGCGAGCTTGGACACGCCGTAGGGCGCGAGCGGCCGCCGCGGATGATCCTCCGACGCCGGCCCGTCGCACTCGCCGTAGATGGCCCCGCCCGTCGAGCTGAAGACGACCTTCGCGCCTGCGCTCCGCGCGGCCTCGAGCACCTGGACCGTCCCGATGACGTTCACGTCCGCGTCGAAGTCCGGCCGCTCGACGGACACCCGCACGTCGGCCTGCGCGGCAAGGTGGAAGCACACCTCTGGGCGCACCTCGTCGAAGACACGCGCCGACTCGGTACGGATGTCCCCCTCGTGCAGCTGCACCCCGGAAGGGAGGTTGTCGGGAGTGCCGTGCGAGAGGTCGTCCAGCACGTGCACCTCGTCTCCGCGGGCGACGAGGGCATCGACGACGTGCGAGCCGATGAAGCCCGCGCCTCCGGTCACGACCGCCCGCACGCGCCGTATCGTACGGCCGCGGTGTTCGTGACCTTCGAAGGCGTGGACGGATCGGGCAAGACGACGCAGGCCGAGCTGCTGGCGGAATCCGTGCGCGCCGGGGGCATCGAGGTCGTCACGACGCGGGAGCCCGGCGGGACCCCGCTCGGCGAGGAGGTGCGCAAGCTTTTGCTCGAGGGCGTCGAGATGACCCCCTGGGCCGAGGCGACGCTCTTCGCCGCCGCCCGTGCCGAGCTCGCGCACAGCGTCATCACGCCCGCCCTCGAGGCGGGCGCCGTCGTGATCTGCGACCGGTACCTCGACTCCTCGCTCGCCTACCAGGGCATCGCGCGCAATCTCGGCGTCGACCGCGTGCTCCAGCTGAATCTCCGGGCGACGCAGGGACTGCTGCCGGACCGGACCTTCCTCATCCTCGTCGACCCCGCCGTGGCCAGGGGCCGGAGCACGAAGACCGACCGGATCGAGCGCGAAAGCGAAGACTTCCACCGCACGGTCGACAGGGCGTACCGTGCACTGGCCTCGATGTTTCCCGACCGGATCACGACCATCGACGGCGATCGTCCTCCCGAGGAGATCGCCGAGGACATCCGTGGACGCTTTCGAGACAGTTCCTGAGCAGGCCGAGGCGAAACGGCTGCTGCGTGCAGCCCTCGCCGAGGATGCCCCTGCCCACGCGTACCTGTTCCACGGGCCGCGCGGGGTGGGCAAGCGACGCGCGGCGCTCGGCTTCGCCGCCGAGCTGATTGCGGCGAGCCCGCGGGGGGAGCCCGCGGGCTCTCCAGACGCCGCCGCCGAGTCGGCGGCTTCGGACCGCGGCCGCGTCGAGCGCGGCTCGCATCCCGACGTCTACCTCGTGGAGCCGCTCGGCGACCAGATCCGCATCGACGACATCCGCGAGCTCCGTCGCGACCTGCACATGCGTCCGTTCGAGGCCGCGCGGCGTGTCTATCTCGTCTACGCGGCCGAGACGATGAACGAGGACGCCGCCGACGCGCTGCTCAAGGATCTGGAGGAGCCGCCGTCCTACGCGGTCATCGTCCTCGTCGCCGACGATCTCGGGCCGCTGCCGGAGACGATCCGGTCGCGTTGCCAGCTCGTTCCGTTCACGCGTCTGTCGGAGCGTGCGATTCGGCAGGAGCTCGACGCGCGTGCGCCGGGCCTGGAGCCCGACCAGGCGGCGTCGCTGGCGCGCCTCGCGGCGGGCCGCCTCGATCGCGTGCAGCGACTGCTCGACCCGGCGTCGGCGCGCAGGCGGGAGGCGCTGCTCGAAGTTGCGCGCGCCGTCTACGCCGAGCCGGCGTTCGAGCCGGGCGACGCCGCGGCGCGAATCCTCGAGGGTGCGCGTGAGCGCGCGGACGAGTCGAAGGAGCAGGCAGAGCAGGAGCTCGAGCTGCTCGACCTGACTGCGCGCGAGTCCGAGCAGCGAGTCCGCCGTGCGGCGAGAGGCGCCGAGCGGGAAGAGCTGCTCGCCTCGCTCGAGGAGCTCGCGTCGTGGTATCGCGATCTCGTCGTGGTCGCAGTCGGCGCCGAGCGGGCCGTCGTTCACGCCGACCGGCTGGACGTTCTCGTCGCCGACGGCACGACCGAGCGTCTCGCCGGCGCGGAGCGCGCCGCCGAGTTGACGCGGGAAACCTGGCGCGCCTTCGAGGAGTTCAATCTCAGCCCGCCGCTGGCCCTCGAGGCCCTGTTCGTCAAGTTGCGGCGTGAGCTGGGGGCGAACGTGCCCTCGCTCACGTGAGGGATTCCCGCAAGATTTCCAGCTGAGGGGACTCTTGCAGAGATGATCCGACCAAGGAGACCCTCATGAAGAAGCTTCTGTTCGCCGTTGCCGTCACGGTTGCCGCGGTCTTTCCCACGAGCGCGCTCGCCGGCAGCTTCACCGGTGTCGTCGTGGCGAAGAGCGGCAGTCACGTCGCAGTCGCGTCGAAATCCGGTGCTGTCCACACGGTGACGACTCGCGCGCATCCCCGACTGGGCGCGCTCGTGCGCGTCAACGGGACCGTGCTGCGTGTGCTCGGCCAGGCACATCGTGCGCGGATCCACGCGATCGTCGTGAAGCGTGCCGGTGGCAAGACGTATCTCGCAGCCGGTCGCAGCCTGCTGTCGATTCGTGCCGGCCGCACCTTTGCGTCGCTCGCAGGGTCGGGACCGTCGAGTGGGGCCGTCGTCAACACGACCGTCGCCATCTCGAACGGACAGCTGACGCAGCAGTCGATGCAGGTCGTCGGCCAGACGGCTTCGGTCACCGTCCAGGCGCAGGTCACGGCGGTGGGCGCGGGGAGCATCACGGTGCTCGTCAACGGGCAGCCCTTCTCGATTCCACTGCCCGCCGGGATCCAGTTGCCCGCTTCGCTCGTAGGCCAGTTCGTCACCCTCACGCTCGACCTCTCGCAGGCAGGGCCGACCGCGAGGGCCGACGACGAGGACGAAAACGAGAACGAGGCCGAGGACCAAGACGACGACCTCGGAGACGACGGAGACGACTAGCAGCGCAAGCCCCTCACCGGCCGCCGGCCGTCCCCCGCCTGGGGCGGCCGGCGCCCTCGTCGGCAGCCTCTTCGCCGAGCACGGACGGATGGTGCTCGGCCTCTGCCGTCTGTTGCTGCGCGATCCCGTCGAAGCGGAGGACGCGGCGCAGCAGGTGTTCCTCTCGGCGCATCGCGCCGTGCTGCGCGGCTCGGCGCCTCGCGATGCTCCTCGCTGGCTCGCGGCGATCGCTCGCAACGAGTGCAGGGCGCGGATCCACGTGCGCATGCGCGAGCCGCTCGCGCTCCCGGAGCTGCCCTCCGACCTCCCCGATCCGCTGGCGGCTGCAATCCGCGCGACCGATCTCGAAGCGATCTGGGCAGCGATCTCGCAGCTGCCGCGCCACCAGCGTCGCGCGTTGCTGCTGCGTGAGCTCGGAGGCCTCTCCTACCACGAGCTCGGTCGCGCGCTCGGCGTCTCGCACTCCGCCGTCGAGTCGCTCCTCTTCCGCGCGCGGCAACAGGTCCGTTCGCTCATTGCCGCCGCGACGCCGTTCGCGCTGCGCGACGACCTCGCGCGGTTGATCCCGGGCTTCGACCCGGTGAATGCAGGCCTCGTCGCGCGTGTCGCCGCGCTGCCGGTCACGCTCAAGCTCGCGGGCGCCGCGGTGGGTGTCGGCGTCGTGGTCACCGGTGCCGCGCCGCGCCCTGACGAGCAGCACCGGCAGGCGACGCCGCGCGTGCAGGCGGTCGCTCCGGTCCCGGCGGCCGAGCCCGTACCCCGGCCGTCGCTCGCCGCCGAGCCCGGCCGCACCCGCGCCCAGCGCGAACCGGCCGAGCACGACGCGGTCGAGGTCGAGCGCGAACCGGCCGAGGAGCAAGAGCCGCACGAGACCGAGGCTGCGGTCCCCTCCGGCACCGACAGCTCCGGCCCCGGTTCGGACGGCTCGGGATCGGACAGCTCCGGCTCGGATCACTCCGGCTCGCCGGGAGAGGACTCCGAGCCCGCCGGCTCCGACGGCTAGCCCTCCCAGGGCACCCTCGATCTAGGGTCGTCCGGCCCCCGCCGGCTGCCGACATTCGCCGTACGGGCGCCTCCGGGCGGAGCGTCCGGACCGCAGGAGGACAGGTGGCCGCAGTACCGCAGATAGGCCGGGCAACCCGCGTCGAGCGACCAGTCGCTCCGGGCGTCGATGCCGCGAGCGATCTGTACGAGCGGTACTCGCCCCAGATCCTCAGCTACTGCCTCCATCAGCTCGGCTCGCGCGAGGAAGCGGAGGACGCCGTCCAGACGACGTTCATGAACGCGTTCCGCGGCCTGCAGCGCGGGATCGTCCCCGAGCTCGAATCCGCCTGGCTGTTCAAGATCGCGCACAACGTGTGCCTCTCCCGCCGGCGCTCCTCCTGGCGCCGCGGCCGGGTCGAGGCGCCGAACAACTTCGAGGTTCTCCAAGAGGTCGTCCCCGGACGCGAACAGGTCGCCGACGAGCTGATCGGGCTGCCGGACGTGCTCGAGGAGATGCCGGAGAACCAACGTCGCGCGATTCTCTTGCGGGAGTGGCAAGGACTCACATACCGCGAAATCTCGGCCGAGCTCGGGCTCACACAGGCTGCGGTCGAGACGCTGATCTTCCGCGCACGACGCGCACTCGCTCAGGGCCTGGAGCAGGACGCGAACACGTGGAAGAGACGGCTGCGCCGCGGCGCCGACGTCGGCGGCGCTCTTGCCTGCGTCAAGGCGTTGCTCGGCGGCGGCGGCGCGGCAGCCGTCAAGGTTGCTGCTACCGCGATCGCAGTCGCGACGACGGCGGTCGCGGCGGCGACCGAGTTGCCGCGCGAGGCACAGCACGCTCCCGCCGCGACGACGCCCGCGCAGAGCGCCCCGGTCGTGCAGCAGACACCGACCACTGCCTCGAGCTCTTCGAGCCCGAGTGCGACGCTCGCGCATCGCGCCCCAGTGCGCGCCGACCAGGTCGCTTCCGGTACGCGGACGCTGCCGAAGCCCGTCGCGGTCCCGGCCTCGGACCCGCAGGAAACTGCGGGTGCATCGCTCGCCGAGCCGACGCCTCCCGCTCCCACTCCGACTCCGCCCGCTCCCGAGCAGGGCGCCGCGCCGGCTGCTCCTCCCGCACCTGCGCCGTCCGACGGCGGCAAGGGCAAGAAGGGCGAGCGCCAGACACAGGCGACGACGCAGCCGACCGAGACCACACCCGTCGTGGCACCCGAGGATCCCCCCGTCGAGTCCGAGCATGGCGAGGACAGGGAGAAGGACAGGGGCAAGCCGGACGACCCCGGCCGCGGCGGCGCAAACGCCAACGCCAGCGACCACGGCAACGGCAAGGGGAACGGCAAGGACAAGTAGCTCGGAACCCGGGTCGTCGGGACTGCGGACCTGCTGATCGCCGTCTGTGCCGTGAGCGCCGGAACGCACGCTGCACTCGCGCAGGAGCACTTCCACGAGAGCGGCTCTGTCAGAGTCGCATCCGCGTGGTGAGGACGTTCGCCATCGGAGGCGATCTGCCGGTATGCCGCCTCGGCTACGGGGCGATGGCCCTGACGGGCCCGGGTGGCTGGGGCGAGCCCCCCGCTCGCGATTCCGTCACCCAGCTGTTGCGGCGGGCGCTCGACCTGGGCGTGCAGCTGTTCGACACCGCGGACTCCTACGGCCCCGAGACGAGCGAGCGGCTGCTGGCGGACGCGCTGCATCCGTATCCGGCCGGCGTTGTGATCGCGACGAAGGGCGGGTCGATTCGCGAGGGCCCGTGGCAGCTACGGGCCGACTGCCGGCCGGCGCATCTGCGTGCGGCGTGCGAGGGGAGCCTGCAGCGGCTTCGCCTCGACCGAATCGACCTCTACCAGCTGCACACCGTCGACCCCGCGGTTCCCTTCGAGGAATCGGTCGGGGCGCTCGCCGAGCTTCGCGCGGAGGGGAAGATCCGGCACGTCGGACTGTCGAACGTGACGGTCGAGCAGATCGAGGCGGCCCGGCGCATCGTGCCCGTCGTCTCGGTGCAGAACCACTACAGCCTCGCCGTTCGAGGCCCCGAGGACGCCGTCGTCGAGGCCTGTGCACGGGCGGGGATCGCGTACCTGCCCTGGCAGCCGCTGGCCAAGGGATCGCTGGCCCGGTCGCACGGGTCCTTGGGCGCGGTCGCGTCGCGACACGGGGTCACGCCCGCCCAGGTCGCCCTGGCCTGGCTGCTGCGGCGCTCCGACGTCGTCGTCCCGATTCCCGGGACGCTCTCGACCGCCCATCTGGAGCAGAACGTGCGGGCGCTGTCGCTCGAGCTGAGCGACGCCGAGCTCGCGGAGCTCGAGTCGTTCCGGCTCTCTCCGTTTGACCTGCGCAGCCTCGCGAAGCGCTTCATCCCGCCGCGGTTCCGGCGGCTGGCCGTGGCGGCGCTCCGCCCTGCCCAGGCGCTTCGGCGGCGCTGAGACCTCCGGGCGGGAAGCGGCTACAGTGCGGCGAAAGCGCCGACGTAGCTCAGCTGGTAGAGCACTTCACTCGTAATGAAGGGGTCCCCGGTTCGAGTCCGGGCGTCGGCTTCCGCGGCCAGGAGCGCCTCCTCCCGTAGTCGTCGCACCGGCTAGGGTCCCCGCGCCAGCGAGAGAGAGGAGCCCCCGTGTACGTCCGAGTTGCGACCTTCGAGCAGGGAGGCGACGTCGACGCCGCCGTCGAGCAGGTCAAGAACGACGTCCAGACCGACAACCGGCCGCCGGGCCTCGAGGATGCGAAAGGGATGCTGATGCTCGTCAACCGGGACACCGGGAAGACGCTGGGCATCGTGATGTTCGAGACGGAGGAGGCCCTCAGGCGAGGCGACGAGGCGCTGAACGCGATGACCCCGACCGGCGAAGGCAGCCGCACGAGCGTCGACTTCTACGAGATGCCGGTGAGCGTGTTCCCGTCCTAGCCGCGCGCGAAGAAGCCGTGATCGAAGAGCGAAGCCCCGCGTGTAGAGGGCGGGGCTTCGCCTCGTCCGGGGAAAGCCGAGCTAACGCGGCTCTGTGTACCCGGCGCCACCACGGTCGTAGTAGCTACCGAGCTCGTTCCGGTAAGCCTGCTCGCGATAGCGCTTCTCGTCGAACTCGGGTGCGTTCTTGATCTGATCCTTGGTCCGGTTCACGAACGCCGTCTCGGTGTCGAGATCGATGTCGCGAATGACGCCGGCCGGGAGCATCACTTTCTTCCCGAAGATCCACGGGCCGGTGTCGACGACGATGAAGCTGCCGCCGGCCTCGTGCGTCGCCTCGTCGACCTTGCCGATGCTGCCGTCGAGCGCCTCGACCTTGAATCCCGTCAGGTCGACATCGGGCGTCGACCCAACGTGGAGCGTCCAGATCTCTGCAACGGTCATGCGTTACCAACCCCTTTTCCGAGGGCCCAGCCCTCGTGTTGTGGCTTGACCTGCTAGGTACAGATCTCCTACCCCCCGCTGGGGATGTGTAACATCATAAATCCCTGCAAAAAGGCGGCTTTTCAATCAGCGGGAGAAAGACCGGCGATCCCACGCCTTCCCGCTCCGGCGCACGATCCGGCTCCGGACGGGGCTGGACTCGCAGGTCGTGACCGAGCCGGGCCGGCCCCGCCGTTATAGGGTGACGCCCCTCAGGAGGGCTCCACAAGGGGGAGGAATCTATGCGCAGGTACGTCTTGCTGACGGCTGTCGTGTTCGCGTTCGGCGGACTCGTCATCTCGTCGGCGTCATCGAAGCCGCTCGCGACGAACGCGGTCTACCTCGTCACCTACGCCGACGGTGTGTCGGCCAAGGACGCGCGGGCGGAAATCGCTCGGCTGGGCGGCACCGTCGTGAGCGAGAACAGCGCTCTCGGCTACGCGAAGGTCTCGACGGACAACGGGAGCTTCCTCGCCGGGGTGCGAGGCTCGAAGGTGCTGAAGGGCGCCGCCCGTGACCGCGTGATCGCCACGCTCGAGCCCGGCGACCGTCCGAAGGACTACGACCTCGAACGGCTCACCGCGGAACGGCAGGCGACGCTCGGGCAGGCGGGAATGAACGACGCGGCCCCCAGCGCAACGGGCGAGCCGCTCGCCGAGCACTGGCAGTGGGACATGCGGATGATCCACGCGACCGCGGGCGAGTCCTATGCCAGCGAGCCCGGCAAGCCCGGCGTGCTCGTCGGGGTGATGGACACCGGCATCGATGCAAGCCATCCGGACATCGCGCCGAACTTCAACGCCGCGCTGAGCCGGAACTTCACCACCGACATCGAGCTCATCGACGGCAAGTGCAGCTCCGAGCCCGACCACTCGTGCTCGGACCCGGCCACGGTCGACGAGGATGGTCACGGCACGCACGTCGCCGGCACGATCGCGTCGCCGATCAACGGGCTCGGCATGGCGGGCGTAGCACCCGGCGTCACGCTCGTGAACATCCGGGCGGGGCAGGACTCGGGGTTCTTCTTCCTCGAGCCGACGGTCCAGGCGATGCAGTACGCCGGTGACGTCGGCATCGACGTCGTCAACATGAGCTTCTACACCGACCCATGGCTCTACAACTGCGGCCCGAGCAATCCGGCGACCGATCCGGTGACGGGCGCGCCCGCCGACTCCCCGGACGCGCAGCTCGAGCAGCAGACCATCATCGACCTGACGCAACGCGCCGTCGACTACGCACGCGCGCGCGGTGTCACGTTCGTCGGCGCAGCCGGCAACGAGCATACGAATCTCGGCAACCCGACGTTCGACGGCACGAGCCCCGATTTCCCGCCGGGCACGAACTACCCGCGCGTCGTGACGAACTTCTGCCGCGACGTGCCGACCGAGACGGACGGCGTCCTCTCGATCAGCTCGCTCGGACCGACCACGGCCAAGGCGGACTACTCGAACTACGGGACGGAGCAGGTCGTCGTCTCCGCCCCGGGCGGCTTCTTCCGCGACGGCTTCGGCACGCCGCTCTTCCGGACGCCCGAGACGCAGATCCTCGGTCCGTATCCGGAGGAAATCGCCAAGGCGAACAAGGAGATCGACGGATCGGGTCGCACCCGGTCGCCGTTCGTCGTGCGCGATTGCGCGAACGGCGTCTGCGCGTACTACCAGCTGATCCAGGGGACGTCGATGGCGTCACCGCATGCAGCCGGCGTGGCCGCGCTGATCGTGAGCAAGTACGGCACGCCCGACACCGTGCACGGCGGGCTGACACTCTCGCCCGCAACGGTGGAGAGCATCCTCGCCGACACCGCGAGCAAGCACGCCTGTCCCCAGCCCCGCACCGTCGACTACACCATCGTCGGACGGCCCGCGAGCTGGAACGCGACGTGCACGGGCGGCACGGGCTTCAACGACTTCTACGGCCACGGCATCGTCAACGCGCTGGCGGCCGTCTCGGTCTCCGGCTAGCACCAGCACCTGAGGGGCGGCGCTCGCGCGCCGCCCCTCGGTGCGACAATAGGCCTCGTGCCTCTGGTCCGCGCCCTCGTCTTCGCCGTGCTCGTCTCGCTCGCGGCTGCCGGCTGCGGGAGCACGAAGACGGTGACGCGCACCGTCACGGTCTCGCCGGCGAGGAAGACCGGTCTGGGTCCTCCGGCCGAGCAGACGCAGTTCGGGTACATCAGGAAGCTGACGAAGAAGGGGAGCGGCTACGTGATGCGCTTCGATCCGGCGCTGCTGCTGAGCGGCGTCACGGCCAACACGGCGGCCGCCGAGGACGGCGCCGTCGCACCGGGCGAACCGGTCCCGAACGACAACTACCGGCTCAACGAGACACACCGCCTGCTGACCTACCTCGTGCCCGCGGGCGCGCAGGTCACCGTGCTCACGAGGGGGCCAAGCCCGACGAAGATCCCGGTGGACGAGCTCTTCAGGATCGTCAACGGCGGCCCACATCGAAAGCTCTTCGAGCCGCTCGACACGGGCGTGTGGCTGCGCGTGCGCATCGACACCGTGCGCTCGATCGACCAGCAGTACCAGCCCTAGTAGAAGCTAGACGGCATCACTGGAAGGGGCACGAATGCAGAAGATCGTCGTCGGCGTCGATGGATCCAAGCAGTCGAGGGAGGCTCTGCACTGGGCGGTCGAGGAGGCCGGGGCGCGCGGCGCGGCCGTGGTCGCCCTCCATGCCTACGTCGTCGAGCCTCCGGCACCGGATGCGTCCCCGGCGCCGCCGTTCGACCTGCCTGCGCTCGTGACCGAACTCCACGAGGGCGCCGTCACGTTCGTGATGGAGGTGGTCGAGCAGGTCGTGGGCGACACGCCGGTCGACGTTGCGCCGATGGCCGTCGAAGCTGATCCGGTGAAGGCGCTGCTCGATGCCTCGCGTGACGCCGACCTGCTCGTCGTCGGCTCACACGGTGTCGGTGTCAGCAGTCTCCTGCTGGGCTCGGTCAGCCTCGAGTGCGCGCAGCACGCGTCGTGCCCCGTGGTGATCTACCGCGGCTCGGCGTGAGGCCCGTCGGCGGCCGGGTCGCGTCCTACGACGCCCCCTCGACCGAGGAGATCGCGCGGCGGATCGGCCTGCCGGTCGAACAGATCGTCCGCTTCGACGGCAACACCTCACCGCACCTGCTTCCTTCGACGCGTGCGGAGGCGCTCGCGGAGGAGCTGGCGCGTGTGCACACGTATCCCCACGGCGGGTATCCGCGGCTGGAGCGGGCAATCGCGGACTATGCCCGCGTTGCGCCCGAGAATGTCGTGCTCGGCGCGGGCGCGGACGACCTGATCCTGCTCGTCACGCGGGCGTTTGCCTCCCCCGGCGACCGCGTCGCGATCGCGAACGACCCGACCTACCCGATGTTTCCGATCGCCGCCTGGCTCGCGGGCGCCGAGGTCGGCGACGACGATCCGGTGCTGACGATCTGCTGCCGGCCGAACAATCCGACCGGCGAGCTCGGGGAGGTGCCGGCCACGCGGCCGCTCGTCGTCGACGAGGCCTACTACGAGTACGCGGGCGAGACGGCCGCCGGCCTGATCGACGACGACGTGATCGTGATCAGGACGTTCTCGAAGGTCTTCGGGCTGGCAGGCGCGCGTGTGGGCTACGCACTCGCGGGACGAGACGTCGCCGCCGAGCTGAACCGCCGCCAGCATCCGGCGCCGATCTCGACGCTCTCGGCGGCGCTGGCGATCGCGGCCGTGCAGTCGCCTCCGGACGTGACACCTCTTCTCGCCGAGCGTGAGCGCATGGCCGACCGGCTCTGCGAGCTCGGCTACGAGCCCCTCCCCTCGCACGCGAACTTCCTCTACGTCCCGGTGGACGACCCTCAGGTGGACTACGACCGGCTCTTGCAGCAGGGACTGGCGGTGAGGCCGGTGCGCGGCGGGATCCGCATCACGATTCGCAACAGGGAGGACGACGAGCGCCTGCTCGAAGCGCTGTCTGCTCAGTAGATCGCGTTCCCCGTCTCGGGGTCGAAGAAGTGGAGGCGGCTCGTGTCGACCGCGAGGTCGATCCGCTCGCGCTCCTTCGCCTTCGTGTCGCGATCGACGCGCGCGACCCAGACATTGCCCTTCACGTCGGCCACCTCGGCCGCCTCTTCGCCGACCGCGGCCTTGACGTCCTCGCCGCGGACGGCCTTGCCTCCGATCTCGAAGTGGACGAAGACCTCCGAGCCCATGTCCTCGCGGATGTCGACGACGGCCTCGAGCCGCTCGCCCTCGCCGAACGCCGCGTCTTCGATGTCCTCCGGCCGGATCCCGAGGATCAGGCGTCTCCCGTCGAACGTCTTCAGGCTCGGGCGTGTGCTCAGGACGCGGTCGCCGACCTCGAGCGTGTTCGTGCCGAACCTGGCGGCGAAGCCGCCGTTCGAGCGCGTGAGATCCACTCCGACGAGGTTCATCGCCGGTGAGCCGATGAACTCCGCCACGAAGAGGTTCGTGGGACGGTCATAGAGCTCCTGCGGCTTCGCCATCTGTTGCAGCACGCCGTCGCGCATGATCGCCACCCGGTCGCCGAGCGTCATCGCCTCGACCTGGTCGTGGGTGACGTAGATCGTCGTCACGTTGAGCTCGCGCTGCAGCCGTGCGATCTCGGCGCGCATCTCGACGCGGAGCTTCGCGTCGAGGTTCGACAGCGGCTCGTCCATCAGGAAGGCGCGCGGCTCGCGCACGATCGCCCTGCCCATGGCGACGCGCTGCCGCTGGCCTCCCGAGAGCGTCCGCGGCTTCTTGGGCAGGACCTCCGCGAGGCCCAGCGTCTTCGCCGCGCTCCGGACGCGGTCGCCGCGCCGCTCGCGCTTCATCCCGCGCAGCTTGAGCCCGAAGGCCATGTTGTCGAACGCGCTCATGTGCGGGTAGAGCGCGTAGTTCTGGAAGATCATCGCGATGTCGCGGTCCTTCGGCGGCAGCTTGTTCACGACCTCGCCGCCGATCACGACCCGCCCCTCGGTGATCGGCTCGAGCCCGGCCACCATCCGCAGGGCGCTCGTCTTCCCGCAGCCGCTCGGCCCGACGAGCACCACGAACTCACCGTCCTCGATCGCGAGGTCGAGGTCGGAAACGGCCCGCGTCCCGTCTCCGTAGACCTTCGTCAGCTTCTCAAGCGTGATCTCGGCCATCTCCTGCCGACGCGAGCTTAATAGGGAAGAGACACGTCTGAGGGACAGTCCCTCGGACACGGCCGCCGAGGCCCTAGCCGCAAGCAGGAACCGTTCCTATTAGGATCGCGCCGGGGTGGAGGCACTCGCCGCTGCACGGCCGCGCGGGAGGCGCTTGACGAACGTGTTCGAGCGTCCAGGCGTCCTTGCGTCCGTGCTCATCTCGCCGGCGGTGCTCTTCGTCCTGCTGCTCGTCGGCGGACCCTTGCTGATCGCGATCGGCCTCAGCTTCACGAACGCGACGTCCGGCCAGCTGCACGGCAAGTGGGTGGGGCTCGAGAACTTCCGCAACGAGTGGACGAACCCGTCCTTCCAGTCTGCCGTCTGGCACACGTTCCTCTTCACGGTCATCTCGCAGGCGATCGTCCTGGTCGTCGCCGGCCTGCTCGCGCACGCGCTGACGAAGAACTTTCCCGGGAAGTGGCTGCTCCGCTTCCTCATCCTCCTGCCCTGGGCGGCGCCGATCGCGCTCAGCCTCATGGCCTGGAAGTGGATGTTCGACACGAGCTACTCGATCTTCAACTGGACGCTCGTGCACTTCCATCTCTCCAAGCCACTCGAGGTGCCGCAGTACCTCGCGGAGCCGAAGCTGGCAATGGGCTCCGTGATCGCGGTGCACGCGTGGCGGATCATCCCGTTCGCGGTCGTCATCTTCCTCGCCGGGCTCGCGTCGATCCCGAAGGAGGTCCACGACGCGGCCGCCATCGACGGTGCCACAGGCCTGAGGAAGTTCTGGTCGGTGAGTCTGCCCCTGCAGCTCCCGATCGCGACGGTCGCCCTGCTGTTCGGCATCGTCTTCACCGCGACCGACATGGCGATCGTCTACATCCTGACGCAGGGCGGGCCGCCGCCTTCGTTCAGCACCGAGATGGTGACGACGTGGTCGTACAAGACCGGCATCGAGGCCGGGTCGCTCGGCCCGGGGGCGGCGATCTCGCTCTTCCTCCTGCCCGTCTTGGCCGTGGTCAGCATCGCGATGCTCCTGTTCGCACGCAAGGCGGAGGTGTCGTGAAGGAGAAGGGCCTCTCCTACCTGATCGTCGGGCCGTTCGCGATCCTGCTCGCCTTCCCGTTCTACGTGATGGTGATCACGGCGTTCAAGAACCGGGCGGAGTTGTACGACCCGAGCGTCACGCCGTACTGGTTCGGCAAGCAGAGCCCCACGTGGGACAACGCCTCGTTCCTGTTCCACGAGACGCAATACCCGCGCTGGCTCGCGAACACCGCGATCGTCGGCCTCTGCGTCGTCGCGATCACGCTCGTGCTCGCCGTCCCGGCCGGCTACGCGCTGGCGAGGCTGGCGGGACGCGTGGGCCAGAGCCTCGGCGTCGGCATCTTCCTCACGTACCTCGTCCCGCCGACGCTACTCTTCATCCCGCTGTTCTGGGTCATCAACCAGGTGCATCTGCAGAACTCGATCTGGTCGCTCGTGCTCGTCTACCCCTCCTTCACGGTGCCGTTCGCCACCTGGCTCCTGATGGGCTTCTTCAAGACGATCCCGGCGGAGCTGGAGGATGCCGCCCGGGTCGACGGGGCTTCCAGGCTCAAGACCCTCACCCGGGTCGTCTTTCCGATCTCGGTGCCCGGCGTGCTGACCGTCGTGATCTTCTCCTTCTCCCTCGTCGTGAACGAGTTCGTCTACGCGTTCACGTTCATCTCGCCGTCCGAGCACAAGATGGTCTCGACCGGCGTCTACACCGATCTCATCCGCGGCGACCTACCGGAATGGGGCGCGATCATGGTCGCCGCGCTGATCCCCAGCATCCCGCTCGCGCTCCTCTACAACACGTTTCTCGACCGCTTCATCGCAGGCTTCACTGGTGGAGCCTTCAGGTAGCGGCGGAAAGGAGGGTCGATGGCACACTCAGACGATCCGAGTCATCGCGAAGGGAGGTATGACCGACGCGAGCTGATTCGGCGCGCCGGCGCGGCCGGTGTCTCGATCGGCGTCGCCGGCTCGGGCTTCGGGCAGGCGTTCTACGGCCCGCTGCGCTTCAAGGGCCGCTGGCTCAAGGGCGACCTGTCGCTGATCACGTGGGCGCACTTCGTCCCGGCATTCGACGTCTGGCTCGACAAGACCTGGGCTCCCGGCTGGGGCGAGAAGAACGACGTCCAGGTGAAGGTGGACCACATCCTCAACACGCTGCTGCCCGCACGTGCGCAGGCCGAGGTGGCCGCGAGCAATGGACACGACATCTTCTTCGACCTGGCGCCGCGCCCGCAGTTCGAGGACAACGTGATCAACCACAAGGAGATCGTGCAGGAGGTCACACGCAAGGTCGGGAAGATCGGCCGCATCGCGCACAAGGCCTCCTACAACCCGAAGACGAAGAAGTACTTCGCCTTCTCCGACAACTACGTGCCCGACCCCGTCGTCTGGCGGCACGACATCTGGAACGGCATCGGCATGTCGCCGAACACGTGGGACAGCGTCCGCCGGGCCGCGCCGAGGCTGAAGGCCGCCGGTCATCCGCTCGGCATCGGGCAGTCGGCGGAGCTCGACTCGAACATGGCCCTGATGTCCTTCCTGATGTGCTTCGGCGCCTTTGTGCAGAACGAGAGGCACCAGGTGACGATCAAGAGCAAGCGCACGGTCGAGGCGCTGAAGTTCATGGCCGACATCTACCAGCGTGGTGAGACCGACGACATCTTCGGCTGGGACCCCGCCGGCAACAACAACTTCCTCTACTCCGGCAAGGGGTCGATGATCTTCAACGCCATCTCGGCGACGCGCACTCCCGAGGACACCAGACTGCCGTTCGCGAGCGACCTCTGGATCTGGCCGATCCCGAAGGGCCCGCACGGCCGCATGGGCTACCAGCACGTCATGGGCTCCTGGTGGATCTGGAAGTTCGCGAAGAACCAGGCGGCGGCGAAGAAGTTCCTGGCCGACCTCGAGATCAACTACAAGGACGCGTTCCTCGCGTCCAAGTTCTACAACTTCCCCAGCTTCCCGGGGGCGTTCCCCTTCGCGAAGATCCGCAAGGCGGTCGCGCAGGACACGCACCGGCCGAGAGGGAAGTACGGCGTGCTCACTACGATCGCGCAGAAGTACACGACCAACCCTGGACATCCCGGCTACTCGAACGCGGCGTTCGGGGAGATGTTCAGCAAGTTCCTGGTTCCGAAGATGTTCGCGCAGGTCTCGCAGAAGAAGATGAGCGCACAGGAGGCCGTCAACGCGGCCGACCGCGAGATCAAGCAGATCTACGCGAAGTGGCGGAAGCTCGGGAAGATCTAGCTTCAGGGGTCTGACCCCTTCGGGGGTCAGACCCCAGCAAGCTCTCTATCCTTCGCCAATGGCATCGCATCCGCACCGCTGGCGCATCCTCGCGGTCGTCGCGACGGCGTTCTTCATGACGATTCTCGACGTCTCGATCGTGAACGTCGCGCTGCCGTCGATCGGCCGCTCGCTCCACTTCTCGCAGGCCAACCTGCAGTGGGTCATCACCGCCTACGCGATCGCCTTCGGCGGCTTCCTCCTCCTCGGCGGCCGGGCCGCAGACCTGCTCGGGCGCCGGCGCGTCTTCATGGCTGGCGTGGCGCTGTTCACGCTGGCGTCGCTCGTGTGCGGGCTCGCGCAGTCGGAGGGAATGCTGATCGCCGCGCGTGCGGTGCAGGGGCTTGGCGGCGCGATCATCTCGCCGGCGGCGCTCTCGATCGTGATGACGAGCTTCGAGGAAGGCCCCGAGCGCAACAAGGCGCTCGGCATCTGGGGCGCACTCGGCGGCAGCGGTGCCGCGGTCGGTGTGCTCGCCGGAGGTGTCCTGACGAAGTACCTCGGCTGGGAGTGGATCTTCTTCGTGAACGTGCCGGTCGGCGCGCTCGTGCTGACGTTGACGCCGCGCATCGTCCCCGAGAGCAGGCGCGAAGGGGCTGCGCGTCGCTACGACGCCGTCGGCGCCGTGCTCGTGAGTGCCGGCCTCGCGCTGCTCGTGTACGCGATCTCGCGAGCGCCGGTCGTGGGCTGGGGGACGGCGCGCACCATTCTGCTCCTGATCGCGTCAGTCGCACTGCTCGTCGCGTTCCTCGTCAACGAGCGCCGGATCCACGACCCGCTGATGCCCTTCCACATCTTCCGGGTACGCACGGTCGCAGGCGCCAACGCCGTCGGTGCGCTGCTCGGCTCAGTGATCTTCGCCAACTTCTTCCTGCTCACGCTGTACGTGCAGGACGTCCTCGGCTACTCGGCGCTGAAGGCGGGGCTCACGTTCGTCGCCACCGCGGGCACCGCGGTGGTGTCGGCGGGAGCCGCTCAGGCGCTGACGACGAAGGTCGGGCCGAAGCCGGTGATCGTCGTCGGCCTCGCGCTGCTCACGGGCGCCATGGTCTGGTACTCGCAGATTCCCGTGCGCGGCAGCTTCGCAGCCGACCTGCTGCCCGGGTATCTGATGGTGGGCGTCGGCATCGCCTTCGCCTTCGTCCCCGTTTCCATCGCCGCGCTCGCCGGTGTCGCGGAGCGCGAGGCGGGCCTCGCCTCCGGTCTGATCAACACCTCGCAGCAGATCGGCGGCGCGATCGGCACGGCGGTTGCCTCGACGGTGTTCACGACCCACTTCAAGACGCTCGTGCGCGAGGGCAAGCCCATCCCCGTCGCGCTGACGGGCGGCTACGGCTACGCGTTCTGGGCGCTCGCGGTCTTCGGCGTCGCGGCGCTCGTCGCCGCGTTCACGCTGATCAGGCGCGAAGAGATGCGTGAGGCGCCGGCCGCCGCCGGCATCTAGATCTTCGCGACCAGAGCCTCCGGCACCGTGTCGTGCACGGTGAAGTGCCGGTCGAGCCCGGAGATCTCCAGCGCGCGCCGCGTCTCGAGCCCGGGAGAGGCGAGCAGGAAGGCGCGGCGGTCCCTGAGCTTCGTCCTCGCCTCGATCAGGACGCCGAGCGTCGTCGAGTCGAGGAACTCGACCTCGCCGAGGTCGACCACGACCCGCTCGGGAGAATCCGCACACGCACCCGCGAGCGCCGCGCGCACCTGGTCGGCGTTGTAGAGGTCGAGCTCGCCGCCAAGGCTGACGACGCAGGCCTTGCCGACCCGCTCGACCCCGAGCACGGGATCTTTGCGCAGGCCGTCCTCGGCAGAGCTCCGTCGCTGTTGTACCAATCGCCCTCCTTGACTGCACGAAGCGCCGCGGGCGGGGTCTGGGCGGGCTTCGGCGCAGGCGAATTACACCATCTTCGGCGTGCTCCGCGCAAACGTGGCCGGTTGACCGGGCGAGCCCGGGGCGTGAAGCTTCCAGGGATGGACGTGGCTGCCGTCGCCCGCCGCGCGCGGACCGAGAACTTCCCGGTGTCCTCGGTGCTGTTTCCGCGCCGCTTTCGGCCCCACCTGAGGGCTCTCTACGGCTTCGCGCGCCTCGTCGACATCCTCGGTGACGAGGTGTCCGGCGACCGACTGGTCGCGCTGGACGAGCTCGAGCGGGAGCTCGACGCCTGCTACCGCAGCGAGCCGACCTGGCCCGTCATGCGAAAGCTGGCGCCGACGATTCACGAGTTCTCCCTTCCACGCGAGCCGTTCCTGCGGCTGATCGAGGCGAACAGGATCGACCAGCGCGTCGCGGAGTACGAGACGTGGGACGACCTGCGCGAGTACTGCCGTCACTCCGCCGACCCAGTCGGGCGCCTCGTGCTCGGCCTGCTCGGGCTCGACCGCGACAGCGAGCTCGTCGCGGCGAGCGACGACGTCTGCACGGGCCTGCAGCTCGTGAACTTCCTGCAGGACGTCCCACGCGACCTCCGGCTCGGGCGCATCTACCTCCCGGCCGAGGACCGGCGCAGCTTCGGCGTCTCCGTTCTCGATCGGCCCAGTCCCGAGCTGACGCGCCTCCTGCAGTTCCAGGCCGACCGGGCCGGGACGCTCCTGTCCCGGGGTCAGGTCTTGCAGTCGCGCATCGGCGGACGCATGGGCCGCGCGGTCGGTCTCTTCGCGCGCGGCGGTCTCGCCGCGCTCGACGCGCTCGAGGCGGCGAACTGGGACGTCTTCACGCAGCGTCCGCGTCCCTCTCGGGCTCGGCTCGCGCTGGCGGCGATCGCGCGATGACGACGGAGCAGGCCTATGCGGAGGTCGAGCGCCTGACGCGCCCTCCCTCGCCTGCGGCTCGGTCGCGTGGGGGAAACCGTGTTTCCCCCACGAGCCCCCTTCTTTCAAGTGACGCCTCGCCGTTCGCGCCGCTGAGATCGCCGCGACCGACGAGGAGAACAGATGGGGAAACCGCCCGGTTTCCCCCAGGCCCCTTCCCCACGACACGTCAGGCGCAGGCGGCGGCGATCGCGCGATGACCACGGAGCAGGCCTATGCGGAGGTAGAGCGCCTGACGCGCCGGCGGGCGCGCAACTTCGCCTACGGGATCATGTTGCTGCCGCGTGATAAGCGCCGTGCGATTGCCGCGATCTACGCCTTTGCACGGCGTGTCGACGACATCGCGGACGGCGACCTGCCTGAAGACGCGAAGCGCAGTCAGCTCGAAGACCTACGGGCCGGCCTCGCCGCGCCCGCGCGCGACGCCATGTCGGTTGCGCTCGCTGACGCACGTGTTCGTTTTCCCATCCCCGAGCGTGCACTGCAGGCCCTCGTCGACGGCGGGCTCCAGGACCTCGACCAGACCAGGTATGCGCACTTCGCGGAGCTGCGGGAGTACTGCACGAAGGTGGCGGGCGCGGTCGGCGTCGCGTGCGTCGCGGTCTACGGTTCAGATGACGTGCCACATGCGGAGACCCTCGGCGTCGCGTTGCAGCTGATCAACATCCTCCGTGACGTACGCGAGGACTGGGAGCTCGGCCGCGTGTACCTGCCCCAGGACGAGCTGGCCTCATTCGGCGTGTCCGAAGAGGACATCGCTGCAGGACGCACGTCCGGTGCCTGGCACCCGTTCATGTCCTTCCAGGCCGAGCGAGCACGCGCGTACCTGCGCGACGGCCTCAGCCTGCTCGGCAGCCTCGACACGCGCAGCGCGCTCTGCGTGTCGACGTTCGCGGGCCTCTATCGCACGACGCTCGACCGCATCGAGGCGAGCGGCTTCGAGGTCTTCGACGGTCCGCCGCACCTGTCGACGCTGACGAAGCTGCGCATCGTCGGCGAAGGATTGCGGCGATGAGGACGGTCGTGGTCGGGGGCGGACTTGCAGGGTGCGCTGCGGCGCTCGAGCTCCTCGACGCCGGGCATCGGGTCACGCTCCTCGAGGCGCGGCCGACGCTCGGCGGGGCGGTGCAGACGCTGCCCAAGCGCGACGGCGATCCTGCACCGCCGCCCGACAACGGCCAGCACATCGCGCTGGGCTGCTTCACCGAATACCTCGCCTTCCTCGACCGCATCGGCGAAGCCGGTTCGGTGCGGCGCCTCCGCCTGAGCCTGCCGGTCGTCGACGAGCGCCGCGAGTGGGCGCAGATCTCCCCGGCCTCGATCCTGCTCGCGCGCTACACGCATCTGCCGCTGCGCGACCGTCCACTCGCGTGGCAGCTCTTTGCGCTGCGCGGCGAGGACCCGAACGCGCACGACCACGAGACCTTCGCCGACTTCCTGCGCGCTCGCGGCCAGTCGCAGCGCGCGATCGAGCGCTTCTGGGACGTCTTCATCCGCCCGGCGCTCAACCTCCGCTCGGCCGAGGCGAGCGCGGCGATGGGGCTCTTCACCGTGCAGACCGCCCTGCTCGGGGGCCGGCGGGCGGGTGAGCTCGTCCTGCCGGCGAAGCCGCTCGGCTCGATGCACGGTGACGCTGCGCGCCGCGTGCTCGAGCGGCGAGGCGCAACCGTCGAGACCGGTGCCAGGGTGGAGGCACTCGACGAGCTCGACGGCGACGCCGTCGTCGTCGCGACGCCGCCGGCGGAGAGTGCGCGGCTGCTCGGCGAGCCGGCGCCCGAGCTCGAGCCTTCACCGATCGTCAGCGTGCATCTGCTCTTCGACCGCCCGCTGCTGCGCACGCCGCTGGCTGCGCTGCTCGACTCCGATGCGCACTGGATCTTCGACCGCGGCGCGCTCACCGGCCACGCGCCGGCGCAGGGCCAGTACCTGACAGTCGTCTCGAGCGGCGTGCCGGAGCTGATGGAGATACGCGGGCGCGAGCTCGTCGACCGGATAGCGGCGCAGGTCACGGAGCGGCTCGGCCGGGCCGAGCTCGGCTGGGCGCGGGTGAGTCGCGAGCCGAATGCGACCGTCGCGCTTCGCCCCGGCACGGCTGCGCTGCGCCCGGGCGCGAGAACCTCCCTGCCCAACGTCACGCGCGCAGGTGCGTGGACGGCGACGGGCTGGCCCGCCACGATGGAGAGCGCCGTCCGTTCCGGCCGCACCGCTGCGCGCCTGCTGTCGAATGCGCAGGCGAAGGTGGCCGCGTGAGCGGACACGGGGAAAGGGCTGGGGGAAACCGGGAGGTCTCCCCGCCTGAAGCGAACGCTTCAGAAGAAGGAGGCTCGTGGGGGAAACATGGTTTCCCCCTCGCGAGCGAGCCGAAGGCGAGGGAGGTGGCCGCATGACCGTCGTCCGCGAGCTGACCGCTCTCGACAGGGCAGTCGCGCGTGGCGCCGAGCGCCTGCTCTCGCTGCAGCATCCCGACGGGTGGTGGAAGGGCGAGCTCGAGTCGAACGCGACCATGGTCGCGCAGCACCTGTTCCTGCTCCACTTCCTCGGCCTGCGCGACCCCCAGACGGACCGGCTGATCGCGAACGAGCTGCTCGCTCGCCGGCGCGAGGACGGCACGTGGTCGATCTGGTTCGACGGGCCGCCCGATCTGTCCGTGACCGTCGAGGCCTACGCGGCGCTCAAGCTCGCAGGTGTGGACGCGGGGCAGGCGACACGCGACTACATCCGCCGCTCGGGCGGCGTCAGGCGGACTCGCATCTTCACTCGCGCCTTCCTCGCGCTGATCGGACAGTGGGAGTGGCGGCGCCTGGCGCACGTGCCGGTGGAGCTGATCCTGCTGCCTGCCGCCGGCCCTCTGTCCGTCTACGACTTCGCCTGCTGGGCACGGCAGACGATGGTCTCGCTCTCGGTCGTCGAGGCGCTGCAGCCGGTCCGTCCCAGCGCGATCGACCTGAGCGAGATCGGCGGGCGCAAGACCGCCCCGTCGGGCACCCCGCGGCTGTCGAGCCGTCGTCGGCGGGCAGTCGCAGCCGCCGAGCGCTGGGTGCGGGAACGCCAGGAGGCGGACGGATCGTGGGGCGGGATCCAGCCGCCGTGGGTCTGGTCGCTGGTCATGCTGGCCGCGCTCGGCCACGGCCCGGAGGACGAGACCTTCGCCCGCGGGCTCGCGGGCTGGGAGGGCTTCATGGTCCGCGACGGCGACCGGCTGCGGCCGGAGGCGTGCCAGTCGCCGATCTGGGACACGGCGCTCGCAGTGCTCGCGCTGCGTGCCGCCGGCGTGCCGGCGGACGATCCGCGTCTGCAGGCTGCCGGCCGCTGGCTGGTCGGCGAGGAGATAACCATTCGCGGCGACTGGTCGATCCGCCGCCCCGACCTCACCCCCGGCGGCTGGGCCTTTGAGTACCACAACGACCTCTATCCGGACATCGACGACACCGCAGTCGTCGTGCTCGCGCTGCGCGAGCTCGGGCTCGGCGACGACGCCGTTCGGCGCGGCCTCGACTGGATGGCCGGAATGCAGTCGCGGAGCGGCGGCTGGGGTGCGTTCGACGCCGACAACGAGGCGCTGTGGCTGTACAAGCTTCCGATCTGCGACTTCGGCCGGGTGACGGACGAGCCCACTGCCGACGTGACCGCCCACGTGCTCGAGGCGTTCGGCCGCGAAGACGGGTACGGCGCGTCGGTCGAGCCCGGTCTCGGGTGGCTCCTCGCCGAGCAGGAGGCGGACGGCTCCTGGTACGGCCGCTGGGGCGTGAACCACCTGTACGGCACCGGCGCGGCGGTACCGGCGCTCGAGGCCTGCGGGCTCCCTCCGGACCATCCCGCGATCCGGCGCGCGCTCGCCTGGCTCGACTCCGTACAGCAACGAACGGGCGCCTTCGGGGAGGACATCCTCTCCTACTCGGACGCGAAACTGCGCGGGCGGGGCGCTGCTACCCCGTCTCAGACCGCGTGGGCGCTGCTCGCCTACGTCTCGGGCGGGGCGGGAGCGGGCTTGTCCGCGCGGCGGGCAGCCGAGTATCTTTGCCAGACTCAGCGTCCCGACGGCGATTGGGACGAGCAACACTTCACGGGCACCGGTTTTCCCCTCGACTTCATGATTCGCTACCACCTGTACCGGCTCACGTTCCCCCTCCTCGCGCTCGGGCGCCTCAGAGAAAGGCTCAACGGATGAAGTTCCCGCTCCGTTCCACCGTCCAGATCGGCAAGTACGTCGCGAGCCAGCAGCGCAAGGGGGAGCGCTACCCGCTCGTCCTGATGCTCGAGCCGACCCTCGCATGCAACATCGCGTGCATCGGCTGCGGGAAGATCAGGGAGTACGAGTCGAACAAGGCGCGGCTGACGGTCGAGGAGTGCATCGACGCCGGCGCCCAGTGCCCGGCGCCGGTCGTCTCCATCTGCGGCGGCGAGCCGCTCGTCTACAAGGGGATCGAGGACGTCGTCGCCGGCATGCTCGAGCTGGGCAAGAACATCGATCTCTGCACGAACGCGCTGCGCCTCGAGCAGTACCTCGAGGTGTTCAAGCCAAGCCATCGCCTGACCTTCGTCGTGCACCTCGACGGGATGCGCGAGATCCACGACTACATCTGCGACTACCCGGGGCTGTGGGACGTCGCCGTCGACGCGATCAAGAAGGCGCGCGAGGCGGGCTTCCGCGTCACGACGAACACGACCATCTTCAAGGAGACGTCAGTCGACGACGTGCTCGAGATGATGGGTTACCTGACGAACGAGGTCGGCATCGACGGCATGCTGATCGCGCCCGGTTACCAGTACTCGCAGATCGACCCGGCGCTGACGATGACGCGCGCCGAGCACGAGGAGAAGTTCCGCATCATCCGCAAGGTGGCGCGGCAGCGGAACTACCGCTGGCTGGCGACACCGATCTACCAGGAGTTCCTCACGGGCGAACGGAAGCTGGCCTGTGCGCCGTGGGGCTCGATCACGCGGAACCCGTACGGCTGGAAGGGTCCGTGCTACCTGCTCACGGACGGCATCTTCCCGACCTACGACGCGCTGCTCGAGGGCATCGAGTGGGAGGAGTACGGGCCGGGCAACGATCCGCGCTGCGAGCACTGCGCGATTCACTCCGGCTTCGAGCCGTCCGCTGCATACGAGGCCGCCGGCTCACTCCGTGAGAGCGCGAGGAGCATGGCTTGGACGCTGACGGGTTGACCTTTGCCTGCGCGATGACCGTCGAGGAACGGATCGCGCGCCGTCTGGGAAGAACGGCGGTCGTCGGGCTCGGCGCCTCGAAAGGCGTGCCCGAGGGATCGCTCGTCTCGTTCGGCATCGCCGGCGCTTTGTCGCCCGAGTTGCCCATCGGGACCGTGATCGACGCGACCCGCGTCGTCGACGAGTCGGGCGCCGTGCTCTGGGAAGGCGGGCCGATCGGCGCTTCGCCGGCCCGCACCGGCACGATTCTCGGCGCGAGCCGCATCGTCGACGACCCGGCGGAGCGTGCCCGCCTGCACGCCGCCACGGGAGCGGACGCGGTCGACATGGAATCGGGCGCGCTCGCCCGCAGCGGCCGCCTCGTCGGCTGCCTGCGTGCGATCAGCGACACGCCGACGCGCAGGCTCGGCGGCGTCGCGGGCGGTGCGAAGCCGAGCGGCGAGGTCGACGTCCTCGGGTTCCTGCGCGGGTTCGTGAGGGAGCCGGTGGTGACAGTGCGCGCCGCGCGCGGTGCCCGGCGGGCGCTGCGCAGCCTGGAGTCGCTCGCATGAGACGACGCTTGCGTCGTCTCCGTCAGGCCGTGCCGGCCGCGCCGGCACGGCCGTCTGAACTGACCGGTCGACACGCTGACCGGCAGGACCGAACGCTGTGAGCAAGCGCGACCTCCTCGCCGCCCCGCGCTCTTTCTGCGCGGGCGTCGCTCGCCTTCGGCTCGCTCCCGTGAGGGAAACCATGTTTCCCTCACGAGCTCCTTTCTTCAGGGATCGCCTCAGCGCCCGCGCCGCTGGGATCGCCGCGTGCGCTGAGGAGAAGGAGCGGGGAAACCTCACGGTTTCCCCCGAGGCCCCTTCCCTCGCCCGCGCACGAGTGGGTGCCTCGTGAGCAAACGCGTCCTCCTGGCCGCCCCGCGCTCTTTCTGCGCGGGCGTCGACCGGGCGATCGAGATCGTCGAGCGGCTTCTCGCCGAGCACGGGCCGCCGATCTACGTCCGGCACCAGATCGTCCACAACGACCACGTCGTGCGGAGGCTCGAGCGGCTGGGCGCCGTCTTCGTCGACGACGAGGACGAGATACCCGCAGGTGAGATCTGCGTCCTCTCCGCCCACGGGGTCGCTCCGGCGGTGCGGGAGAACTGCGAGCGGCGCGGCCTGAGGGTCGTCGATGCCGTCTGCCCGCTCGTCTCCAAGGTCCACGCCGAGGCGCGCCGCTATGCCGACACCGGGCACCTCGTGGCGCTCGTGGGGCATGCCGACCACGTCGAGGTGATCGGCACGCGGGGCGAGCGGCCGGAAGCCACGGTGGTCGTCGAGTCGCCGGAGGAGGCCGCGAAGCTCGAGTCGGAGGGAAAGCCGGTCGCCGTCATCAGCCAGACCACGCTGTCCCTCGACGACGTGCGGGCGACGGTCGAGGCCCTCGAGCAGCGGTTCGGTACGCTCACCCGCCCCGGCGCCGATGACATCTGTTATGCCACCCAGAACCGCCAGGACGCCGTCAAGCGGTTGGCAGAGGAGGCCACGCTCATCCTCGTGATCGGCTCGCAGACGAGCTCGAACGCGCAGCGCCTCGTGGAGGTCGCCAGGCTCGCAGGCGCGGAGGCAGAGTTGGTCGACGGCGAGAGCGAGCTCCCGGACACGCTCGTCGCAGGCCACGAGGTGATCGGGCTGACCGCCGGGGCCTCGACGCCGGGCGAGCTCGTGGACGCGACGATCGAGCGGCTGGCCGGGCGCGGCTACGGCGAGGTGATCGAGGTGACGGTCGCGCGCGAGGACGTCCACTTCCGCCTGCCGCGCGAGGTGGCGTCGGCATGACCTCCGTCGAGATCCCCGTTTCGATCGCGGCCGCCCTGCCGAACCTGACCGTGCTCGACATCACGAACGACGTGCGCCGTGAGGTGGCGCGGAATGGCGGCAGCGGCATCGCGTTCGTGTCGCCGAACGGCGACCCTTCGCTCATTCGGGTGCAGGAGCGGGAGAGCGGCTTCTTCTGCGACCTCGAGTCCATGCTCGAGCGCCTCGTCCCCCTCGAGGCCGACGAGCGGACGCGGCTCGTCTCGCTCCTCCTCGGCCCCCGCACGGAGCAGATCCCCTTCAGCGAGGGCTCGCTCTGCCTCGGGCACTACCAGCGCATCTTCCTCGTCGGCTTCGAAGGCCGCTGCAGCGACGAGTGGATGCTGACCCTGGTTTCCTAGCACCCACCCTCGGGTTGCGCTCGGGGCGCCGAGAGGCGCACACTTCGGGTGGGGATGGAGCGCGCGCGGCGTCATCAGCGCTTCCTGGCGCGTCTTGCGCTCGTTCTGCTCGCGCTCATAACCGAGCTCGCCGGCCGCAGCCTCGCGCACCGGCTCGACTTCGGGCGTCACGTGGAGACGTCGTACTCGGGCGCCCAGTACTACCCGGAGCTGCTGGCGGTGGTGAAGGTCGCGGTCGCGCTGATGCTGGCGCGCCTGGCCTGGCGCTTCGTCAAGGCGCACGCCGTCGCCCGCGCCGGCCGCCGCCTGCTCGCCGCGCGGGGTTCTTCCGCCGTCACGGCGGCGCCGCGCGTTCGGCTCGAGCTGTCCCCGCGTCTCTGGCTCGGCTCGTTCCTCGTCACCTCGCTGATCTATCTCGTGCAGGTCGACGCGGAAGGGATCTCGAGCGGACGCTGGCCCTTGCTGGCGCCGTGGCTGCACACCGCCGCGCTGCCGGTCTTCGCGGTGCTCTCGGTCGTCGCCGCGCTGGTGTACCGCGCGGTCGAGAACTGGCTCTCCGATTACGAGAGCTACGCGCGCGACACCGCCGCTTCGGCCTGTCGTGTCGCACCGGACGCCCTGCCCGTTCCGCACACCGCCGGAGAGCTCGTCACTCCCCGCAGCCTGTTCGGCCTCGCGTTCGAAGTGAGGCCTCCTCCCGTGCCGGCGTAGACCTGCGGACCGATGTCCGCGGGTCTCGGTTTTTCTGACCTCGACCACAGGAGGACATCGTGAATGCAGAGCTCGTCACCGAACTCGAACGACCGTTACAACGCAGCGCCCGCGCGCGCCTCGTCGGCGCGCTCGGGCCGACGACCGCGCTCGCGGGCGTGGTGTGGGGCATTGCCCAGCCGTACCGGATCACGTTGCTGCACCCGTACGGTGAGAGCTTCTGGTGGCTCTTTGTCGAGCCGCCGCTCCTGGTGATCGCGGTCGGGCTGTTCTTCCACTTCTTCGTGGCGCCAGGCCTGCTGCAGGACCTGGAAGAGGAGAGTGGGCGTGGAACCGCCGGCTGAGCACGTCCACTGGCTCTTCGCCACCGGCTTCCTGCTGCTCGGCCTCTGCCTGCTCGCGGAGGCGGTCGTCGGGACGGAGGTCTGGCGGAAGCGGGCCTGGCGGGCGTACCTCTGGCCCAGCCTCGCGTTCGCGCTCGGCACGTTGCTCTGGCCGGTGATGACCTTCTACACCAACTCGACGATCCACATGATCGCGCACGCCGCGTGGGCCGAGCTGCTGATGGCGGCGGGGGCGATCGAGCTCGCGATCGTCCGCGGCAAGCTGCGCAGCAAGTGGTGGAGGGCGTCGATGACCGTGGGCTTCCTCGTCTCGGGCGCCGCCTTCCTCGTGCACGAACAGAACCCCTGGCTCTTCCAGCGTTCCTCCTTCCTGCATCACCTGCTGGGGTGGACGATGGTCGTGACGGCCGTGTTCCCGCTCGCCCGCGCGCTCAGGCCGCGGTCGCAGTACGCGGCGGCGGGGTTCGCGCTCACGTTCGTCGTGGTTGCGGTGATGCTCTACTGTGACCGCGACGTCGCCGAGATCTTCGGCCACATCTCGCCGCTCGCGGGGCCGCCGCACCGATGAGGCGACTGCTCTTCATCGGCACGCTCGTCGCGCTCGTGTTCCCGGCGCAGGCGTTCGCGCACGCGACGCTCGTGCAGACGGCTCCGTCGTACCGCGAGCGGCTCACGAACTCTCCGCGCCTGGTCGAGCTTCGCTTCGACCAGTACGTGAAGGTGGTGCCGGGCTCGATCCGGCTCTTCTCGGCGACAGGCGCGATTCCCGTGTCGCGCGTGTGGACGGACCGCACGGCAGTGAAGGCGAGAGTGCCACTGCTGCCGAGAGGTGCGTACACGGTGCGCTGGCGCGTGCTCTCGGGTGACGGTCACGTCGCCTCGGGCCTGTTCACCTTCGGAGTACGGGCGAACGCGCCGCCGGCAACCGGGGCCTTCGGTGCGTCGGGGCCGACGAGGACGGAGCACGTCGTGCGCTGGCTCTACTTCCTCTCGCTCGCACTCGTCATCGGCGGGCTCGGCTTCCGGCTACTTGTCCTCGGGGGCCGGCCGTTGCCACCGCGTGCCGAGCGGCGGTTCTACGCGCTCACGGGCGGCGGCGTGGTGGCGGCGCTGAACGTCGGGATCGTCGCGTTCATCCTGCGCGCAGAGGATGCTCTGCAGCTGCCGTTCGCGCGGCTGCTCTACGGCGATCTCTCCCCGCTCTCGCGCTCGCGGCTCGGCCACGCCTTCATCGCGATGACACTCGGCTTCGCGCTCGTCGCGGCACTGCTCTTCCTCGCCTGGCTGACCGACCGCATCGTGTTGCTGTGGCCGGCGCTCGCCGTCGGGATCGTCTTCGCGGCGGGCCTCTCGCTCTCGGGCCACTCGGCGGCCGACACCGGCTCGTCGTGGAAGTCGCAGCTGGCCGACTGGGTGCACCTGAGTGCGGCCTGTCTCTGGGTTGGCGGTCTCCTGCAGCTCGTCGTCGTCGCGTGGCCGCTGCTACCGGATGCGCGGCGCGACGCCCTGCTCGGCTTCTCTCGGCTGGCCACCGTCTGCGTCGGCGTGCTGCTCCTGGCCGGCATCTACCTCGCGATCTTGCGCCTCCCCCGGCCCAGCGACCTCTGGACGACGGGCTACGGCGAGGTGCTGCTCGTCAAGATCGGCCTCGTCTCGCTCGCGCTCGCGTGGGGTGGGCTGCACAAGCTCGTCGCGGTGCCGGCTGTCGCACACGGGAGACGCGACGGCATCGTGCCGCGCCTGCGCGGCAGCCTGCTCGGCGAGAGCATGGTCGGCATGGCGGTTCTCCTCGCCGCGGCGGTGCTCGTCGACGCGAAGCCGCCGCTCCAGCCGGCGCCTGCGCCGCCCGCGGCCAGTAGCGTTCCGAAGTAGTGGGGCTGCATTGGTCTATCTCCGGCGGGGCGGGCTTCCTCGGCCTGCACCTCGCCCGGCGGCTCCTCGCCGACGGGCACGAGGTTCGCACGCTCGACGTGGTGCCGCTCGACGACCCCGAGCTCGAGCGCGCGGTCGACGAGCTGCGTGGCGACGTGCGGGACGGCGAGGCTGTCGCCCGGCTGGTGGCAGGCGCCGATGTTGTCGTGCATGCGGCCGCGGCGCTGCCGATCCAGGCGTCGCGCCAGTCGATTCGCTCGGTCAACGTGGGCGGGACGGAAAACGTGCTGCAGGCGGCGAACGACGCCGGCGTCCGGCGGGTCGTGTTCGTCTCCTCGACTGCTGTCTACGGGGTGCCCGAGAAGCACCCGATCGAAGAAGAGGACCCGCTCGTCGGCGTCGGCTCGTACGGCGAGTCGAAGATCGACGCGGAAGCGCTCTGCCGTGTCGCCGCGGTCGAGACGACGATCGTGCGCCCGAAGACGTTCGTCGGGCCCGAGCGTCTCGGCGTGTTCGAGATCCTCTTCGACTGGATCCGCGAAGGGCGGCGCATCTACATCCTCGGCCAGGGACACAACCGTTACCAGCTCCTTGCAGTCGAGGACCTCGTCGACGCGATCGTCAAGGCGGCGGTCGAGCCCAGGGCGGCGCGCGAGACGTTCAACGTCGGTGCAACCGAGTTCGACACCGTGCGTGCGGACTTGCAGGCGCTGATCGACCACGCGGGTTCGCCGTCGCGGCTGCAGCCGGTGCCCGTGAAGCCGGCCGAGATCGCGTTGCGCGCGCTCGAGCTGCTGCACGTCTCGCCACTGGCGGAGTGGCACTACAAGACGGCGCACAAGGACTCGTTCGTCGACGTGTCCAAGGCACAGCGGCTGCTCGGGTGGCAGCCGCGGCTGTCGAACCGCGAGGCGCTGACGGAGACCTACGACTGGTACCTCGAGAACCGCGAGCGGGTCGGCGCCGCCGGCGTCACGCACCGTGTGCCGTGGAACCAGCAGGCGCTCGGCCTGCTGAAGCGGCTGTCTTGATCTACCTCTCGCAAGCGGAAGTGCGCGAGCTGCTCGACCTCGACGCGCTCGTGGACGCGCTCGCCGACGCGCACAGAGAGTTGAGCGAAGGCAAGGCGTCGATGCCGCCGCGCATCGCGGCCTTCGCCGAGCGGGACGGGCTGCTCGCCGCGATGCCCTCGTACCTGCCCTCCGCGGGGCTCGCGTGCAAGCTCGTGACGCTCTTCCCGCACAACCGCGACCGGCACACGCATCAGGCGCTCATCTGTGTCTTCGACCCGGAGAACGGGACACCGGTCGCGCTGATGGACGGGACGTACATCACCGCGACGCGCACCGCGGGCGGCTCTGCGCTCGCGACGCGGTACCTGGCGCGGGAGGACGCGCGCGTGCTCGCGATCCTCGGCGCGGGTGTCCAGGCGCGGACGCACGCCGACGCACTGCGCCGCGTGCGCAACTTCGAGGAGGTTCGTGTGGCCAGCCGCGACAGGGCGCGCGCGGAACAGCTGGCCGGCGAGATCGGCGCGACGGTCGCCGCCTCCTGGCAGGAGGCGCTCGACGGCGCCGACGTCGTCGCCGCGACGACCCACGCGGCCGAGCCGGTGGTGCGGCGTGAATGGCTCGCCGACGGCGTCCACGTCAACTCCGTGGGTGCAAATCCCTCCGGCGCGGGCGAAGTCGACGCCTCGACCGTGGCCGGGGCGCTCGTCGCAGTCGAATCACGGGAGTCGACGCTCGCGCCACCGCCCGCCGGGGCGGTGGAGCTGCGCGGGGCCGATCCCGAGAGCCTCGTCGAGCTGGGGGAGCTGGTGGCAGGAACGCGTCAGGGTCGTGGCTCTCCGGATCAGGTCACCCTGTATAAGTCAGTCGGCGTTGCCGTCCAGGACGCAGCCGCAGCTGCGCTCGTGCTGGAAGCGGCGAGGTCACGGCAGGTGGGACGCACGATCGAGCTGGAGGAATCGAACTGAGATGAGCAGCACCGACGACTTCAAGCCGGGTCTCGAGGGTGTCGTCGCCGTCGAGACCGAGATCGCCGAGCCGGACCGCGAGGGTGGCGTGCTCCGCTACCGCGGCGTCGACATCGAGGAGCTCGTCGGCAAGGTTCCGTACGAGTACGTCTGGGGCCTGCTCGTCGACGACGACGTGCACTCGAAGATGCCGGACCCGGAGCCGCACGAGCCGGCGGGGCTCACCGGCGACGCGCCCGCGGATCTGCAGGCCGAGACGGCGCGGCTCGCAGGGGTGTGGCAGCTCGGCAAGCTGAACGAGATCTCGGACGAGCAGGCGCGGGATGATCTCGGGCGTCTCTCTTCGCAGATGATGGGCATCGTTGCCCGCTCCGCGCGCATCGCCGACGGCAAGACGGACGTGGTGCCAGACGAGGTGGTCGCGCAGGGCAAGACTGCGGCCGAGAAGTTCCTGCTGCAGTGGCGCGCCGAAGCGGACCCGCGGCACGTCAAGGCGATCGACACGTACTGGATCTGCACGGCGGAGCACGGGCTCAACGCGTCGACGTTCACCGCGCGCGTGACCGCGTCGACCGGAGCCGACTCCGGCGCGGCGCTGTCGTCCGCGGTCGGTGCCCTCTCCGGGCCGCTGCACGGCGGTGCGCCCGCCTACGTGAAACCGATGCTCGAGGAGGTCGCCGCGATGGGCGATCCCGAGCAGTGGGTGCGTGACACGCTCGACGCGGGCAAGCGCATCATGGGCTTCGGCCATCGCATCTACCGCGCGGAAGATCCCCGTTCGCGCATCTTGAAGCGGACGGCGCGCGAGCTCGGCTCGCCGCAGATCGAGATTGCGGAAAGGCTCGAGGAGGCGGCGCTCGAGGAGCTCGAGCGGCGCCATCCGGAGCGTCCCCTGAGGACGAACGTCGAGTACTACTCCGCGCTCGTGCTCGACGTTGCAGAGATCCCGCCCCCGCTCGCCCCGGCGATGTTCGCCTGCTCGCGTGTCGCCGGCTGGTCGGCGCACATCCTCGAGCAGAAGCGCACCGGCCGTCTCTTCCGCCCCTCTGCCCGTTACGTTGGACCGGGCGAGCGCCATCTCGGCTGAGCTGACGGCGTATCGGGATCGTTTCCCGATCCTCCGTGACACGACGTATCTGATCAATCATTCGCTCGGCGCGATGCCGGCCGCCGCCGAGGAGCGCGTGCTCGAGTTCACGCGCATGTGGAAGGAGCGCGGGATCCGGGCTTGGGGCGAGGGCTGGTGGGACCTGCCGTTGACCGTCGGCGACCAGATCGGCCGCATCATCGGCGCGCCGCCCGGCTCGACCGTGATGCACCAGAACGTCGCGATTGCCGAGGCCGTCGTCCTCTCCTGCTTCCGCCCGGTCGACCCGCTGCGGAACCGCGTCCTCTACGAGGAGGGCAACTTCCCGAGCGTCCGCTACCTCTACCAGGCTCAGCCCGACCTGGAGGTTGTCGTCCTGGCCGACGACAAGGCGATCGTGGACGCGATCGACGAGCGCACGCTGCTCGTTCCGATCACGCACGTGCTGTTCAAGACCGGGCAGATCCAGGACGTCGCCGAGATCGTCCGCCGCGCCCACGAGGTCGGCGCGCACGTCGTCCTCGACGCGTACCAGTCGGCGGGAATCGTGCCGCTCGACGTGACGTCGCTGAACGTCGACTTCGCAGTCGGCGGCAGCGTCAAATGGCTCTGCGGCGGGCCCGGGAACGGCTGGCTCTACGTGCGGCCGGATCTGGCGGCTGCGCTCGAGCCGACGTTCATCGGCTGGCAGGCGCACGCGCGTCCCTTCGCCTTCGAGCCCGAGCTCGAGTATGCGGACGGAGCTGCGCGTTTCCTCACCGGCACGCCGAACGTGCCTGCGCTCTTCGCGGCGACCGCGGGGTACGACCTGATCGAGGAGATCGGCGTGGAGCGCATCCGCGAGAACTCCCTGCGGCAGACACAGCTTCTGATCGACCTCTGCGACGAGGTCGGCTTCGAGGTCGGCAGTCCGCGGGACGCGGTGCGCCGCGGCGGGACCGTCACCGTGCGCACGCCGGAGTTCGAGGCCGTGCACAAAGAGCTCGCCGAGCGGTCGATCCTCTGCGACTTCCGGCCGGACGCTGGGCTGCGGCTCGGGCCGCACTACTACAACACCGACGATGAGCTTCGCTTCGCGCTCGGGCAGATCGTCGAGATCCTCGAGACCCGAGCCCACGAGCGCCATCTGGGGGCGGTCGCCCGCTTCTAGAGAGGGGGGAATCCCTCGCTTGAGGGAGCTTGGTAGCTGGTTTCGGCGGGTACGTTGAGACCGATGAAGGCCGCCGTCGTCATCACCGCCGCGCTGCTCGCGCTGGCCGCAGCCGGGGCTGCCCGGGCCTCCGAGATCATCGACCGAAACGCCCAGGGCGTCAGGCTCGCAGTGAACGACAGCGGGCAGGCGCTCGTCAGCTACAAGGCGCACGGTCGCGCGATGCACGTGCTCGCGTGGGGCGCGATCGACGCACGGCACCCGACGAGCGGCCGCCCGCAGGTCAGGTTCAGGAAGGACTACTCGGGCCGCAACTGGACGTCGTTCAGGAACCAGTGCCGCCGCTACGACGGGCCGGCACTCGCCTTCCTCGTCGCGGCGTGCGCTGCCCCGGACGGCTCCTACTGGGCACTGCAGTCCTGGCGCAGGACGCTGCCGAACTACGACCTCGGGCCGCGCGGCGGCCTGGGGAGATGGGAGCTCCATCTCTCGCACTGGTCCGGCTCGATCGCGTCGCTCGAGGCCTGGACGGACTGGGTCTACGGTGGCCGCTTCCACCATCTGTTCGGCCGGCTGACGTACCAGGGCCAGCCCGTGTACGGGTACACGGCGACGCGCCTCGGCTCGCCGCTCGACGCGTACGGCCGCAACATCTACGTCGACACGTTCGACTCGCGCTACGGCAAGGGCTGGCGGCGGGAGAACGCCTTCCTCGCGCACAAGCCGACCGGCGTCTTCTGCTACGGGTTCTACAAGTTCACCTCACGCGGCCCAGGCAACGGGGCCAAGTACCGCCTGACGGCAATCGGCCCCGGTGTCAGCCCGGACGTGAGCGTCACGGTCCCCGGCCTGCACGACTTCGACCCGTCGAACGCGGATGACGTCGCCTACGAGCGGCAGCAGAACGCATTGCAGGATTCGGTCGCCGCCGGCGATAAGAAGTGCCGCGTTCACTGAGCGAGCAGCTCGAGCAGCCGCTCTGCATAGCGCGGCGCCGTCGGCTCGTCCTCGTGCCGGAAGTACGCGTAGACCGGCACGTCCACGCGACGTAACCGTTCGGCCCAGGCGCGCAGCGCCTCGTCGTCGTACGGTGGCTCGCGGAAACGCAGGTAGCGAAACGGAGCGTCGTGGTCGAGGTCGTTGACGCGAACCGCGCCGGCCTCCGCCAGCCGTGGCTCGATCCCCTCCCACGACGGATGCGCGAGGTCGAAGGCGAGCCGGAGAGTGGGATCGAGCGAGCCGAGGATCAGCTCGATCATCCCCTCGTCGCATGCGCTGATCAGCTGCACCCGAATCGGCCCAAGGCGGTCGCCGAGCGCTGCCACGCGAGGCCCGAATGCGCCGAGCTGGCGCGGCCGGTTGCCCGCCAGCTTGGGCGCGAACGTGAAGCCTGCCGGCGTTTGCCCGGCCCAGCTCTCGAACTGCGCCTCGCCGGGCAACCGGTAGCCGGTGGTGTTGAGCTCGACCGTGGACAGGCGCGAGGCGTAGTAGCCGAGGAACTCCTTCGTGTCGGTGCCGGGCGGGTAGAAACCGGGCTTCCAGGAAGGGTAGGACCAGCCGGAGGTGCCGACCTGCACCCCGGCTAGACTCGAATCGCTCGTGGCCACCACCGACAGAGTGATAGCCGAGGACGCCATCCGTGTCCTGGATCATGGCTTCGTCCGCCTCGACGACGCCATGGCCACCGACCTCTCCGTCGTCAATGCGGCCCGGGTCAGCTTTGCCCGACGCAAGGACGAGATGGAGGCGGCCGACGAGGGTCTCATCCGCTTCCTCATGCGAGACAGGCACGGGACCCCTTTCGAGCACAACGCGTTCCGTTTCCACATCCGGGCGCCGATCTTCGTCGCACGCGAGTGGTTCCGGCACCGGATCGGCTCGTTCAACGAGTTCTCGATGCGCTACGCGAAGGCGACGGACGACTTCTACGTGCCCGCGCCGGAAGACGTCCGCAGCCAGGTCGGCAAGCCGGGTGCCTACTCCTTCGAGCCGGTCGACGACGAGCTTGCAGAGCGAGCACGGGAGGAGCTCCGCGAGGTCTACGAGCACGCCTTCGAAACGTACGAGCGCCTCGTCGAGGCGGGTGTCGCGCGCGAGCTGGCGCGTGCGGTGATGCCGGTCGGCTCGTACACGGAGTTCTTCTGGACGGTCAACGCGCGCGCGCTGATGAACTTCGTCTCACTGCGCGCGGCCGAAACGGCGCAGCGGGAGATCCGCCGCTATGCCGAGGCGGTCGAGCAGTTCTTCGCGGCGAAGATGCCGGTCACGCACGACGCCTTCGTCAAGGCGAACCGCGTCGCGCCCTAAGGCCTAAGCGCTCGCGGGCTGCAGCACGATCTGATCGGGCGTGAAGTGCCCGCGCGGCTGCCTGGTGACGACCCACCCGTTGCGGTCGAAGCGGCTCAGGTCGTAGGCCGCGTTGAGGCGGATCTGCGCTTCGCCGCCCGCGGCGTTGAACGTCCCACAGAGCACGACCGGCTTCCCGCCCTTCGTCAGGTACAGGTCGTAGTAGCCGCCTTTCGCGAGCCGGTCGAGGCCCCTGACGCGAAGCACCATCGGCCAGTTGCCGTTCTCGTCGCTGTGGCCGAGCCGCAGCTCGCCCGAGGCGTTCGGGTCGAGGCTGGTACCCGCCAGGCGGACGACTCGCTCGACGCTGATCGAGGTCGAGCTCGGGGATGTCGTCTGGCCGAGCAGGAAGCCGATGCCGATCGCGGTCGCGAGCGCGGCGGCGACGAGCAGCGGCCGGCGCCGGCGTGCAGGCCGGCGGAACAGCGGCGCGAGCGACTCCTCCGGCCACGGCACGGTCTCGAGCTCGGGCGAGAGCTCGGGTGGCGGGCCTGCCTGGACGAGGAGGTCGTGCGTGCGGCGCAGCCGCTCGCGCTCCTCGGCCGGCAGGTCGGGACCGATGAGCTCGTCGAAGTCGGGCATCCGGCTCACGCCAACTCTCCCTCGAGCAGGTCGGCCAGCCGCCCGAGCGCCGCGCGGGTGCGGGTCTTCACGGTGCCGAGCGGAATGCCGAGGAAGTTCGCGACCTCGCTCTGCGACAGGCCGCCGTAGTAGGCGAGCTCGATCACGTCGCGCTCCTTCTCTGTCAAGCTCGCAAGCGCGCGGTGCACGCGCCAGGAGACGTACGAGGCCTCGGCCTGCTCGTCCGGGCCTGGGTCGTCGGACGCCGCGTCCGGCGTCTCGCTCGGCGGTTCGCTGCGGCTGCGGCTGCGGTCGACGATCGCGTTGCGCGCCACCGCGTACAGCCACGGCGCCCCCGCCCCGCGTTCCGGCCGGTAGGTGCGGGCGGAGCGCCAGACGGCCGCGAAGGTTTCCTGCACCGCGTCCTCTGCGCGCATGCGGTCGCCGAGCCGTCGCAAGGCCAGGCCGAAGACAGGCCTCGAGTAGCGGCGGTAGAGAGCCTCGAAGGCGTCCGAGCTCCGGCGCGCGACGAGCCGAATCAGCTCGCCGTCGGTCAGCTCGCCGAGATCCGGCGAGGGGCTGCCGGTCGTTTCCCGGCGGCTGCCCTGGGGGAAGGCAGCAGGCAAGGCGAGACTCACTCCCATCTCTTCCGGATCTCTACGGAACTCCACCTCGGACGGATTGCAGCAGAGGAAGACGTAGACCACAACTCAGAGCCAAACCAAACGCTTAAAAACCCCTTACGGGCCGCGCACGTCTGAAGGGAAGGAAAGGGGAAAGACAGGGGGTTCCGCGATGCGCAGATTCATCCCGATGGTCGTGGCTGGGCTCGCTCTGGTGCTTGCCGGGCCTGCCTCCACCGCGACGACGACGGTGCAGATCAAGAGGAGCGGCTTCGTTCCCGCGACCGTGACCGTCAACCAGGACGATTCGGTGACCTGGAAGAACGTCGACACGATCGACCACCAGGTCGTCGCGAACGGCGGGCAGTTCGCCTCGCCGATCCTGGGCAAGGGCAAGAGTTGGACGTTCACGTTCCGAAACAGCGGGACGTTCCGCTACCACGACGGGCTGCACCCCACCCTCAAGGGCACGGTGACGGTGCGCGGGGCGCCGCCGCAGGTGACCCTCGCGACCTCTGCGCCGGTGGTCAAGTTCGGCGGCCAGGTCACCTTGAGCGGCGCGATCAACAGCAAGCGTGCCGGCCAGACGGTGACGATCGTGCAGCTGCCCGCGGGCCAGACGACGAAGCAAGTGGTCGCGACGCTGCAGACCGGCAACGAGGGGGTCTTCTCGTTCACCGCCTCACCTCAGCTCAACACGACGTACCAGGCGCAGTGGCGCGGCGCCGAGAGCTCGGTGATCGTTCAGGTCCAGCCGGTGATCAAGCTGCCGTTCGTCTCGAAGTCGGGCTGGTTCCACTTCTACGTCACGGCGGGACAGTCGTTCGCCGGCCGCTACGTCTACCTGCAGCGCTACACGCTGCTCCGCACGTGGATCAACGTGCGCAAGCTGCGGCTGGGCCAGAAGTCGGGACGCATCATGTCGCTGCGCTTTGCGCGGCTGTCGGTCCCGCGTGGACGCTGGTCGATCCGCATCTACATGCCCGCGGCAGAGATGCCCGCCGGCTACGCCGACACCTGGAGCGGGACGCAGCCGGTCGTCAGGCGCTAGCTCTCCCGGAACGGACTTCGTGGCTCAGAGCCACGAAGTCCGGTTCCGTCCCTAGCCCGCTTCGTCGAACCGCTGCTGGACGGCGTCCCAGTTGACGACGTTCCACCAGGCGTCGAGGTAGTCGGGCCGGCGGTTCCTGTAGGTCAGGTAGTAGGCGTGCTCCCACACGTCGATGCCGAGCAGCGGCGTATCCGAGTTCATGATCGGCGAGTCCTGGTTCGCCGTCGAGTAGACGGCGAGACCGGTGCCGTCGTGCACGAGCCAGCTCCAGCCGGAGCCGAAGCGCTTGACACCCGTGTCGTTCAGAAGCGTCTTCAACTGGGCGACGCTGTCGAACGTGTCGTTGATCGCGTCTGCGAGCGAGCCGCTCGGCTCGCCGCCGCCGTTCGGGCTCATGATCTCCCAGAAGAGCGTGTGGTTCGCGTGGCCCCCGGCGTTGTTGCGCACGGCGGTCCTGATCTCCTCGGGCAGGATCTCGACGTTCGCGAGCACCTCTTCGACGGGACGGTCGGCCCACTCGGTGCCCGCGAGCGCCTTGTTGGCGTTGTCCACGTAGGCCTGGTGGTGCTTGTCGTGGTGGAGCCGCATCGTCTCCTCGTCGATCGTCGGCTCGAGCGCGTCGTAGTCGTAGGGAAGGGGCGGGACCTCGAAGGGCATGGCTGACTCCTTTGTCGCGTCTAGGCCGAGGATATGCTCCGCGCGCGCATTCGGTCGAATATCACCCGCACGGGAGGAGAGAGATGGCGACGCTCGCGTTCAAGTTCGAGGAGATCACGGCGAGGGAGCTGAAGCCGGAGCTGTACGAGCTCGACGGCATCTCTCGCGCCTCGGTGGAGGCGCACTACAAGCTCTACCAGGGCTACGTGAACAAGCGGAACGAGATCCTCGCCCGGCTCGACGGGGTGGATACTGCGAGCGCGAACCAGGTCTACTCCGACATCCGGGCGCTGAAGGTCGACCTGACGTTCGCGATCGGCGGGATCAAGAACCACGAGATCTACTTCGAGCACCTCGGGGGCGGCGGCGGTGACCCGACCGGGCTGATCGGCGACCTGATCGAACGGGACTTCGGCTCGGTGCAGAGCTGGCGCACCGACTTGAAGGCGACCGGGATGGCCGGTCGCGGCTGGGCCTGGACGGCGTACGACTGGGACGAAGGACGCCTGTTCAACTACGTCGGCGACGCGCAGAACACGTATCCGATCTGGAACGCCACGCCGCTGGTCGCGCTCGACGTCTACGAGCATGCCTACTTCCTCGACTACCAGACCGACCGGGCCTCGTACATCGACGCGTTCTTCGACAACCTCGACTGGTCGACGATCAACGACTGGGTGTCGAAGTACCAGATCCCCGGGTAGGTCTGCGTGACCGCGGCGCTCCTCGTCGTCGGCGGCTACCTGCTCGGCTCGATGCCGTGGGGCTACTGGCTCGTGCGGCTCGTGCGGCACGACGACATCCGCCGGCATGGGAGCGGCAACGTCGGCGGCACGAACGTCTGGCGCGTCTACGGCTGGAAGCTGGGCGTGCCCGTCGTCCTCCTCGACACGGCGAAAGGGTTCGCCCCGGCCCTGCTCGGGACGATCTTTGCCTCGGACCTCGTCGGCGTGCTCGCCGGCGGCGCCGCGATGCTCGGCCACTGGCGCCCGCTCTTTCTCCGCTGGCAGCGCGGCGGCAAGATGGTCGCGACGTGCGGCGGAGCTTTTCTCGGGGTCGCGCCGGTCGTGGGCGCGATCGCCGCCGGCGTGTGGATTCTCGTCTTCTTGCTCTCTCGCTACGCCTCGCTCGCGTCGATCGCTGCCGCGCTCGCTCTCCCCGTCGTCGCGGTGCTGCTCGGTGAGCCCTGGCCGGTGATCGTGTTCGGGGCGGCGGCGGGCGTTGCCGTCATCGTGCTCCACCGGGCCAACATCGCCAGGCTCAGGGCCGGTCAGGAGAGCCGCTTCAGGTTTCGCCGGTTCGGCGCGCGCACTACGAGCTGATCGGCCGCAGCACTGCGAAACAGCTGGACGGGGCCGCCAAACCCTCTTAGGAGGCGAGCCACTCCCGTAGCTCGGTGTGGCGTGCGGCAGGGTCGCCGTCGCGCAGCTCCTTGCGCAGCTCGCCGACGGTGCCGAACCGCTCGGCCAGCACCTCGTGCGAGTGGATCGTCTCGAAGTTGAGCTGGCGTGCCAGGACGAAGTCGTCGTCCTCGAGCTCCGGGTAGCGCTCGACCACGGCCTGGAGCGAGACCCGGACCGAGTCCTCGACGAAGCGCGGCTGCAGGTGGGCGTGCTCGACGACGAAGAGCTCGTCCGGCCGCTTGAGCAGCTCGTAGATCGGCGAGCTCATCGAGCCTTCGACGATGTCCGCGAGATCCTCGGCGTTGACGGAGTGATCGGTGCCGACGTACAAGGTGCCCCGACCACGCTGGTTGTGCGTCGCGAGGGGTACGAGCTCGAGGATCCGCTCGACGTCGCCCTCCTCGAAGCCGGCCTCGAGCAGGCGCTCGGAGGCCTTACCGCGGACGAGGCCCTGCGCGCACGGACACGCATTGATTCCGGTCGCTTCGACGCCGACGATCCGGCGCACTCGCGTCTGGGAAGCCGCGGCGATCCCGATCAAGGAGATCATCTCCTGCGTCGCGAGTCGAGTCACCGGCGTCTCTCGCGCGAGCGGATAGAGCGCGACGATACGCACCTCTGCGCGTCCCGCGGCCTGCCTCTCCACGATGTGGCGGGCGATGTGCTCGGCCAGCTCTTCGACCAGGAAGGACTCGCCGATCACGACCTGGTCGATCGCTTCCTCGAACAGCTCGGGGAAGCGGGACATGTGCACGCCCTTCTGCGTCGGGTCGAGGTCGACGAAGCAGTCGATGTCCGCAGACACGAGCTTCTCCGCACTGCCGCGTCTCAGGCGGATCGCCTTGGCCAGGCCCTGCACCCCCGCCCGCGAGAGGCCGAGCCTGACCTCAGGCGTCGAGGCCTGGAGATCCTCGAGGAGATGGCGCGACTCCGTCATGGGTGACAGGTTAGTGTCAAGCCGCTCAGTGGGGCATCCGGACAACAGCTTCCCGAGACTCGTCTCGCTCGCCGCCCACGACTTGCGGACGCCGCTCGCGACGGTCCACGGCTTCGCGCAGACGCTCGTGCGCATGGGCGACCTCGGCGAGCCCAAGCAGCGCTACGTGGAGATGATCGACAGCGCCGCGCGCCAGCTCGCCGAGCTCCTGGACGAGCTTGGCGTGGCCGCGCGGATCGAGGCCGGCCGGTACGAGCCGGCCTTGCAGGAGACCGACACGCTCGAGCTGGCGCGCCGCGCCGCCGAGGAGCTCGGAGAGGACCGCGTCGCCGTCTCGGGCAGCGGCAGCGCAATCCATGTCGACATCGAGTCGACGCAGCGCGGCGTGTCGGCTCTCGCCCAGGCTGCGTTGCGGCACGGCGGGCTCGCGCACGTCGACGTGGGCGTCGACGGCAGGAAGATCTCGATCTCGCCGGTCACACCCTCCTCCGGCCCAGTCCTGCTGGGAGAGCAGCTCCGTGACCTCGGCGCTGCCGTCGCGGTGATCGTCATCGGTGCGCACGGAGGCTCCGTGACGGTCGACGGCGAGACGCTGGTGGTCGAGCTGCCCGAGTGAACCGAGCGGCGCAGGTCAGCCTGCTGCGCTGGCTGCGCCGCCAGCTGCAGCAACCAACCCCGACTCGCGAGCATCTGGAGGCGGCGATCGAGAACGACGACCCGTCGGAGGTGCGTCGCCTGCTCGCCGGCATGCCGTTCACCGACACGCAGCGCCGGCACGTCGAAGGACTGCTGGAAGCTTGGGAGGAAGGCCGCTAGCTCTTCGCGCCGTGCTCGACGAGCAGCTCGCGCAAACGCGTGTCGCCGTGCTGGTCCGCGGCCATCAGCGGCGTGTACTGGTCCTGCTGGAGCGCATTGGGATCGGCGCCCCCCTCGAGCAGGACCTTGGCGATCGCGTAGCGCAGGTCCGGGTCCTGCGCGGCGGCCGCGCTGTGGAGCGGCATCACCTTCATCTCGTTGTGCGACGCAGAGTTCACCTCGGCACCGCGTTCGACGAGGAGTCGCGCCGCGTCGAGATTCCCGAAGAAGCTGGCGAGCCCCAGCGGCTGGAAGCCGTCCTGAGCCCAGGCGTTCGCGAGCGACGAGTCTGCGTCGAGCAGCTGCCGGAGACGGTCGACGCGACCGAGCGCGGCCGCCTCGAACACGTCGAGGTCGCGCTCCGCCGCGAGCCGCTCCGCTTCGTCGCGGTCGCCCCGGTAGATCGCCTGCAGGATGTCCGACATCAGCGCAGCAATCGTGACAGACGGCGGTCTTTGAGGATGCGCCCGCCGGTCTGGCACTCGGGGCAGTAGTAGATCGTGTGCTCCTCGAAGTCGACCCGCGCGATCGGCGTGCCGCACACGTGGCAGGGCTCGCCGAGTGAGCCGTGGACGCGATACGTGCGCTTGTCGTTCGCGCCGGCCTCGCGCAGCTCCAGTCCGCGCGTCAGCTCGGAGTCGATCGCCTCGGCCAGCGCGTCGACCTGCTCCGGCGTGAGATCGCGGGTCAGCTCGTACGGCGAGAGCTTCGCGTGATGGAGGATCTCGTTCGTCCACGCCCGCCCGATGCCTGCGATGATCCGCTGGTCGCGGAGGAGCGAGTGCAGGCGCCGAGACTCGGAGGCGCAGATCTCGCCCAGGCGCTCTGCGCCGATGCCGAGCGCCTCCGGGCCCAGGTGCGCGAGCTCCTGCTCGGCCTCTTCCGGATTCAGCAGCCACACGCCCGCGCGCTTCTTCGCGCCGGCCTCGGTCAGCACCAGCTGTGCGCCGCCCTCGAACACGAGGCGAAACGCCGGCGCCTTGGGTCCACGCTCGCCGTGCTGCAGGTACTTCAGCCGTCCGGCGGTCATGAGGTGCACGAGCAGGACGAGCTCGCCGTCCTCGGTCGGGAAGAGGAGCCGCTTCGCACGCCGCTCGGCGCCGGCGAGCGTCCTTCCCTCGAGCGCCGACAGCGGCGGGTCGAACGTCTTCAGCGTCGCCACGTGCGCCGGCCCCGCCTTCACGATCGGGAACGCCGAGACCGGGTCGTCCAGCGCACGGCGCCAGGCTTCGACCTCGGGTAGCTCAGGCACTTAGGCTCCGGCGCATGGACCCGTTCAGGGTATCCGTGCGCCGCGGCGAGATCGTCGAGGCGGTCCACCGCGTCCACGGGGTCGCAGTCCAGGACGGAGCGGTGATCGCCGAAGCGGGCGATTCCGGTCTCGTCGCCTTCATGCGCTCATCCTCGAAGCCGCTCCAGGCCGTGCCGCTCGCGCGCGCCCGGAGCGACCTCGACTCGCGCGACCTCGCGATCGCGTCGGCGTCGCACCTCGCGGACGACGCGCAGCTCGCGGCAGTGCGGGCCCTCCTCGGCAAGGGCCCGGCGTCGGAGGACGAGCTGGAGTGCGGGTCCGAGGGGGAGCCGCCGTCGCGGCTCAAGCACAACTGCTCCGGGAAGCACGCGGGCATGCTCGCGCTCTGCCGGGCCAAGGGCTGGCGCAGCGAGGGCTACCGGCTGGAAGGTCACCGGGTGCAGCGGGAGCTGCTCGCCGTGCACGCCGAGGCGGCAGAGGTCGTCGCCGACGAGATCCGGACCGGAGTGGACGGCTGCGGCGTCCTGACGTTCGCGCTGCCGTTGGAACGAATGGCACATGCGTTCTCGCGCTTCGAACGGCTCGACGTCGGCGGCCGCATCGCGGACGCGATGCGCGCTCATCCCGATCTCATCCGCGGTCCGCTTGCGACGGACACGCGCCTGATGAAGGCGCTGCCCGGTTGGATCGCCAAGGGTGGGGCCGAGGGTCTGCTCTGCGCTGCAGGGGACGGCGTCGGCGTCGCGCTGAAGGTCGAGGATGGCAACGGACGCGCGCTCGGACCTGCTGCCGCCGCCTTCTTCCGCGAGCTCGATCTCGACCTCGGTGACCTTGCGGTGGTGGGTCTCGAGAACAGCCGAGGCGAGCTGGTGGGTGCGATCGGTCTATAACAAAAGTCGCTATTTGCTTTTTCCCGGACCTCTGTAATATCCGGACGGCGAGAGGGTGAGCCGGATAGCAGCGAAGTGTCCGGCTCTTTTGCGTTTGTCGATCGAGTCCCCGTCCACCGACGCGAAAAAAGCCGGGAGGTAGGCCGCCGTTGCTCACCGTCGACATCTCCCTTCCTGAGGTCGAGGAGCTCCAGAAGCTCGTCCAGGAAGGTCTCGAGAAGGGCGTTCTCAACTACGACGAGATCGCAGCCGGGCTCGAAGACGTCGAGCTCACGAAGGATCAGATCGAGGACTTCTATACCTACCTCGTCGACCACGGTGTCGAGCTGTTGGAAGGCGAGACGCACAAGCATCCGCCGCACGAGCAGCTCCCCACGCCTGAAGAAGAGAAAGGCCCGAAGCTCGACCTGAGCGTCGAGCCGTCGCTCGACTCCCTCCGCCTGTACCTGCGCGAGATCGGCAAGGTCTCGCTGCTCACCGCCGACCAGGAGGTCTATCTCGCCAAGCGCATCGAGCGCGGCGACATGTCGGCGAAGACGCAGATGATCGAGGCGAACCTCCGGCTGGTCGTGTCGATCGCGAAGTCCTATCTCGGCCGCGGCCTGAGCTTCCTCGACCTGATCCAGGAAGGCTCCCTCGGCCTCATCCGCGCCGTCGAGAAGTTCGACTACCGCAAGGGCTACAAGTTCTCGACGTACGCGACGTGGTGGATCCGCCAGGCGGTCACGCGGGCGATCGCGGACAAGGCGCGCACAATCCGCATCCCCGTGCACATGGTCGAGAAGCTGAACAAGGTCGTGCACATCGAGCGCCAGCTCGTGCAGCGGCTCGGCAGGGAGCCGCAGCCCGACGAGATCGCGGAGGAGCTCGAGATGACGACCGAGGAGGTGCGCGAGATCCTGCGCATGTCGCAGCTGCCGATCTCGCTCGAGAAGCCGATCGGCGAAGAGGAGGAGTCCGAGCTCGGGGACTTCGTCGAGGACGAGTCGGCCGAGTCGCCCTTCGACACCGCCACGCTGTCGCTCCGGCGCGAGGACGTCGAGTACGCGCTGTCGGCTCTGCCGGAGCGGGAGCGGCAGGTGATCGAGTTGCGCTTCGGGCTCTCGGGCGCCCAGCCGTGCACTCTGGAGGAGGTCGGCAGAGCCTTCGGCGTCACGCGCGAGCGGATCCGCCAGATCGAGAACAACACGCTCAAGAAGCTCGAGTCCCTGCCCGAGGCGCAGGGTCTCAAAGACTGCGTCTAGTGCCCCTTCCAGCAGTACATGCCTGCTTCTGGCCCGCGATCACGCGGCGCCAGAGTCCACCCTCTTCCTCGGCAAGGCAGTCCAGCCTTGCTTCGGTCGAGTGCGGCCTCTGGGCTCGGTGCTCGCGACCCAGAAGCTAGACGGCATTACTGGAAGGGGCACTGGCGAAGTTAGTGGCTCTGAGCCACAAACTCGGCGCGCGGAGCGTGCACGCTCACGGCACGGTCGCCGAGGAAGCCGGGCTTCTCGGCCTCGAAGCGCAGGGTCCACTCGCCGCCTGCCGGAACGGCAAAGCGCAGCGGCACGCGCTCACCGGGATGCACACGGATGATGCGGTCGACGCCTTGCGCCGTGAAGTGCACGGGCGTGAGCCGCGTGCCTTCAGGTAGTCGCAGCACGAGACGAAGCGTCCCAGCCCTCTTCGTCCAGATGGTGAACGCGCCGCGCGGGGCGAGCCAGCCGTCGAGGAACCGGCCGGCGGCGATCAGCCGCAGGCGCGGGGTCCCGGCGGGCCGGTACAGATCGAAGATCGGCTCGTGCCTGACGCGCTCGACGCCGGTCAGCTGCACGGTCGAGCCGTACGTCTGCACGAGCAGCGGCCGCCGCGTCGCCTTGCCGTCGACGAGCAGCCTGCCGTCGTGCGCGACGCGCACGGGCTTCGCAGCGAACTGGTCGATCGCGGGGCTGCCGACGAGGAGCAGCCGTTCAACGGACGTGTTCCAGAAGAGCGCGAGCCAGGACTGTTCCTTCTGCGAGCCCGGCGGCGCGACGAGATCGACCGGGCCGAGGCGTGCATGGTCGACCCAGCGCAGGTCGCTGGGCAGTGAGTCTCGAACGCGCTGGCTCGAGAAGGCGTCGAACGACGCCGCGCCGGCGGAGAGCGTGCAGCACGCCGCGACGGCTGCGACGAGCGCGAGGGCAGCCGGCAGCTTGCGGAAGGCCACGAGCGCCGCCAGCCCCGACAAGAGACCCGCGATCAGCGCGACCGCCAGCGCGCCGTTGCCGACGGACGTGAGCGACTCGAGGCGGAGCACGGCCCAGAGCGTCGGCGAGTCGTCCTTGTTGTGCGCGGCGGCGTAGCCCGACAGTGGGATCCTCGCGGCGACGAGCAGCAGCGCGGCGGAGAGCAACCCGACCGGGATGCGGGCGGGAAGCCCGCGCTTGACGTAGAGGCCGAAGGCGACGCCGAGCAACGGGACAAGCGTGAAGAGATAGCGCTCCTGGAAGCGCTGCGAGTCCGTGTCGGCGATCTGCGCAGCCTCGAGCAGCAGCGCCGCTGCGAGCACGACCGTCGTCACGGCGAACGCGAGCTCGGTGCGCCCGCGCGACCGCCGCAGTGCGTATGCGAGGCCGACGAGCGCCCCAGGCACGATCACCCAGCCACTCGAGTACATGAGCAGCATCGCCTCGTTCCCGATCCAGCGCAGCAGAGAGAAGGGATGCACGCCGTGATTCCCCTTCGAGTAGACGCCGAGGACGCGGTCGCTTCCGAGCGTCGCGAGCAGGAGCGCGGGCGGGACCACGAGCAGGCTCAGCGCGAGCCAGGTGCGGCGTACGAGGCGGACGACGTGGCCGCGCTCGACGATCAGCATCGCCGCGAGGACGGCGAGCGGGACGACGACGTACTGGACACGCGAGAGCACGGCGAGCGCGCTGAACGTGGCGAATGCCACCTGCCCCCGAGGGGTGGGGGCGGCGATCATGACGACACCGGTATACACGGCGGCGAGCACGAGCGGATACGCGAGCGGATCGGCGAGCATCGAGGACGCGTAGACGGCATCCGGCACCGCGACGGTGAGCAGCGCAACAGCGATGCAGAGCCAGCGGTCGAGACCGAGGCGCCGCGCGAGCAGGTACGAAGGGACGACTGCGAGGGAGAGGAAGATCGCATGGAGCCCCTGGGTCAACCGGTACGCCGTCACCGGATCGCTCGTGACGAGCCAGACGGGCGCGGTCAGGATCGGGTCGAGGAGCGCAGGAAAATGCGCGGTGCCGCCGCGGATCAGCGGCCGGCCGTGCTCGGCGAAGCTTCGCGCCAGCGACGGATAGATGTATTCATCGGGCAGGTAGTCGGGCGTCACCCGGCCGGCGGCGGCGAGCAGTCGTCCGCCGAAGCTCGCAACCATGATCCCTCCGAGCCAGAGCCACGTCGGCAGGGCCGCGAGCCGCGCGAACGCGCGCGGCGCTGAAGGTGCTTCGGGGTCCGCAGTGGGAGCGGCGACGTCGACTGCCACGAGCTCCCTATCGGCAGGACGGCGGCATCCCTTGAACGAGGGATGCCGGTGGCCGGCCCTCCTAGTCTTTCGAGGCTCGGTCGGCCGGCACGAAGAGCTTGCAGTGGGGGCACTTGAAGCCCCGGTGGCGCTCCGTCTGGCCCGCGATCAACTCGGCGGTGAAGGTCTTCTTGCAGTGCGGGCAGGCGATCTCGTGCATCGGCTGCTGGGCGGGAAGCTCGGCCACGTGTCCACGGTACCTGCGGCGCGGAGCGAGTGCCCCAGCAATACACGACGGCATTACTGGGAAGGGGCACTAGGGCAGGAAGGAGCGGTACTCCTCGAGCGGCGCACGTTCCGGGGGCGGCGGTTCGCTGCGGGGCGTGCCCAGGTGGATCAGGCCGAGGAAGCGCTCGTCGTCGGGAAGTCCGACGGCCTCCCTGCCCGCAGCGGTCCGCAGCACTCGCGGCGTCCGCCAGTATCCCGCCAGCCCGCGCTCGTGCGCCGCGAGCAGCACCGCGTAGATGGCGCTCGCGGTCGCGCAGACGTCCTCCTCGTCCTGCTCGGCGTCACCTGTCTGCACCGCCGAGGCGACGACGAGGGTCGGAGCACGGTCGAGCTTCGGCGCCTCGCCCGGGCCGGCGGCCTGCTTCAGCCGGACGAGCGTCTCAGGCCCGACGACCCGAAAGCGCCAGGGGTTCGTGCGGTGGTGATTCGGCGCCCAGCGTGCGAGCTCGAGCAGCTCGTCCAGCGTCTCGGCCGGGACCGGCTCCGGGCGGAACGACTTGTGCGTGCGCCGTGTGCGAATGAGCTCCGGGAGTGAAAACACGACCGAAAGACGATATAAACGGCAGCGGTGGAGGCGGGGCACACAGGGGTGGCCGTCGTCGAGCCCGCACGTACCGCGACGCCGGTGGTGCAGGTCGAGGGTGTGCGCAAGAGTTTCGGCGAGAACCTGGTGCTCGACGGCATCGATCTGACCGTCACCGCCGGCCAGGCCCTGGTGATCATCGGCCCGAGCGGCAGCGGGAAGTCGACGCTCCTTCGGTGCGTCAACCTGCTCGAGCCGGTCGACAGCGGCAGGATCTTCTTCGAGGGCGAAGAGATCACCGGCAAGGGCACGAAGGTGCCCGCGGTTCGGCAGCGCATCGGCATCGTCTTCCAGCAGTTCAACCTCTTTCCGCATCTGTGTGCGATCGACAACCTGACGCTGGCCGCCCGCCGCGTCGGCAAGATGCCGCGCAGGGACGCGGAGTTGCGGGCGCGCGAGCTCCTCGAGCGCGTCGGACTTGCAGAGAAGGCCAAGAGCTATCCGCACCAGCTGTCCGGCGGCCAGCAGCAGCGGGTGGCAATCGCCCGGGCGCTGATGATGAGGCCGCACGTGATGCTGTTCGACGAGGTGACGTCGGCCCTCGATCCGGAGCTCGTCGGCGAGGTGCTGGTCGTCATGCGCGACCTTGCGCGCGACGGCATGACGATGCTCGTGGTCACCCACGAGATGCAATTCGCCCGCGACGTCGGCGACCAGTTGATCTTCATGGACGAGGGAAAGATCGTGGAGCAGGGCGACCCCGCAGAGATCCTCGACCACCCGAAGGCGGAGCGAACGCGGCGCTTTCTCCGCCGCACGCTGCAGCTCGCCGACGCTTTAGAAGAGCTCACCATCGACGAAGGAGGGGTTGAATGAAGCGCATGATCGCCGTCGCCGCCGGATTGCTCTTGGTCGCGGCGGCCTTCGCGGCCTGGGGGACCGCCGCACCCGGCGGCAAGGTCGCGGCCATGGCAGGTCCGACCGCGAAACCGAAGAAGCCGAAGCTGCCCGCTTTGCCGGCCGACGTGAAGAAGAGGAAGCGGTGGCTGATCGGAGTCAAGTGCGACTTCCCGCCGTTCGGGTTCATCGACGTGCGGGGGAACAACGACGGCTACGACGTCCAGGTGGCGCGGCGCTTCGCGCAGCTCGCCTTCGGCAGCAAGAAGAAGGTCGCCTTCACGTGCGTGACGACGCCGAGCCGCATCCCCACACTCACGTCGGGGCGAGTCGACATCATCATCTCGACGCTGACGTGGACACAGGCACGAGCTGACCAGATCGACTTCTCGATTCCCTACTACTCGGCGACGGGACGCCTCCTCGTCCCGAACAACTCCACGCTCACGGTCGGCAGCCTCGCTGACAAGACGATTGCGACGACGCGAGGTGCGATCTACTCGACGTGGACGAGGAACTGTTTCAAGAACTCGAAGTTGCTGGAGGTGGATTCTCCGGCGCTCGCCGTGTCCGCGGTGAAAGATGGCCGTGCCGACACATTCATGTTCGACGACGCCTTCCTGCTCGGGGTGGCGACGCAGGACCGAGACCTCAAGCTGACACGGGACAAGTTCCTGAACGTTCCCTGGGGGATCGGCATCCGCAAGGGCGACACGGCCATGAGCCGCTGGGTCAATGCGGCCCTGCGCTACATGAAGAAGAAGGACGAGTTCGTCAAGATCCTGAGGGCAAACGCGCCGGCGCGGCTCGTGCCGGACTTCGTCGACAACGTCCCGCGGCCGAAGAACACCTTCGCGTACCCGGTCGGCAAGGACGTCGCGAGCATCTGTCCGTGAGCTGACCCGTTCGGGGGCGGCCGCTCCAGCGGCGGCCGCCCCCGCCCTCTGATGACCCTGCTCGCAAGCTTCGACTGGCATTTCATCTGGGAGCACGTCCCCGACTTCTGGGACGGGCTGAAGGCGACGCTGAAAGTGGCCGCGATCGGCATCGGCGGCTCGCTCACGATCGGCATCGTGCTGGGTGCGGCGCGTGCCCACCGGGTTCCCGTGCTCAGCTGGCTGGCCGTTGTATACGTGGAGGTGATTCGCAACACGCCGATCCTCGTCCAGATCTTCTTCATCGCCGGCGGACTGACGCAGATTCCCGGCCATCCGATCCGGCTCGAGCCGTTCACGATCGCGTGGCTCTCCGTGATGGTCTGGGGCGGGGCCTACAACACGGAGAACTTCCGCGCCGGCTTCGAGGCCGTCCCCGCCCGATACCGGGAGGCCGGTCTCGCGCTCGGGTTCAGCCGGGTAGCGACGTTCCTCAACGTCACGCTTCCGATCGGCGCACGCATCGCGTTGCCGTCGTCCATCAACACCTACGTGTCCGTGCTCAAGAACACGTCCCTGCTGACGGCGATCGGGTTTGCCGAGTTGACCAACACGGCCTACAGCCTCGAAAGCGTGTCGTTCAAGGCGACCGAGGTCTACTTCGCGCTCGGAGTGACCTACCTGCTGGTCGTGTGGTCGCTCTCGGCTCTCGTCCGTGTCGTCGAGCGGCGCCTCCTGCTTCCGGAGGCCCGCTGATGCCCGAGTGGGCCAACCCGGTTGCGCACTACATGCTTCACGACGGCCTGACGGCCACGCTCCGGATCGCCGTCTATGCCGTGATCGGCAGCACCGTTCTCGGGGTCGTCCTCGGCACGCTGATGACGATCCGCTTCCTGCCGTTGCAGGCCCTGATCCGGCTGTACGTGGAGGTCTGGCGAGGGTTGCCGATCCTCGTCACGATCTTCCTCGTCTACTACGCGCTACCCACCGCGCCTGCCATTCACCACAGGTTCGGGGCGATCACGGGCGCCTCCATCGGCCTGATCCTTTGGGGAAGCGCCCAGGTCGCAGAGGCCACACGAGGAGCGGTGCAGTCAATTCCGCACGAGCAGCACGAGGCAGCCGCCGCGCTCGGCTTCGGGTGGGTCGGCCGCCACCGGAGCGTGATCCTCCCGCAGGCCTTGCGCCGTCTCCTCCCTCCGCTCGTCAGCCTCCTTGCCAACATCATTCAGAACACAACGATCGCGTCGCTCATCGGGGTGACCGAGCTTCTCGCGACCGGCCAGCGGTCGATCGAGCGCCTTCAGCTCACGCCCCCTGGTGACTCGCACGCCTTCGCGATCTACGGCGCTCTCCTCGCGGCGTTCTTCTGTATTTCCTTCCCGCTGACGCGGCTGGCGATCTTCCTGGAGAAACGACTGGTCTAGTGCCCGCTCTCGAGCAGCTCCTTCATCCGTGCCTGGCTCCGCGGGACCTGCTTGCGCGCCTGGCTCGTCGCGACCGGCAGCAGCACGCGGCCTGCGATCCCGTGGGGCTCGAACTCGAGCGTGATCGTCACGCGGGAGCGGGACCCGCCGTCGAGCGAGTCGATCGTGATCGTGCCGACCGCGCGCATGGGCCCGTCGAGGACCCGGAACGAGGATCGGCTCGGCGGGTCGTGCTCGGTGACCTCGTAGGTCATGGCCCGGTCGCCGCCCGGAACGCGCCGCGTCTCCTTCACGCGCGAGCCGACCCGCAGCGGCCCCTCGTCCTGTCGCTCGACGCCGACGATCTGGTCCTGCCACTCGCCGTGGCGCTCGACCTCGTCCAGGTAGGCGAAGACGTCTTCGGGTCTGCGGTCGATCTCGGTGCTCTCGGTGATCCGCGCCATGGCTCCTCCTTCGACGGTGTCCCTGGGAGTATGCAGCCATTGCTTCATTTGGTATAGCTTCAGGCTTCAAAAGCAATAGCGAGGGAGGCAGCCATGAGCGTGATCGACGAGCTCGTCCGGAACGCGGACTCGTACGGTGAGAGCTTCGACCGTGGCGACCTGCCGCTACCGCCGGCGAAGCGGGTGGCGGTGGTCGCCTGCATGGACGCGCGGCTGAACCCCTACGGGCTCCTGGGCCTGGCGGAGGGTGACGCACACGTGATCCGCAACGCCGGCGGCGTGATCACGGACGACGAGATCCGCTCGCTGTCGATCTCGCAGCGGCTGCTCGGGACAGAGGAGATCATGCTCATCCACCACACCGACTGCGGCATGCTCACGTTTCGCGACGACGACTTCCGCCGCGAGGTGCAGCACGACACGGGTGTCAAGCCGGAGTGGGCCGTGGAGGCTTTCGACGACCTCGACGAGGATGTGCGGCAGTCGATCGCCCGGATCAAGGCGAGCCCCTTCATCCCCAACAAGGAGAAGGTGCGAGGCTTCGTCTACGACGTGCACACGGGTCGCCTCCGCGAGGTCGTCTGAGGGTTGAAGAGCAAGGCCGAACCGGCGTAGGTTGTAGAGGGAAGCGCTACAGAGAGGAGGAATATGGCTCTGCAAATAGGTGACACGGCACCCGACTTCGAGGCGGAGACGACCGAAGGGCCGATCCGCTTCCACGACTGGATCGGCGAGTCGTGGGCGGTTCTGTTCTCACACCCGAAGGACTTCACCCCGGTGTGCACGACCGAGCTCGGCTACATGGCGAAGATCAAGCCCGAGTTCGACCGCCGGGGCGTGAAGATCCTCGGCCTCTCGGTCGACTCGACCGGCGACCACGAGGCGTGGTCGCGCGACATCGAGGAGACGCAGGGAGCCGCGCCCAATTACCCGATCGTCGGCGACGCCGACTTCAAGGTGGCCAAGCTGTACGGGATGCTCCCCGCCGACACCTCCGGCGACGCGAAGGCGCGCACGCCGGCCGACAATCAGACGGTGCGGAACGTCTTCGTCATCGGCCCCGACAAGAAGATCAAGCTGATCCTCGTCTATCCGATGACGACCGGCCGCAACTTCGACGAGGTGCTGCGCGTGATCGACTCGCTGCAGCTGACCGCGAACCACAAGGTCGCGACTCCGGCGCAGTGGCAGCAGGGCGACGACGTGATCATCTCCGGCTCGGTGACCGACGACGAGGCGAAGAAAACCTATCCGCAAGGCTGGAAGGCGCCGCGGCCGTATCTCCGCATCGTGCCGCAACCGCGCTGACGCTTCCCTTCTCCCGCTTGCGGGAGAGGGTGGCGCGAAGCGCCGGGTGAGGG
>DASTZS010000032.1:0-2512 GCA_035764165.1 Gaiellaceae bacterium | reverse complement strand
GGCCGCGACGCCGAACGGACGCCAGTTCCCGAAGATCAGCGCGGCGAGCGCGATGAATCCCCGCCCCGCGGTCGTGTTCTCGCCGAACGAGTTGAGGAAGCCGATCGAAAGGTACGCCCCGCCCGCCGCGGCGAGCATCCCGGACAGGACGACCGCTCCGTAGCGGACGGCGTACACGTTGATGCCGACCGTGTCCGCGGTCCGCGGGTGCTCGCCGCAGGCGCGGATGCGCAGTCCGATCGGCGTCTTGAACATGATCAGCCAGGTGAGCGGCACGAGCACGATCGCGACCCAGATCATCAGGTTGAGCCCGCCGAAGATGTCGCCGACAAACCCGTTCCCGAGGAAGTCGAGGCGAACCTGAGGAATGCTCGGGATGTCGGTCGGCGTGCCTTCCAGCCCGTAGATGTCGATGTACAGGTAGCCCGTCAGACCGGCCGCCAGCAGGTTGATCGCCGTGCCGCCGATGATCTGGTCGGCCTGGAGATGGATTGCCCAGATCGCGTGCACGAGTGCCGCTGCGCCGCCCGCGAGGATGCCGATCAGGAGCCCGAGCCACCAGGAGTCGAGCTTGTCGGCGGCCATGATCGCGAAGAAGGCCCCCATCAACATCATCCCCTCGAGCCCGATGTTCACGACGCCGGAGCGCTCGGAGAACATCCCGCCGAGCGCGGCGAACGCGAGCGGCGTCGCCCAGCGCAGCATCGCGGCGAGGAGCGCCGACCACACGACGACGCTCTCGAGCTTCCCGAGGCTGGACAGCGTGGCGAGGTACGCGATCCCGAACCCGGTCAGACCGGCGGCGATCGCGAAGCTGCCGAAACGGCGCTCGCCGCGAGCTGCGACACCGGCCCCGAGCAGCACCGCGATGAGCGCGAGCACGAGGCTCGGGACCCATGAGCGGATGGTCAACGGCGGGAGCGCGAGCCACGCGGCGACGAGCCCCAGGACGATCCCGATCCACGCGACGCGCTTCAAGCCTTGCGGGAGCCGAGCGGCAACGGGGAGCGCGATGCTCGTCACGTGGCCACCCGCGTCCGGAAGCGACGGAGCAGCCAGAGCACGATCAGATCGGCCCCGACGAAGAGCACGACGAGACCCTGGATCAGCGTCGTCAGGTTCGAGGCCAGCTCGGGCTGGAAGACCTCCGGATCGAGGTTTCGCGTCGACGTTCCCGTCGTGAGCGCACCGAAGAGCAGCGCGGCGAGGAACACACCGACCGCGGTGTTCCTGCCGAGCAGCGCGACCGCGATACCGGTGAACGCGATCAGGCTGCCGCTCTGGACGTCGCCGGTCGACAGGCGGAACTGCCAGCCGAGCACGTCGATCGCGCCGGCGATGCCGGCGAACGCTCCCGAGATCGCCATTGCGAGGAAGTAGTTGCGGCGGACGCCGATGCCGCCGTAGCGCGCCGCCTCGGGGTTGAAGCCCACCGCGCGGACGCCGTAGCCCAGCGTCGTCCTGTTGAGGATGGCCCAGTAGAGCACGAGCGACGCGATCGCGATGAAGATGCCGGTGTGGAGGGCCTGCAGCAGCGGGTCTCCCCACAGCGTCGGCAAGTGTGCCCCCTCGGCGATGTCGTTCGAGAACGGGACGGACTCCTGCGTGTCGTTCTGCAGCGGCCCGCCGACACCGAACAGGAACGATCCCACGTAGTACGCGACCCAGTTGAGCATGATGGTCGAGATGACCTCGTGGGCACCGACGGTCGCCTTGAGGAACCCAGCGATCCCCGCCCAGGCGGCGCCTGCGATCGTTGCGACGACGATCGCGAGCGTGACGTGGAGGAACGGGTCGAGGTTCTCGAACGACGAGCCGATCCACACCGCCCAGATCCCGCCGACGATGTACTGGCCCTGGCCGCCGATGTTGAACAGGCCGCACCGGAAGGCGAAGGCGACGGCGAGGCCCGTGAGGACGAGCGTCGTCGTCTGAATCAGCGTCTGCTGGAGGTTGACGGCCGCGACGGACTCGAAGTCGTTGACGTTCCAGGGGAACCAGACGGTCGCGTTGCTCCAGGGCAGCCCGATGCGATGGTTGCCCAGCTCGAAGAACCAGGAGAACCCGGCTCCCTCGAAGATCGCACGATACGTCGTCACCGGGTTCTTGCCCGTCGTGACGAGCACGACGAGGCCGCCGATGAAGAACGCCAGCACCGTCGTGAGGATCGGAGCGACGATGCCCTCGGCCCGCTGGGCGATCCCGTAGCGCTCGACCAGCGACGGTGAGGACTCGGGCCCGAGCCCGGACGGGTCGACCCCCGGCGGCGGCGCGGCCCCCGGGGCGCTCACGCGCTCTCCTCCGCGATGCGCCTCACGCCGCCTCCTCCGAGCGTCCGCCACCCGTCATCGCGACGCCGAGCTGCTCCTCGGTCGCCGTCGGCGGGAACTCACCCACGATCTCGCCCTCGTACATGACGAGGATCCGGTCGGAGAGCGAGAGCACCTCCTCGAGCTCGAGCGAGACGAGCAGGATCGCTCGACCCTCGTCGCGCTCCTCGATCAGACGGCGG